>NZ_JBCLWJ010000003.1:0-442923 GCF_039563885.1 Algoriphagus sp. SE2 | reverse complement strand
AACTATAAAACATCGGGCAACTAGTCGTGAAATGAATATAATAGATAAAAATGAAATATTCGGTAAGTTGAAAATGAAATGTTCCAAAATGCCCAACACTTCATACATTAACCCTGGTGTGTATTCTTTTGATGTTAGTTGCTTTTGGACTCACTCTTGGAACTTATTATACAGCCTTGGAGACTTATTATAGTGAACCAAAAATATTTGAAACCATAAGGGGGTGGAATTGGATATCTGTATCAGTTTGGGAACTATGGTCTTTTATTATTTGCTGTTGCGTTTTTAATAGAAACACTGAATAAGAATGGTGAAATCCACAAAGTATTTGGACTTACTCTATTAGCAAATGGATATTTCTATTTAAAGAATGTCGATAAATGAATGAAAGACGTTTTCCAACAACATTTTTAAAAAAAAGCGGTTTAATGGTTAAATCGAAAGAAAATAAATAAATTAAAGGTCATAGTATGGCTGAAAAATTAGTGTATAAAATCCGCTACTTTTCATATAAAAGACCATTGGAAATCTTTTAAAATAAAACGTATAAATTTTAAACATTGAATAACATGAGAAATTTATCATTTTGTTTAATAGCCTTCCTTTCATTTACAATGGCTATGGCACAAAACAACAAAAAACCAAATATCCTTATCATTTGGGGTGATGACGTTGGGATGTGGAATATTAGTGCTTACCACCGCGGTATGATGGGAGGTACAACCCCAAATATCGATCGTATAGCAGATCAAGGTATGATTTTTATGGATCATTACGGACAAGCATCTTGTACAGCTGGTCGTGCCGCTTTTATTACAGGGCAATATCCTATGAGAACGGGTTTAAGTACCGTTGGTTTACCAGGAGCGCCACAAGGCTTACAAGCAAAAGACCCAACAATTGCCGAATTGTTGAAGCCGATGGGATATGCTACAGGACAGTTTGGTAAAAACCACTTGGGGGATCGTGATGAGTTTTTACCAACAGCTCACGGATTTGACGAATTTTTCGGAATTTTATATCACTTAAATGCTGGAGAATATCCTGAGCAATATGATTTCCCCAAAGATGAAAAATTTGTTATCGAGAATAATCTAGCAGAACGAGGTGTTATTCATTCTATAGCTAAAGGTAATGGTGAACAAGAAGTTGAAGACTTAGGGCCTTGGGGAAAAGAGCGTCAAAGAAACTTGGACCAAGAAGTTCTAGAGCAATCTAAACGCTTTATAAAAGATGCTGTAAATGATGATAAACCATTTTTTGTCTGGCATAACATGACGCGTATGCACTATCGTACCAACCTAAACGACCATTACGATGGAATTACAGGATACGGTTTATATGCCGATGGTATGAAAGAATTAGACGATGATGTTGGAGAATTATTGGATTTATTAGAAGAATTAGGAGTAGATGAAAATACAATTGTAATGTTCTCAACCGACAACGGAGCAGCCTCTAACAGCTGGCCAGATGGAGGTAATCAGCCTTTCCATGGCGAAAAAGGTGTAGGTGGATGGGAAGGTGGTTTCAGAGTACCTATGGTTGTAAAATGGGATGGTCATATCCCTGCAGGTTCTACGACAGGGGAGTTTATGACTATGGAAGATTGGATGCCCACCCTATTATCACTGCTTGGCGAGGATACATTAGTTGAGGATTTGAAAAAGGGAAGATCTTTTGGTGGCAAAAACTACAAGGTACATTTAGATGGATATGACCAAAGTGACCTGATTTTAAATAATGGAAAAACCAAACGTAAAGAATTTTTCTATTTTACTGAAACCACCCTACATGGTATGCGTTATGGCGACTGGAAAGTATTGTTTAGAGATCAGGAAAAATGGTTCCGTTCGCCACAAACCCTTTTAAGTACACCTATCATAATTAACCTAAAATTAGATCCGTTTGAGCGTTTTACTAAAGCGCGTGGTTACGATGAATGGGCTGAAAACAGAAGTTGGGTACTTGGACAAGTAGGAGGGCATATTGGTGAATTTCTTAAAACCTTTAAAGAATTCCCACCAAGCCAAGAAAGTTTCTCGGTTCAGTTAGATGATTTTGGTGCTTTATTGAAAAAAGTAAATAACTAGTAATTAAACTAAAGAAGTTAAATATAAAGCAATTAATAAACGAACTCCACAAGATTGATTTACACATCATCTTGTGGAGTTTTGATGTTATGGGGTAAAAACGATTTGCCAACTTTGTATATTAGTAATGCGGGTTGAATTGCTGAAATTGAGTATTTTGGCTTCTAATAAAGTTTATTGCAGTAGGACAGTAATTGTTCCGAAGCCCCGCACTACGCTTATACTAGCCGTTAGCAGAAATATAAAAACCCGGAAAATTAGGAATGAAAATTCTGATTTTAGGAGCGTCTGGAAGAACAGGAAAATTTAATCTGGATGAAGCCTAAAATAAAGGTTATGAGACAAATTGTTTGGTTCGAGAACCGAAAAATTTTAAGCAAATCGCCAAAACTTAAAAATCTTAAAAGCGCTCTTTTGCAAACGGATTTGAAATAAATATTTTCCTGTCATAATTCGTGTAGTATTCCCATTCGCTTAATCCTATCACCCCCAAAATGATTTATCAATCATTCCCAACAAAATTAGCTCTTCCGAAGAATCGTTGATTCACGAAGTTATTGAGATTGGAACCAAACCGAAAATTAAGCCCAAATCTAGTATCGATGGTATATGCTGAGGGCAGGGTTACTCTTCCGCTCAAAATATCCTGTTCGGAGAAATCTCCTGATGCCAGGTAAATCTGGTCCTTTACGTAGTTACCTTCTGCCCTAACAAAAAACGAAAAATTCCCTGTCACACGGACTTCAGCACTAATATTCAAACCTGTAGTCCAAAAGCTAAAATCATCCAGATAAGATCTCAGACGATATCCAACTTGTAGATTACCCCATCGTTGAGTTAGTCCCAGACTGACTCTCAAGCTTTGGAGAGTTCTGGTTTCTTGAACTGCACCATAAATCGTTTCCTCTACATATCTATTGTTCCTGACTTCAATCCCATAGTTAACTCGTAGGAACCTAGAATTCTGCTCTGATTCCGGGAAAAAATTGTACTCTATAGCTGGTCTAAAGCTGACTTGAAATTTGTAATTAAAACGAGTATTCTGACGACCATCGAGATCATATCCATAAGACCATTGGGGTGATATGGACTTTACAAGCTGGTGACCAAACCCAAATTCTGATACATCAAAATCGCTCTCAACTTCATCGATGATCTGGTTGCCGTTGTCATCAAGAACAGGATCTCCATTTTCATCAACTCTTGGTTCCTTTCTAACCGTGGTTCTAAACCTTTCATTAACTCTCCCGGATATGTTGATTTTCCAATTATCTGTAATCCGGTTCACATTGAAGTCTGCACCAAAATTGGTGTCTCTGCTTAACTCTTCCAATTCAATGTTCGCATCACTACCAATATTAAAAACCCAGAAGTTCCAGGGGTCAAACATTTCCTGTTCATTATTTTCAAGAAAGCCAGAGTCAGCTTTCATGTCGATAATCACTCCCTCTCCTGCCTGGGTCTTCGCAACATACGGAGCCAAACCTAATTTGATAAACCGGGTAAGTTTTTCCCTCACTTCAAAGTCGGTATCTGTCTGTTTGTTATTTACATAGAGGGTGTCTGTTCTTCCCGCATGAATGTTTTGTTGACCTATAAAAATCAGTTGATATTGTCGTCCACCGCCACCAGATCTGTTATCGTTAATGAGCACAAAGACGTCAGCCAGTTGATTATCCCTGTAGAAGTCAACCGCCGTAATTTCCGTTCTGATAAAATCCATATCACAGCCTCCATCTCTCCGCTCACATCCATCGATAAACACCCGGAGTTTATTGGGAGAGCTGGAATTATCAATTAATGTTTGACTAATTGCAAGAGGATCAAAGGAAAAGAATATCAGGATTAATAAAAGCGGTATTTTTCTCATTTGATTAGGGGTAATTCTCGATTAAGGGATCCCTAAGATCGAGATTGAATGCCAGTTACTAACCCAACAATACCATTATTGTTTTAGAATAAGTATATATTTCACACGAAAGAGCAAAGGCAATGATTGTCGGTGCTTGCTAACATAAATACAAGCAATAAAAACAATCTCTTCCCATTAGTAGAAAAATGAAAGATATCATCCAATCACATTTAACTTTTTCAGATGAAAGTTTTCGCCTTTTAAAGAGTATAGCAATTGAAAAGAATATTGAAAAGAACCAAATTCTATTCTATCCCAATAAACCTATAAATAGAATTTTATTCCTTAAAAAAGGACTGTTAAGAGGGTATAAAATCATCGATGGGAAAGACTTCACACATCATTTCTTTTTTGAAAACTGGTTTGCGACTGATTTTACAAGTTTTTTAAAGGGAACTCCCAATCAAATATTTATTGAAAGTATAGAGAACAGCAATTATCTAGAGTTTAATAAAAAAGAATTAACAAACCTTTATAACGAGTCACCTCAAATCGAGAGATTGGGTAGAGTTATTGCGGAAAAAGCTTTCCTCTCAACGGTAGAAAAATTGGCAGATATGCAACTGCTCAATCTGAATGAAAAGTACGATGCGTTGGTAAAAAGAGATCCAGAACTTTTTCAAAGAGTTCCTCAAAAGTACATTGCGTCTTATTTGGGAGTTTCTGAACAAAGTTTAAGCAGAATTAAGAAGAAGTCGATTTCTTAACAAATGTGAATGTTTAAGTGCCTTCGTTTTATTTTTTTGCAAAAAATTTCAATGCGTAACGTATGAAATCGGCTCTATTAAAATATCTCATCTACCTAATTGTTTTACTGATATACTCAGACAGTTTTGGACAAAAGAATATTCATTTTACGCCTAATTTTAAGGAATCAAAAAAGACGACTCATAAAATTAAGGAGTGGCAAGAATATACGTTTGGATATTTAGAGTTGTTGGAAAATAGGCAAAACACCAATAGCAAAACCATCAAAATTCCAGTTTATATTTTCAAAAGTCGCAGTAAAAACCCAAAGAAAGACCCAATCATTTACACCGTTGGCGGTCCCGGCTCTACAACAATGCCAACGTCCCAGTATATGAATTTTTATAAATATCTCGATGAAAGAGATCTTATACTCGTAGAACAACGAGGAAATTATTATGCAAAACCTCATTTGGATTGCCCAGAATGGTCAAAAGCAATTTATGAATCTAATCAACCTCATTTTGATAACTCAAAATCTGATGAGCTTTTCCAGAAAGCTGCCCAATCCTGCAAGGAAAGTCTCGAACAAAAAGGCATAGACCTAAATAGTTACAATACCAATGAAATTGCGGCGGATATAAATGATTTGGTAAATGTATTAGGAATTGAGCAGTACAACCTGCTTACAATTTCTTACAGTACTAAAATTGCACAAGTATTAATGCGAGATTATCCGGAAAAAATCAGAAGCGTTGTAATGGACTCGCCCCTCCCCTTAGAAGTCAATTATGATGAAGAAAGCGTGCAAAATCTTTTGGAATCAGTTGAAAAATTGCTTGTTGACTGTGAAAACAATGTAGAATGCAATGCAGCTTATCCAAAAATTAAAAATCGATTTTTTGAGTATTTAAAAGAAAAAACGAAGAATCCCTTAAAGGTTGAAGTGGCGAATCCTACTAATGGAAAAACAGAGCTATTTTACTTAGAAGGAAAAGACTTGATAACAGTATTTACGTCAGCCTCAACAGGAGGTATACCAGATGTTCCTTTTGAGATAAATAAGTTATTGAATAATGACTTGACCTCTGTTAAAGAACAATTGACATATTTGTTTCAAGAACCAGATGGAGGAGCAGGAATAGGAATGCGCCTTTCAGTTTGGTGCGCAGAAGAAAACCCATTCAACTCCTTGGAGAAAATTGAGCAGGAGACAAATAAATATCCAGAAGTTAAAGGTTTATCACCTGCCGTCTTTGACAATGAAGTATGTTCAATATGGGGTGTGAGAAAGGTAGCAGAAATTGAAAATAAAGCAGTCCAAAGCAACATTCCCGTTTTATTTATCAATGGAGATTATGACAATGAAACTCCAGTAAAATGGGCAAAGTCAATGATACCTAATTTTACAAATAGCTATTATTTCGTTTTTAAAGGGTGGAAACACACCCCAACAACGAACTGGGGGAATCAATGTGCAATGATACTGGCAAATGAATTTTTCAACAACCCAAGAGAAAAACCAAACTCTGATTGTTTTGAACTAATTAGAAAACCCAAATTTAAAACTGAATAAAAAGTTTTTACAACATTGTATATTTGACAATGTTGACTAATTGCCCAGCTACACATTTGCTCATTATTGGTAATAATTATTTCAGTATGAAACAATTACACTTATTATTTTTTATCCTTGGAGCCGTCCTTCTTTCTTCCTGCAAAGAATCTTCTGTGAAAAGTGAAAACATGAATGAATCAGGTGAATCGACCATTTGTAGATGAACGCGGGAAGCAAGCATTAAACCAATACAAAATTAGCATCCCCATTGACCTAGCTGAATAGCGAGTAATCAGTTAATTTTTTATATATGACAGACCTCTCTCATCAGCTAATAAACTACCCATAAAAATATCTGAAGTACTAATTAAATTTTGAAAAAGACTGGAGTCAAAAGAATAATAATTAGTAGAACCAAGGATTTTTATACTCATCACTTTTTCGGAACTAAATGAATGTGGACCAATAAAATCCTTCTCTTCAAAGTTCAAATCAAAACCCTCCGCATATTTCAATTCTATCGTGGTATCCAATAGTAAGGCCGGTGACATATTATCATTTTGGCTAATCACCAATTTACTACCTGAGGTTTCTAGTTTTGCATGTGATGCAATAGGAATCAACTCACTGGTAGAAATTTTAGAGAACAAGTTATGTGAACCCATAATTTTCACTAAGTCATAAACCATAAGTGAGTCAGGTAACGAGTTATTTGTTCGTGAATGGATTACTTCTAAAATTCTTCTCGATTCTCGATTCTCACTATTTCCAACTAAATGACCTGTAAAATAATTAAAAGACATCGACCTTAAAAATAAGTTGGGGTGATGCAAAAAACTTTTCATTATCTGAAAGTACTCCTCTCCTACCTTATCAATTATAACCTTTAATGCACAAGCTTTAGACCAATTACCAACTTTTGTGTAATCAGAATTTAAAATCGAAATAATAGCCTTCTTTTCATCCAGCAAAGGATAATAAAACCACTTACTCAGAACTTTCAACCTGTCATAATTGGTCGACTTATTAAATAATGTTAGAATCTTTTCCTTGATTTCCATTTCAAGGAGATTATCAAATAATTCAAGTGCTAATAAATTATTATCCTCATTTTCAGAGAAAACACTTTTACGTATTGCGATAATGGATGCCTGATCATATTTCCAGGTTAATAAGGAAAGAACTCTATTCTCTAATATTCTCTCTTCCTCCTTCAATGCATTGTTCAAGTCCAGAAATGAATTAGTATCTGGCAATGAACTCATAATAGAAATTAAATAAGTAAGCTCTTCTAAGACATTTTCAAGATTTGACCAGAATTGTTGATCATTTTCATCGTCAATTTTATAGTGAAGAAATTCAAGATAATAGTAGGCCTGCATTTTAATTACGTAGTCAGGATAAGTAGTCATTTGTACTAAATACTCCTTACTTTCATCTGTATTAATTCTTCCAATTAAATTTAAAACAAACCTCTTCTCTTCAATTTGCTTGGCTTCATTAAATTTTCTAACAAGAAAATTAAGTTTATCTCCTGAAGTACTCTCACCCTTCATAGCCATTTCAAGCAAGGCATTCTTATCAAAGTTGTTTTTAAAAGCAGCATGTTTTTCCACTACAAAATCGTCTTTGGGAGGTAAGATAAATACGGGAGTTTTTAGCTCTGTTCGTATGTCATTTATCTTAATACCTTGCTCCTTTTCGATCTTCAGGTCTTGATCTTGGCTACTTGGGAAAAACTTATTCCCCAAAATAGTATTTGCTGCCTTTGCTAATGAAATATCTTTCTTAGCTCCATTAATCAGAATCATTAATTTGTCCCAACCTAATAAATGATCACTCTTACTTTTGATATGCTTTGCCTCTAATATTTTCTTAATTTCATCTTTAAAGGCGCCAACAAGCTTAAATGCAAAAAATACCCAAACAATAAATAGTGCTAAACTCAAATAGAGGATGCCCATTCTTATGTTTTCCGGAGCGGTAACCCATCCATAGACAATTAAGATCAAACTGCCTATAATTACTGATATCTGTTTCGTTCCTCCCTCAATTTTGGCCAGAACTAAAAGTCGCTCAGCAGGGTCTAAAATTTGATATAAATTCTTATAAGCAGGTTCCTCGATTGACTTTTTAAATATCCTTTCGAAAAACTTTAAGGCAAATACAAAAACAGCTAAAGCAAAAATATAGTCTTCATCAAATGAGGCTAAAATAGAAAGAGAAACGAATAAAAGACATAGGATAGGTAAGATGACCAAACCTGTTTTTAAGCCAAAATTTCTAAAAAATTTAGCTGAATAAATCCCTAATAAAAATTCAAAAATCTTAACAAGCCCTAAGAAATACCCAATGAATATCACCAACTGTTGCGGGTTATCTTTAAATGCTTCCTGAGAATTAACAAGGAAGCTATAATCAACGAAGTAATAAGCAATAGTTGAGATACCTCCACTTATTGCTATAAAAAGAATGAATTTCCTACTTAATAATTCTCTATATGATTGTTGCTTTACAGCTTTTTTTAGATTGGAATTATCAGCCGGTTTTTCAATTTTTAGAGTCTTTACTATTTTTATTAAAATAAAAAACCCTACAAGCAAGCCTAAAATTGCTACCCATAGCAAATTGAGATTTGAGCCTAAAAGTTTTGTTAGAGACGGAACTGAAAAATAACCTACGATAAAAGCCAAAGTTCCAGCAGAAGAAATAATACCAGAATACTCTTTGCTTTCCCGAATATTATAGATTTTTATTAATAAACCAGCTTGTTGATTT
Organism: Algoriphagus sp. SE2; assembly: GCF_039563885.1. Classification (NCBI taxonomy): domain Bacteria; kingdom Pseudomonadati; phylum Bacteroidota; class Cytophagia; order Cytophagales; family Cyclobacteriaceae; genus Algoriphagus; species Algoriphagus sp. SE2. The sequence goes on along the minus strand of NZ_JBCLWJ010000003.1, from coordinate 433,895 downwards.
GAAACCAGATAGATGAAAGGTGTACAAAATATGTAAACCAAAAAACTCAGTACTTTGGAAGAGAAGCTTTCAGGAGAAATAAATAAGAATCCTACCCAAAAAAGGGAAGCACTAGCCAACATAAATAAATGGGGTAGGAAAAAGGCTTTCTTCCCAAGTTTATTAAAAAACTTTCCGTAAATAATGATTAAAGCGTATCCTATAACTCCGGAAAATAAATAGCCAACTGGTAAAAAACTTTTTTCAAAATTTCTGACAAATTCAATAGTAGCTACAGAAAAAAATATGGCAACAAAAATAAAGGTGAAAAAGGAATGCGATACTTGTAAAACAAGGGATCGATTTTGTAAAAATCCGGTTTTCGTCTTTGACTGAGACTTTCCCATCACCTTAAGGCTGAGTATATAATTCTTTTAAAATCTATTGTTATTCTATTGATAGACTTATCCTCTTTAATAGGCGTGAAACCTGTTTGATTTAATCTTTCATGTTCCTTCTTTACAAAATCATTCCACTCTAATAGTTTTTTAGTTTCATTTCTGAATTCTGAAACTAGTCTCCTATCCGTATGAAGTATATAATCAAAGTCAAACAATTTACTAATTTCCTGAAAACCAGAATTAGCTAAATGGGCTTCAAGCTCTGTGTTTAATAAAAAATCACGCTCCTTAGCTAAGTTTTCAAAATCTGCTAATTGATCTTTTTTTGCTATCACTCTTCTATAAAAATCGTAGTTCTTTTCAGAAAGATCAGGCTTCCAGAAATAGACCCTTCCTCCCGGTTTTAGCAAAGAGTAAATATTATTAAAAACTTTTTCCTTATCTGATTTTGGGATTTCATGAATAAACATTTTACAGAGGATCACATCAAACTTTGAATGATCTTCTGAGATATTCAATCCATTATTATGAACAAAACTAACATCAATATTTGAGTCCTTATTAGCACATTTTTCGTAATCTCTAATAGCTTTTGCAATGAAAGGTTTGTTTGAATCCCAGAGATAATATTTCATTCTAGTATCTGGAATGCGGTTCAAAAGTTTATATAAAAAAGAACCATAACCTCCTCCAATATCCAAAAATGCTTGTCCATCACAAATTGCCATAAGGTCTATCAACTTAAAATAAACTTCATCTGACTCATTGTGAATAAGGGAAAAATCAACATCCCTCTTTTTATAATCTTGAATTATTTTATTCATATTTCAAGAATTAAACTAAATCTATAATTACGACTTTCCTGAGGAACGTAAGGAACAAAACCATTATAATTATTTATATAGTCCCCATTAGCTGTTCGAGGCCCAGGTGAGTAATATAAGGCATTCAAGATATTGTTGACTGTAATTTGTAGCCTTAATGAAGGAATTTTATTATGTGAATACATAAAGGAACCATTAAAAATAGTGTAACTAGGTATTTTGCCCGATCCGTCTAATCCCATATTTCCGGGTACTGTTGTTCCAGGTCCAACAAGTTTTTGTCCTACGTAATTTGACCTTAGGTTCAAATTAAGCTGGTTTTGATTGATAGTTTTAGGGATATTTAATCCAAAGTTTGCCTTGAACCTCGCAATATCAGCCACATCAATGGAACCATCAGAGGTTGAATTATCGATTTCTTTTGAATAGGTTAAAGAATAGTTGGTATAAAATGAAATTCCATTTTGGAAAGGTCTGAGCATCAAATTTCCTTGGGAGCCAATAATGGAATAAGTTCCAATATTATTATAAGAGGCCCTGAGACCATTTTCGGTACTAAGGGCTACAGCATCATTTACTCGAGAAATAAAAATCGATGCATCCCAATTAATGTTAGGCTTTCTTACTCCTTGTACAACAAATTCCAAATTTCTAATTTTTTCTGGACTCAAATTTGGATTGGCAGCCCGTACACCTGTCGTCGAAAATTTTGTGAACTGTGATGGGTTTTGAATTCCTTGTGAAAAAATAGCTTTCACCACCACATCTTTAAGTTTATAAACCATCGCTAATTTTGGATTGAATCTAGTCCCAAAACCACCAGTGGCACGAATCTTATTATTATCTAATCTACCAGCAGCTGTAAAGTATAGTTTCTCCGGAATAAACTGATAGGAAATCTGTGAATACAAACCTATATCCAAAACACTGTAAGAATTTGACCCTTCATCTTGATTGTTAACCGTACCTATTTCTTGAGGATATACATCAGGCCTTTCTTCTTCAATGGCATAGGTATTATATCTTAGGTAATCTCCTTGAAGCATACTTTGTCTTACTTCAATACCTAACATAGCATTAAACCTATCTCTGACCACATTCACCTTAAGGTCATTCCTTAATTGACTTGCTTTATAAAAATAAAAAGTCTCTTTCCACCCTTGTTTATCACCATTAACTAGTGAATCTGGAAACAAGAAATTCAACACAGATAAACCAGAAGAACTGCTATTGGTATCCAAGAGATTATAGAATGAATTATAGGAAACTAATTTGGAATTCCCTTCTATACCATGTACCACATAGGATAAGGTATTGGAAATAGAAATGAACTCAAACCTCTTGTTATATTTAGAATAAAAAGTTGAATTTACTGGCTTCCATTTACTTCCATTATTAGCTCCAGCCGTAAATAAATCCTGATAATAATTAAAATTTTGCTGTACGTTCCAAGTTCTGAAACCAAATTCAAAATCATTAAACAATATCTTACCTCCAAAATAAGAATGCTTATTAGTTCCGGAAAAACCCACATTACTACCATTCACTTTGGAATTGTATTTTTCTAAATCTCTCCTCTTTAAAATATTCAAAATACTACTTGCAGAGTCTGGATTTATTTTTAATTCTGTACCACCTGCATTGACTTCATAATAATCATAAAAGGGACTTCCTGGTTTTAGTCCCAACCGATTCATCTCTACCTCCAATTCATTAACTGTTGTAGCAGGATTATCTTTAAATGATAAAGATTTCATCCGCTCCTCATTATAAATTAGACCATTTAAGTCATTCGGATTATAATCAAAAAAAGAAGTATTGCTCATATCATGACCATCTGAATCAAACAATCTCCCCGTAAGCAAAAACGAAAAATTCTTCTGCGAACCTGCAACATTCAACTCAGCAACCTGAGTCCCGAATGATGCCCCAGTGATTTTACCATTAACTCCTAAATACAATTTTGGGTCATCCCGATCACTTTTTCTTTTTATGAGATTTGCAGGTTTCTTGGTAACTATATTGATGGCTCCTGCAAAGGATCTTGGACCATAAATAGTAGAAGCTGGACCGTAAATTATTTCAACGGAGCTAATGTTGGTCAAGGGATACTGTCGGGATAGATAGGCTATATTGGACCAAATGTCATTCTCTTCAATCCCGTCAATCATAACCAAAGTTCTTTCAGTATTATCTTGTCTAAAACCTCTTTGATAAACATTGGCATAAGTGGTGGCAAAGATTTTGGAGATATCAAATCCTGGCACGTCATTTAGCAAGTCAATTATATCCAGATATCCTCTTTTATTAAAATCTTCTTCTTTTATAACCAGTACTGATGCTGGGGCTACTTCGATATCTTCAGGACTTTTAGACAAAGAAGTAATGCTTTTATTTGCTAAACTTTCTAATTCTTCATCCACTAAATCCTTAAATAATTCCGGATCATTTTCTTCATAGTAATTATCGAATTTAGTTTTCACATAGGACGATATATAGATTTTAGCTTCATCTTCCTTTTCCTGAACAATTAAAATCATGGACTTTAATTTCAAATAATCGGAAGTTTCTTTATTTGTACATGCTTGATACCCATCCAAAGAGTTTAAAGATCTTTCAAAGTCCCCATTAACATAATAGTCCATTGCTAAGCGATATTGACCTAAACAGGAATCATCCATATCAGACTTCCGCTGTGCATACGAGCTAATCGATAAAACCAACAAACTCATGGATATAAAAAATTTAAGTTTTATCATGTTCAATTTTTTAAATATTCCTTCGTTAAAAATTGCCAGAATTTACTCATTCCCTCATTTTCAGCATCTACCACTTCTATACTTTCATATAAGTCCTCTCCAATCTCATCTTTAATCTTTACGGTATTCACTTCAGAATTCAACATTTGCTGAATGTCCTCAATCTTGTTTAAGCTTGCTACCAAATTTTCAATATTTGATGGCCAAACTGTTATAAATCCTCCTTGACCGGTAGCTATGATATTTTTATTATCATCAGACAAGGCAAGTCCTCTGACCCAAAGCGGACTTTCTTTTAAGATTAAACCTTCATTTTTGGAATCTGAGAATCTGTTGATGTGAATAGTATGATCAAATGCAGAAGTAATGATTGTCTGCTGACTGTCATCATTTGAAAACACGATACCCGTAATACTTGAAATATTTCCGGGAACATTCCTTTGATACGTATACCTTGAACCTGTGAAACTAAACAGTGCAACCCTTCCCTTATCACCTCCCAAAGCCATGTATTTACCAGATTTAGAAGACCCAATAAAACTAATTATTTCAGTAAATTCTCTTGGAATTGGAATATCTACTAGTTCGGAGTAATTGTAATTATTCTGTGATTTCTCAATTTTCAAGAATTTCAAAAAATCTTGACCAGTAAGAAATACCCCAATCTCATTTCCATTGATAAAGGATGAAAATTGACCGACATTCCCGAAATCCTGATCACCAAAAGTTTGAATTTCTGTAGGTAATAGAGTCGATTTCTCAATTCTATTAACTACCGCTCGATCTGAATACCCAACCAAAAGATCAACCGTGTTAAGGTCGTATCCTACAAATGCCGCAAACGTAATTGGAGTGTCAGCATTTTGAACAGGCACTGGCAATTTTGAGATATTACTTGTCTCAAAAAGATATAAACTACCATTGACCGAAGTAGCTAACAATAAGCTTTTATCTGGGCTTAATAAAAGCTTGCTAAAATTTTCATCCACTTTACTTGATTGTTCAAATTCAACAATTCTTGTTGGGCTCCCCTCAAGTTTCCAATGTTTGATGATTCCATCATCTCCTGTAGTATAAAAATTCTCATTGTCTGCAAAAACAGCAGAACGTTCATCGTATCTAGATTGATTGTTTTTTTTGTCATTTCTTACCTGATAACTCTCTATATATGATTTTGTAAGTTGATCTTTCAATGCATCATAAATTATTCTGTTATCTGGAGGACCTTCCAAAAACTTATTCAGCCCATAAGACAAGAAAGCAAGTTGCAAACTGGTTGTGTCCTTTAAAGGATCCTGTATTATTTGTTGAGATTTTATAGCAAGATTATTTGCTTCTGCTAACATTCTTAATCTGTTAGACTCCCTTTGGGCATTCAAAGCTTTTATTTCTGACCTCCTAGCACTGTCCGCATTTGCATCTGCTATTTGTTTTTGTGTTAAAGCCACTTTTGCACTTGAATCTGCTGAATTTTTTGCCGCAATTGCAGCTATTTCTGAAAGTCTAGCTCGCTCTTCATTTTGGGTTGCAATATCTTTTTGTCTCAAAGCCTCAGCTGCACTTGAATCTGCTAGAATTTTTGCAGCAACTGCTTCATTTGCGAAAAGCCTAGCCTGCTCTTCGTTCTCTGTTGCTATATCTTTCTGTCTCAAAGCCTCAGCTGCACTTGAATCTGCAAGAATTTTTGCGGCAACTGCTTCATTTGCGCTCAACTTTGCTTTAATCCCCAAAAAAATTGCCCCAATACAGGCAATAGATATTATACCGATAAAAATCCTTAATCTAAGAATAGCTGCTTTCCGTTTAAGCTCCTCGGCCTTGATCTCCCTTTCCTTCTCAGAGATTGAATGTTCCAAATAATTCATCGCTCTATCAAAAGAAGGATAATATCGCTTGGCCCATATGGCATTTGGCTTTTGACTAGCCTTCCAATTGGTAGCCATCATTAATTCCGGATCTCTCCAAAGCCCAGTTTTACCTTCTTGATAAAGTTCAGCGGATTGCCCCAATCGAATATAGAGCTCTGCAGACTCTATTTCTTCTTGCACCCAGGTTTGAAGTCTTTCCCAAACCCGCATTAGACTTTCATGTGAAATGTCAATAATCGTATCCTCATGAATTTCTAAGCCAAAAGGTGGCATTAAAAAGCTCCTACCAGGTTTCCTGAATATATCTATAATTTGGGTAAGCTTTTCCAAGCTTGCCCCGGTTAATTCACAGATATCACTTACCAAACCTGGATGCCTAACTCCCCTACCATCGTTTCTTTTTTCTGTAAGGAATCTGAATAATTTCTCACAAATAATTCTACCCTCATCATCATTAATCTCAGCAAAAGCCTCTTCAGCATGTAGAGACAATGCCTTTGACATTGTTCCAATAGCTTCGTAATGTATTAAGTCAATTGGACTATCTGGCGAACTGGTTTTTGTCCAGTAATCCCAAGTTCTCATTAAAGCGTGTTGAAGAATGGGAAGTTGATCTGGATTATCACCGACGTCATTGAGTAATCTAGCAAGCAATGACTGAGAAATCTGTGCTCCCCCTACCGCAATTGGCCCAGTAATGGCAGCTTTTCTTTCTTCCCTAGTCATCCTGGGGATCAAATATTGGCCATCATTGATAGCTTCTGGCAAACCTCGAAACTCAGAACAGTCTCCTAAAAAATCAGAACGCATCGTGAAAACGATGTAAATTCTACCTTGTGTTCTGGCGGAAATTTCTAGAAGTAAATTAATAAAGACAACAGCATCCCTTGTTCCTTTAGAAACTGATTTTTCATATTTTGAAAATCTAAAAAGCTCTTCAAACTGATCAACAACAATTAATATATTTTGATCCTTTGAATCTGATAGCTGTCTTATAGTTTCCGCTATTCCTTTACTGGATCTTCGTAAAATAGATTCAATAATAGCTGAAGTATTTGGGGTCACTTGATTCTCTCCCAAGATTTCTTCTGAAGACAAAGCTTCAGATAAATTACCTATTGGATCATTTCCTGGTTTTAAAGTACAAATACGCCATCCAGAGCCAGCATTGCTTAAGTATCCCGAATGAAGAGCAGGTATTAAGCCAGATTTAACCAAGGATGATTTACCAGAACCAGATGCACCCACCACAGCAAGCAGTCTGGTCTTGTTTAATTTTGACAGAAGTTCATCTATCTGATTTTCACGACCGAAAAATAAATACTCTTCTTCTTCCTCAAATGAGCGAAGACCTGGAAATGGATTAAAATAGGTTGAATCACTCATGAAATTTCCTTTATAAATGGTTCTATAGATGCATTTATATCATCGGTTAATTTCAACACTTGCAACTCATGTGATCTGAACCTTTCCTTCCGAGGGTTCATTGGATTCGCTATACAAACCGTTTTACTCAGCAACTTTTTCTTCCTACCGTATCCAGCTATCTTGAGCAAATCCCTCATTTTTGATCGCAACCATAGTTCATTTGCATTCCCATAGTAAATTAAAACTGCATCACAGTTTATCAAGTTTTCCTGATGATCTAGCCTGACCTCCGTTTGATCTCCTTCAAATGCAGGAAGAACTACATCAAAGCCTTTATCAAATAAAAAGTTGTCAAGTTCTTGAACATCGTCGATATCTGCCTGGTCACAAATTAAATATATCTGTTTGGGGCCATCATTATCAGAGGTTTCTTCCGAGGTGCTTAATAACGTGTTTTTAACTTTTAATTTATCCTCAATTGCAAACTCCAAATCCTCTAAAGAAGATATTAATAAATCAGCCCCATTTAGCATACTTTCGCTGTTTTTGAGTTCTTCCACAAAGCGAATTTGTCTTTCATCCTTAATTTCTATTTGTGGTGGCATCCAAATCAACCTCCCTTTTGAATCAGGAATAGTAAGTGAATTCGCCATTTCAAGTTGCAATTGTACGTTAGACTTCTCTGTCCCCTCGGGCACAAAACCGAAATTAGAACCAATCATATGAATGCTAAGAATACTTTCGCTTATCATCTCCTTTACCTCCGCGTTATAGGAATCAACATCTAAAGGAAGATTTTTGTCTGGAAGTACCTGATAACCTTTTTCCAATAGTGTACGCTTCACAGATTCTCTGTTTTCCTTCAGATTGAGACTAGTTTCTGCCAAGAATATTTTACCCAGTTCAGATTCACCTTCCGTCTTTTCACCTTCAGAAGCAGAATCATCAGTTTTTAGATTATTTGTTAATTCATTATTCTTTATTTTGTCTAGTAGGGCAACAATATCATGGGCCAAATCATCGAGTTTTGCCCAATAAGCCAATTGTGCCTCTTTACCAAATACCTTATTGAATTCGATGGGTTTACCCGAAAAAGGATCAATTTTAAAAAACTCATAACCCAAAAGCCCTTGTAAAAAAGGCGTTTGTGCTTCTAGATCAATTGGTGTTTTAATAACTTTAAAAATTCTTGATTTAGATCCGATTTTGGCTCCAATATTTGTCTCAGCTACCTTATAAAATTCGTTCACTTCTCGAACACACCATTCTGATTTCACATACCTTGGAGAATGAATAGAAATAAGTAAGGCAATTTCATTTAATCCTTTTATTATTTCCTCACTAAAATCATCATTTCCTTTTAATCGGTCATCACGCCAAATTTTTGGTTCATAACCAAGCAACTGTGTTAAACGAACTTTTAATGAACGGTGAAATTCTGAAATCCAACCTTTTTCACCTTCTATTAAGGATTCATCATCAATGTGAGCGTAACTTATAAATATATCTTTTTCAAATTTTGGAGTCATTCTGGGTATTATTAACCATTTACATCAGTTGGTACAATTCAAAAAACTGATAATTCCAATACTAATCGATTTAGGCTAGTTTTTTCTATTAACCAATTAATTTATGCTCTTAGAGAGAAAAAATAAACATTTCCGCTTTTAAATCATTTTAGCCTCGTAGCACTAGTTAAGTATTAAATGTCTTTAAAAGAATTATTAATTTTTAAGGTTTGGGTTTTTTATGTAACAGCATCTTTCATTTGATGAAGAAATAGAAAAAAGTATAAAAATTTAACAATCAGTAAACCGATCTTTTTAAAATTTGGAATAGTACTAAACCCCACGTTTAACTAGAATATATTTTAATCTATTTCTAACTGGTTAAAACTTTTTTTATCGATTTTTTACAATTTTAGACCTATCTATTCCTTACAAAATCAATATATAAAAAGATTTGTTAAATAAATGTGCCAAATCAATTTTTCCTGATAGCAGAAATTGCTTCTATTATTTAAAGAATAATTAGATGCTCTTATGTGTACTTCATTTGAGTTGGGATAGACCTAATTCACTTTGGTACAGTCAATTTCATAACTATATTCACGAGATAAGTCTGTTTTCCTACCCTGAGATCAGGTAGGAAATAGCTTATCCTAAAAAACAATTTCTTTTAGGGCAGCCAAGAAAGGGGCAATAATTTTGTTGAATAAGCATTTTTAAGCTGGCTTCTGATTAACAAAAAATGAAAAAAAGGATATTCTATTTAATTGGATCTATATTCTTAATTATTGGTATTTACCTTATCGTCAAAAAAATTTCAAATGTATTAGAAGAAAGAAAGCGTAGAGAAAAGGTGATGAAAATGGAGCATTCAGCATCTGAAAACGTAAAAATCCTTACTGATACTATTGAAATTGAATACCTCCATGAAAAAAGAACTATTGGTATTTATTTACCAGAAAACTATGAGCTAGATACATCCAATTATTCGGTTCTCTATTTCTTAGATGGTCAATACCTATTTGATCAAAAGATAATTGAAGGAAATGAATGGCAGCTCGACGAAGTGTTAGACAGCCTAGGAAGAATTTCAGGGGAACAATCCATTATTGTTGGCTTATATAACTCAGATGATAGGTTAAAGGAGTACTCTCCACTTCCTTCAACTCAATGGTTTTCGAATAATGATTTTGAGGGTGATAAGCATGCTGAATGGATCGTTTCAAGTCTAAAGCCTTGGATTGATAAACGATTTCGCACAAAAAAAGAAGCAAAGTACACCGTCATAGGAGGCGCTTCTTTGGGAGGATTAATGTCCTATTATATGCTCATGAAATACCCAAGCGTGTTTGGCGGAGCTATTGTTTTCTCACCTTCTTTTTGGATTAATAAAGAAGTATTCAGTCTGCATGAGAACAATAAATATGTGCTGGATCAAAGAATTTATTTCAATGCAGGAGATTTAGAACCTTCAACCGTACAAAATGTAAAAAGAATGCAGGACATTCTTCTCAAGTATGGGGTTCCAAAGAATAACATAAAAATTGATATAGAAAAAGAACTTGGACATTCTCATATAACTTGGAGAAATGGATTCAGGAAGGCCTATCCTTGGATTATCCTAGATAATTAAAAACTTTTATTTATCACAATTTCCTACGAAACGTACTCTTAGCTCTGACTTTTCAAATCTTAATAGGCTTTTCTCTGAGTTTTCATTTTCTATTCTGACCTGTTTAAAAGAAAAAATATTTTTTCCACTTACTTTATTAAAAAAGATTTTAATTTAAGTAATTGCTACTTCTTAAAAATTATTATTTAAGACTAAAGAAAATCAGATTGAACTTGAAAAACGCTACCATATCTTATCTCTTCCTACTTATTTTCAGTTTTGCTTGCACGCCTAAAACAAGCACTCAAAATGAAGATTCTGTAGAAAAAGGATTTGTAGCCAAACCGGTAATCATGGCATATTATGTTGCGGAACGTGACTTTCAGCCAGAAAAAATTCCAGTAGAAAAGTTGACGCATATCATCTACTCTTTTACTAATGTAATTGACGGAGAAATGAAGTTCGGGAATGAAGAAGTTGCCGGACCAAAATTGGAAGCACTAGTGAAGCAAAAAGATCGAAATCCTTATCTGAAAGTAATGATTGCTTGTGGCGGTTGGGGTGCAGATGGGTTTTCAGATATGGCCCTAACGGAGGAAAGCCGAGCAAAATTCATCAAGAGTGCATCAGAATTCATTAAAAAATATCAGCTTGACGGAATGGATATGGACTGGGAATATCCTGGAATATCAGGTGCTGGAACCATGGCCCGTCCCGAGGATACACAAAATTTCACCGCATTGATGAAAGGATTACGCGCGATGCTGGATGAATTTGATTCTCCAAAAGTGCTGACTTTTGCATCGGCAGGCTGGAAACGATATTACGATTTTGTAGATATGGATGAGGTGATGAAATATGCCAATTACACGAATGTAATGACCTATGATCAAGTTTCGGGAGTATCCATTTATACCGGACATCATACCCCATTGGGGGATGTGAGTAGTGAAGAAATTGTAGGAACACCATTTCATGATCACTTGGATAGCTTATACAAAAGAGGGAATAGCCCTGATCCAGATCCTCGTTCAGCAGAAAAAATTGTGGATTTCTTGATTAATAAAGGTGTCAATCCTAATCAAATCGTGATTGGAAGTGCATTATATGGAAGAGTTTGGAAAGGAGTCCCACCAGCTAATAATGGGTTATATCAACTCAGCAGTGGACTTCAGATTGGATGGATGGCTTATCATCAAATTCGGGAAACGTATGAACAGGATCCAAATTTTGAGCGATACTGGGATGAAAAAGCGAAAGCTCCCTTCATGTATAATTCCAAAGATAGCTTAATGGTATCCTATGATGATACGGTTTCAGTGGCATTAAAAACCAAGTATACGATGGAAAAGGGGCTCGGCGGAATTATGTTCTGGGAGCTAGGAAATGATACCAAAGAAGAAGGAAGTCTTCTTGATGCGATTTATAAAGCTGCTCAGGATTAAACGCCAAATAATCGACTGGTTTTTTTTCTTAGATTGAAAACGATTTTTGACAAATGAAAAATTAACCCTCGATTTGAAAGAATGAACCAAGGGGTAAAATGACAGGAGAATTAAATAATAGCTTCCACAACGATAAAAAAATTAAAACTTTTGAGCACACCGTAGAAACTATGAAATCAAAAATAATCATTCGTTTGAAACCATTTTCAGTGCTTTTTCTAATATTGGCAAATCTAATTTTAATTTCCTGTTCAAATGATCAAACAATAATTTATGATCATACAGCAGGTCCCCTGAAAATCAGTATCAATGATAAAGGTGAAATTGTAAATCTTATCGATCAGAACACCGGGACAGATTATGTATTAAACGATACAATAGCTTCCCTCCTATCGGTAAGAATTAATAATCAATATTTTCAACCTAAATCCGCTTCTATAAAAGAGGAGACAATTACTTTAGGTTTTGAAGACGATGTTGTTGCAGCTATCAAAATTGAAGAGAAAGAAACCCACCTTACATTCGAATTAGTTTCAATAACAAATAATGATATTGTAGAATTAATTGTCTGGGGCCCTTACCCTACTTCCATACAAAAAACCATCTCTGAAACAGTTGGTGTAGTGCGTGATGATGATTTCGCAATTGGTATTCAAGCCTTGAATATTAAAACTCTTGGAGGATATCCATGGAATGAAAGTGATCGAATGCCCGAATTCGATTTCGTTCGAGAGGCAGATCCAAACAACATGCATCCTGAATCAGACGGCAGTGTGCTATACAGGGTCGAGGCAGCTGCACCACTTGAAAATGGCAGTACGCTCCAAGCTTATACCAGAAATAGAACTTCTGAAAGGATCTACTCAGATGTTGGCCATGAGAAAATTGTAGCTCCACCTTATGATGATGGAGGTGTGATCGGTTCAAAAATAGCTCTCTTCGGAAGTCTTGAACCTCAAACACTGGAAACCATCGGAGCTATTGAAATAGCTGAAGGACTTCCTCATCCTATGATTGATGGAGAATGGGTAAAGACTAACCGAAATGCTGCTGCTGCCTATCTCATTTCTAATTTCACCGAATCGACCGTGGATGATGCTATTGCATTAACAAAAAAGGCAGGTTTAAACTACCTCTATCATTATGGAAAAACTTTTGAAACCTGGGGGCAATTCGAATTATATAAAGGTGAATTTCCAAATGGAATTGAAGGATTAAAAGAATGTGTGGATAAAGCTGCAGAAGAGGGTATTTACATGGGCACCCATTTCTTATCGAATTTTATCAATACAAATGATAAATACGTCACACCAATTCCTGACGAAAGACTTGCCAAAGTGGGAAGTTCAATCATCTTGGAGGATATAGATGCCAAAGCCTCAGTGATCACTATCGAATCACCTGATTTCTTCAATCAGATGAAGAACAACAATTTAAAAACAGTGATGATTGGAGAGGAACTGATCCGTTATGGTAGTGTGTCTGAAGAGTCTCCATGGCAATTATTGGACTGTCAGCGCGGTGCTTTCGACACCAAAGCAAGCAGTCATAAGTCAGGAGATAAGATTTCCAAGCTGTTAGATCATGGATATAAGGTTTTTTTAACTGATGCTGACTTAACCAAAGAAATGTCAGTTACCATGGCAAACCTCTACAATCAAACAGGATTAAGACAAATCTCTTTTGATGGCTTAGAAGGAAACAGATCTACTGGATTAGGAACCTATGGTGAGTCCTTAATGCCCTATACTTGGTACAACAATTTATCTGATGAATTAAAAAATCATCTTATTATCGATGCAAGTCGGACCACTCATTTTTTCTGGCATATCTATTCTCGCATGAATTGGGGTGAGCCTTGGTATGCAGGTTTCAGAGAAAGTCAGACTGAATACAGGTTTAACAATCAGGCTTATTTCAAAAGAAATTTTATGCCAGGCATGCTTGGTTGGTTTAAAATGACTCCGGAAACCAGTGTAGAAGATATGGAATGGATGCTGGCCAAATCAGCAGGATATGATGCTGGTTACGCGCTAGTAGCGGATCTGACAACTGTTAATCAAAATGGCAATTCAGACAGAATCTTAGAATTGATTGGAGATTGGGAGAAACTTCGAATCTCCAACTCATTTAGCGCCGCCCAAAAAGAAGTAATGCGGGACAGCGAGAAAGAATTTACTCTAACTAGGATCAGTGACTCAGAATGGAACTTGAAGGAAGTGTATTCAGAGATTTACAGTCATGAGAAGAAAGTTAGACAACCAGGTGAGCCACTATTTTCAACTTTTGAATTCAATAATCCAGGGGATGAGCAATTAATTAATTTCAACATGACGGCTATCAACTGTGATGTTAGCGGGATTATACTAGAAATAAATGGCTATAAGAAAATAGAGCTCCCAGTCACAATCAAAGAAGGTCAGACTCTAAAATATACTGGTGGAAGAGATTTGACTTTATATGATTTAAACTGGAACGTCATTCGCAAATACGATCTTGACCTTTCTGACCTTACAATCAATCAAGGCGAAAATGTGATTACAATTGACAGCAATTTTGATAAAGCCGATAAAGAAGCACAAATCAAAGTAGAAATCAGAACCTATGGCGAAGATCAAAAAGTGGTTTTGAATCAATAAATACCTGTAAATGAAAAATTCTTTTATGCGTACCAGAGGCTAGCTTATTTAAAGAAACCCAATATTCACTCATTTTAAAATGATCTAAAGTATGGGTACCAATAGCATCTTAAACTCTCGTTTATCTAGTCCTTCAATGTAGGATGAGAAGAGTTAATTTGAAATCTTTTCAATTTCAAGAAATTAAAACCATCATTACTTTTTTATCTTAGAATTAAAATAACTAAGAATAAACTAAAATTTTATTCTCGGATTAACCCTACCTTAAGGATTATAACAGGGGATTGCGTTATTATCCTATTTTTAGTATGGCTTATTCCCTTCTAAAAATTTCCCTTCCCCTTAGTTTTAAAACCATAAACTTATATTATAAGACATTTCATATTATGAGTAAAATCAAAAAACCTGGCGTTTATATAAACGAAATCAATGCACTTCCAAATTCCGTAGTCCCAGTTGCTACAGCTATACCAGCATTTATAGGGTATACTCCAAGAGTAAAATTCAAACAAAAATCATATAAAAACATACCCCAAAAAATTACCTCATTTGCAGAATTTAAGGCAATTTATTGTTATTCAGACTTACCCAAAGCTTTAGACCCTGCCAAGCAATATAGTCCTGAATATTACCTGGTAAAGCAAATGAGTCAACCTAAAAAGGGTGATTATGTCATGATTGAGGGTAGTTACTATTTAATTTTACCGGACCCCAATACCATTTATTACTTATACAATAGCATCAGGTTATTCTTCGATAATGGTGGGGGTGCGGCCTATATTGTATCGGTTGGAACATATGGAAAGCCTAGCAAAAAACCGATTAAAGCCGGGGAACAGATTGTTAATCAAAATGTGCAATTAAATGCATTGATCAATGGAGTGGCCTCATTAAAGAATGAGGAGGAACCAACTATGTATATTTGCCCTGAGGCGACACTCCTTTCCCTTGAAGATAATGGAACTTTAATGCAGGAGATGTTACTTCAAAACACTGAAGTTCAACGAGCTATAAGCATTTTCGATGTGATCGGAGGCCGTAATCCTGATCCTATCCTATATACTCAGGATATAGCAAATTTTAGAAATAATACAGGTTCAATTGGTTTAAGTTACGGAGCTGCCTACTACCCATTTATTGGAACTACGATCATGAATAGTTCCGATGTCGATTTTACTAATTTGTTTGGCGGAGATATAAGTCAGCTAGAACAGTTGATTAACCCTGCGGAAAAAACAAATCCT
This sequence comes from Algoriphagus sp. SE2, assembly GCF_039563885.1. NCBI lineage: Bacteria > Pseudomonadati > Bacteroidota > Cytophagia > Cytophagales > Cyclobacteriaceae > Algoriphagus > Algoriphagus sp. SE2. The sequence continues at coordinate 418,248 of NZ_JBCLWJ010000003.1, read as the reverse complement.
GCCCTCACGAAGATTTTTAAAGACATTTTAAACCCATCAAAAAGAATTTCGGTAACTCAATACCATAACGCTCTTTTAAGCTCAAGTAAAAATTATAGTACTATTATCACTGCTTTGTTAAAAGCGATCAATGTAATGCCTCCAAGTGCTGCTCTTGCAGGAGTTATAACAACCACAGACAATCAGGAAGGTGTTTGGAAAGCGCCCGCAAATATTTCTATAGTAGGTGCAGTAAGTCTACCTATTAAACTAACAGACAATCAACAGGAAGGTCTAAATGTAGATCCTGTTTCCGGAAAATCTATTAACGCTATTCGGTTCTTTAATGGTCAAGGAATTTTAATCTGGGGAGCAAGAACTTTGGATGGAAACAGTGGAGATTGGAGATATTTACCGGTAAGGCGTACCTTAATCTTTCTGGAAACATCCTGCAAAATGGCGACTCGCGCCTATGTTTTTGAGCCAAATGATAAGAATACATGGGATTCAATAAAATCCGCAATAAGTAATTTTCTCACTGATATTTGGAAAGCGGGTGGCTTACAAGGTGCAAGTGCATCAGATGCATTTTCTGTGCAATGTGGCTTAGGCACAACTATGACTACAGATGATCTAGAAAATGGAATTTTGATAGTGAGTGTTAGTGTTGCAGTAACTCACCCAGCAGAATTTATAGTGTTCTCAATTGAACAGCAAATGGCTACTTCTGATGATTAATCCAAACAAAAAAATACTGCCACAAATATCCAAATTTGGATATTTGTGGCAGTTGTTTGATGCTTAATTTTTTATGGATTAGAGAAATAAGATTGAGGCTACTTTTGGCCTCTCAACTCTTCCATATCAGAAATCGCATTATCCAATTTACTCATGATCCCACCATATATCGTTTTCACATCTTCTCTGTGAATAGTTTTTGCAAAAAAACTCATCACAGCTGCAGCCACTATAATAGGGATAGTAGAATAAAGATGAACTCCAAAAATCAAATCATTTGAAGTTTCTATCACTTTTTCCCGAATACCTGAAAAAACATCAGAAAACCATAATCCAAAATAAAAAGTGAGTATTAAAGCAGGATAGATCACTCGGTAAATTTTCCCATATCTCTCGATAGAGTTTTCAATCCAATTTTTAAAAGACTTTAAATAAGCATAACTACTTTGCCCTTTATCTAACTGTTCTAATGCTATCATTTCATTCTTAGCAGTATATGCAACATAAAGCATCATAACCAGAATAATACTCCCCGCCAAAAAAGCCCCTGCGAAATAAGAAGCAATCCATAATAAAGTTGAACCTACTATGATTGCCCAGATATTGACTTTAAACATCCGCTTAAACTTGTCTGTAATATGGACAGACTTCTTATTATACAAGTCATTTATTTTTGGTGCCACAAGGTCCTCATTTTTAATGAATCCTTCTTTCCAAATATTTTCAATTGACTTTTCCATCTAATATTTTCTTTAAACGTTCTTTTATTCTTTTAATTCTTACCCCAATATTATTGGCGTTAGTACCAATTATTTCAGAAATCTCTTGATAAGATTTTTCCTCTAAATAAAGTAGGATGACTGCCCTATCTACCTCTGAAAGTTGCCGTATGGCGGCATAAAGTTCTGCTAGTGATTCATCTGAATACTCAGCGCTATTTTCTTCTGGTAGATCTACCGGTTGATGGTCAAAGAGTAAGACTTGCTTCTTCTTTTTATTGTTCTTTAGCAGTGTCAAACACACATTTAACGTCAGTCGATATATCCAAGTCGACCATTCAGATTGCTCTTTGAAGCTGTCTCTACTTCTCCAAATCTGAAGACATACCTCCTGGTAATAATCTTCAAAATCTTCTTTAGAATCAGTATATGCCCTGCAAATCTTAATAATGATTCCTGCATATGGTAAAATGAATGAAGAATAGAAATCGCTACTCAATTTTTTGCTTGTTTATATTTGGTTAGTGGAGAAAATTTAAAATCATTACAGCCTGGACCGTAATTTTTTTCTATCAATGAAAAAAAACTGTTCTTCATTAAAGGAAGGGATAAACTGGAATCCTCATTTTCAAGTATAGGATTCGCAATATGGCCAAACTTAGAAAAATGATTAACCCAAAATCCACGATAATAAACTAATTTTAATCAGGCACTATCTCACAAAAGATGAAAAAGAAAGGAACCAGCATTTATTCAAATCTTATTTTTTCAATAACTACTCTTCTGATATTTCAGTCTTGCACCGAAACTCCCAAAGCTTTAACTAAACCAAATATCATTTTAATTGTAGCTGATGATCAGGGCTGGGGGGATCTGGGAATCAACGGAAACGATTATGTAAATACACCAACTATTGACGAACTCGCACAAAAAAGTGCCCAGTTTACCAGATTCTACGTGAGCCCAGTTTGTTCACCTACCCGAGCAGAAATCTTAACGGGAAGATTTCACCCAAGAGGAGGGGTTTATGATACTTCAGCAGGAGGTGAGAGACTCGATTTAGATGAAACAACCCTTGCCGATATCCTTCAATCAAATGGATATCGGACCGCAGTTTTCGGGAAATGGCATAGCGGGTCCCAACCACCTTACCATCCAAACAACAGAGGTTTTGATGAATTTTACGGCTTCGCTTCTGGTCATTGGGGGAATTATATGAGTCCAATGCTCGAAAGAAATGGTGAAGTAGTAAAAGGGCAAGGTTTTATCATTGATGATTTTACAAACCATGCCTTGGAATTTGTGGAGACAAGTAGCGAAAATCCTTTTTTTGTGCTATTAGCTTATAACACGCCACACAGTCCGATGCAAGTGCCCGATATTTGGTGGGATAAGTACAAAGACATTGAGATTGATACAACTCATCGAAATGGTGAGAAAGAACATACTGAGAAGACCAAAGCAGCATTAGCATTATCAGAAAATATTGATTGGAATGTGGGTAAAATAGTAGACAAATTGGATAGTTTGAGTTTACTGGAAAACACCATCATCATTTACATGTCTGATAATGGTCCCAATGGTTGGCGCTGGAATGATGGCCTAAAAGGAATAAAAGGCAGTACGGATGAGGGGGGAGTCCGCTCTCCTTTTATCGTGTATTGGAAAGATAAGATAGCACCCAAAATCATTGATCAGGTCGCAAGTACGATAGATATTTTGCCTTCCCTTCTAGACTTAGCAGGTATCAGCACAAGCTTGAGAAAACCTTTAGATGGGATTAGCCTTAAACGACTCCTATTGGAAGAAAATCCTTCTTGGCGCGATCGTTTTGTATATAGCCATTGGAACGGAAATGTCAGTGTGAGAAATCAACAATATATTTTGGATCAGAATAATCAGCTATTTGATCTTTCCAAAGATCCAGGTCAGCATGAACCAATTAATGAACCTGCAGATTCTTTGGTTTCGGAATTTCTAAAAGCTAAAGAAAAATATATTGATGGGGTTTTGAATGAGCTGGACCGTAATCGAGAAGAAATATTTCCTGTTGGATATGAAGGTAGTAAAATAACCCAACTTCCAGCACGGGATGGAATACCACATGGGAATATCAAAAGGTCGAATCGCTTTCCTAATTCATCTTTCTTCACGAATTGGATAGCCACATCGGACAGTATCACTTTTGACACCAATATTCTAGCAGAGGGCGATTTTAAAGCCACTATTTATTACACATGCAAACCTTCTTCCGTCGGATCTACTTTTTATTTAAAACAAGGGAGTAACACCCTAAGTGCTACAGTTCAAGAAGCTCATGATCCTCCTTTTGAGGGAGTAGAGTTTGATCGGTTTCCACGTCAGGAGTCTTATGAAAAAGACTTTAAACCCTTGGAAATGGGAATCATCCATTTGGATAAAGGACACTATCCCCTTTCGTTACATGCTTCAAAAATTATAGGATCTGAACTTCTGGATTTCAGGTTGCTTGTTTTGGAAAGAATTAAGTAGAGATAAATCAAAAGTCAATATCAGTTAAGAGGGTTTTTGGCATATTCACACTCCTCCTGGAATTTTTAAAGACTGAGTTCCTGAGGTAAATAAAGAAAAAGAGCTTTGTTCAATTTATTCTTAATCCTTAAGACTTCTCATTCTCACTTAAACAAATGAAGGAATTAGAGGTTCATCATATTAATAACAGTCTCTAAAAAGGCTGTTATTTTCACCTCAATCAAAACCATAAAGAAAATAAGCTTTGAAGAATTATTTGATCGTAGGAGCCTCTTCCGGAATAGGAAAATCTCTAGCAAATAAATTAGCAAAATCTGGACACCAAGTTTTTGGGACATATAATGAAAATCAGGTTGAAGCTGAATCATCCAACATCAGCTATTCTCATTTGAATGTGATGGATGATGATTTAGACTTGAATTTCCTTCCAGAAAAACTAGATGGAGTAGCTTATTGTCCAGGAAGCATCAACCTCAAACCTTTCGCTAGAATCAAACCAGAAGCCTTTGTTGAGGATTTTAACCTTCAAGTAGTCGGAGCTGTAAAAGTACTTCAAGCTGTAGCATCACGTTTAAAAGCCTCCGAGAATGCATCTGTAGTCCTATTTTCTACAGTTGCAGTTCAACTGGGATTCAACTTTCATACCCAGGTGGCTGCATCAAAAGGAGCTATTGAAGGACTAACAAGATCACTCGCAGCAGAATGGGCGCCTACTATTCGAGTAAATGCCATTGCTCCTTCGATTACTGATACTCCATTGGCTAGTAAATTATTGGGCTCAGATGAAAAAAAGGAAGCAAACGCACAAAGGCATCCACTCAAAAAAATTGGTTCTCCTGAAGATATAGCAGAAATGGCTACCTTTCTGCTTTCAGATCAATCCTCGTGGATGAGTGGACAAGTACTTCATGTGGATGGCGGAATGTCAAGTATCAAATAAAAAAAAATACCATGTTCGGATTATTCAAAAAGAAATCAAAAATCGATTTATTGAACGAGAAATATCAAAAACTTCAAAAAGAAGCCTACCAGCTATCTACTGTAAACAGAACTGAAAGCGATAAAAAGCAAGCCGAAGCTGAGGAAGTATTGAATGAAATCAAAAGCTTAGAGCAAAGTAAGTCTTAAGTGAGAATTCTTCTGGCCGGTGCGTCCGGATATATCGGCAAAAGATTATTACCCGTGCTTATCGAAAATGGGCATCATGTAATTTGCTGTGTCAGAGATGTAAGTCGTTTCAATCCCGAGCCAGAATTAATACCTCATATTGAGGTGATTGAAGTAGATTTTTTAGACAGGGAATCACTTTCTAAAATCCCAAAAGATCTGGATGGCGCTTACTATTTATTACACTCTATGGCTGCCTCATCTGATTATGAGGCATTAGAAATGAGATGCGCCTCTAATTTTCGGGAAATAATCAACACAACAAATGTGAAGCATGTCATTTACCTAAGTGGCATTATTAATGAAGATTCTCTTTCAAGGCACCTCGAATCCAGAAAAGCAGTAGAATTAGAGCTAAAAAAAGGAAAATATCATTTTACTACGTTGCGGGCAGGAATAATTATAGGTTCAGGTAGTGCCTCCTTTGAAATCATCCGGGATTTGGTAGAAAAACTTCCCATTATGATTACCCCAAAATGGCTAAATACAAAGTGTCAACCTATTGGTATTGCAGATGTCATAGAATTTTTGACAAAGGCTATTTTTAAAGAAGAAGTATATGATCAAAGTTTTGATATCGGAGGTCCAGACATTCTCACTTATAAAGAAATGTTGTTGGGTTTTGCAGAAGCAAGAGGTTTAGAGAGAAAAATTTACATAGTACCGGTAATGACACCAAAGCTTTCTTCTTATTGGCTATATTTTGTAACCTCTACCTCATATAAATTAGCGACGGCGTTGGTAAGCAGTATGAAAGTGGAAGTTGTTTGTAAGGAAAGCAGAATCAACGAAATATTAGGAATAAATCCCATAGATTATAAGACGGCTTTGAAGAAAACCCTTTTTAAAATCCGGGGAAATGAAATTCTTTCAAGCTGGAAAGATTCATGGAGTAGTGGTGTCATCGATCAAAAAATTGATTTAAATCTCTCGGTTCCCAAATTTGGAGTCTTTAAAGATGAGCGTTCCATTCAAATCAAAGATGTAAATCATACTAAAGAAAAGATTTGGCAAATTGGAGGTGATAATGGATGGTATTATGGGACTTGGTTATGGAAAATTAGAGGTTTTTTGGATAAAGTATTCGGTGGAGTAGGTTTGAGAAGAGGAAGAACGCATCCATCTCGACTGATGCCCGGAGATGCTTTAGACTTTTGGAGAGTGCTTTACTCCAATCGGGAAGAAGGTCGATTATTACTTTTTGCGGAAATGAAACTTCCTGGAGAAGCTTGGTTGGAATTTAACATCAAAGACAATGTGTTAAAGCAAACCGCCACCTTTCGACCAATGGGATTATCAGGCAGACTATACTGGTATTCTGTTCTGCCTTTTCATGGTTTTATTTTTAAGGGGATGCTAAAAAAATTGGTTAGCTAAGGCATCAATATTTTAAGAAATTTGCACTTCTTTAATATTAAAGAAAAGTTCTTATGGTCTAGAAAAATTTGTGATAGACCTTTTAAAAAAAAATAATAATTCAAGACAATAGCTTGTTAGAGATCAGGTGAATTCGAAATAATAATTTTTTAAAAAATCATATAACTATTTAATGAAATTGATCATTCAATAGATACTTCTCTTTTATTTAAAAAATTGTACTTAGCAAGTCACCTTCTAAATAGGAAGCCCAGAGAATTTAATAGATATTTTGGTATCTTGAACAGGTTCATTTCGCCATACAATTTGAACTACTCACCTGTTTCTCTTTTTTATGAAAAATACTTTAATCTATTTTATTGCCCTCTTTTTTATGTCTTTGGGCACTTCTTATTCCCAACATGTTCCCCTAGGCCAAGAAGAACTTGTAGCGCATCTTGATCAGGAACTTTCAGGTGAATCTGCCAAACGAAACCTAGAATTTATCAGTAGATTACATCGAATGAGGGGTTCGGATGATTATAACAAAGCCATTGCTTTTATTTCATCCAAACTTTCAGAATATAATCTGGAAGGCATTGAAGTCATCAAAATCCCTGCTAATGGTCAATTGATGTATGGGACAGAAAAATCCAGACCAGCCTGGAATCCTTCTTTTGCAGAATTATGGGAGCAAAAATTCGAAGAAGGGAAATGGGTCAATCATGAAAAAATTGCTGATTTCGCCTCTATTCCTATGGTTCTTGCCCAAGATAGTAAAAGCGGCGAGGTTTCTTCCGAATTGGTGGATATCGGAGCAGGCACTTCTGATTCTGATTATCAAAAGAAAGATATAGAAGGAAAACTGGTTCTTACCTCATCCCAGCCAGGGTCTGTTGCTTCCTTGGCCATTGAAAAATATGGTGCAGCAGGAGTTATAAGTTATGCGCAAAATCAGCCTTCAGCGTGGCATGGAGAGAATGAGAACTTGATACGATGGGGGCATTTCGATTATTTTGACAATACAAATTCCTTTGGCTTCATGGTTTCTCTGAAGCAAGCTCGCGCATTTCAAAAAAGACTGGCAGCAGGTGAAAAGATTCAGCTACATGCAAAAGTGATTACTGATACTCAAGCCACAGATTGGCAATTGCTTACAGCAGTTATAGAAGGTGCTGACCCTAATCTTGCAGGTGAAGAAATCCTATACACGTGCCATTTAGATCACCCAAGACCAGGCGCCAATGACAATGCCAGCGGTTCAGTTGCCATTTTGGAAGTTGCACGTACCCTGAAAAAATTGATTAATGAAGGAAAATTGGAACGACCAAAACGTACGCTCCGGTTTTTGTGGTCACCAGAAATTGAAGGCACCAATTCATTACTAGCCTACAAACCCGAACTTGCATCAAAAACAAAATTTAATATTCACATGGACATGGTAGGCGGCGGACTGGAAACGAAAGGAATTTATCAGATTTCAAGAGGTCCGAGAAGTTTACCAAGTTTCATCAATGACATAGGGGAGGCATTTGGGGAGTTTTTAAATCAAAGCAGTATAGCTTATACCAGTGGGGAAGCCGTGAATTATCCGGTGGTTTCCAAAGAAGGAGGTAAAGAACCTTTTCATGCTATTTTGGGTAATTTCCATATGGGAAGTGATTTTGAAGTTTTCACAGAAGGTACCTATCGAATTCCATCCATTTACCTTCATCAATATCCTGATAGATATATTCATACCAATTATGATCTTCCAGCATTCATAGATCCAACAGTTCTAAAAAGGTCAAGCTTTATAGGTGCCGTTTCTGGTTTTTATCTGGCCAATTTCGGTTCTGAAAATCTAGAAATGCTCACCTCACTCATGAAAGAGCAGGTATTAGGCAGATCCTCTAAAATGTTGAAATTCGCAAACGCACTTCCTGAGGAAGAGGCAGAGAATCTCAAACACTATTTTTGGCAACAAGAAATGGAGGCTTTTCAATCAATTGCCCCATATGCAACCTTGAGTGAAAGCCAGACTGAAGATTATAGAAGCTATTTGGAGCAGTTGAAAGTAGTGGCAGGAGCAGGTACTCCGATAGAATCAAGCGAGCCAAACAGCAGTCTGATTTATCATCGAAATACAGAAATCAAAGGAGGGATGTTTTCATTTGGTTACGATTATTTCACGGATAATTTTGGTAAAGAAAAACCAAGACCTAAATTATTTAATTACCAGGGAATAAGAGGATCTGGTTCAGAATACACCTATGAAACTTTGAATTTGGTCAATGGAAAAAACACAGTTTCTGACATCCGAAACATCCTTTCTGGTGAATTCGGCCCTGTGCCACTCTCTTTGGTTCAATCTTATTTAGAAGCTTTAGAAAGCATTAAAGTGATCTATAAAGATCCTGTGAAAATTGATAAAAAATAACTCAAAATCGAATGTCCAAAAAATTCGAAGTTCTCGACAGAATGGACCTTCTAATTGAAGGATGGAAATCAAACAATGATTCCCGTCGGATTTTTTTGAGTTGCTATCGACTCATGACTGGGAATATGCTTGATGCCTTGGACAAAGGGATTTTTCATGACTCTGATTGGATTAACACCCTACTTCATCGCTTTGCGAATTATTATTTCGATGCTTTAAACTGCTATGATTGTGGCGAGAACACCTCTAAAGTATGGCATGAAGTACATCTTTGTACAGCCGAAAAAGAGCTTCGGGATGTACAATATTTATTAATGGGAGTTAATGCTCATATCAATTATGACTTAGTTCTTACCCTTTATGACATGCTGCATCAGGATTGGAAAAACTTAAGCGAAAAGCAGCAAATGCTCCGATATGAGGACCACTGCAAAGTAAATGAAATTATAGCGGCTTCTATTGATGCTGTCCAAGACGAATTGCTCAGCCCTACGGATCCTGTCATGAGTTGGATAGACAAAGCCTTTGGAAGAGTAGATGAATATTTACTCTCTCGGCTTATCTCAAGTTGGCGTCAGGAAGTTTGGGATCAAGCTTGCGTCCTAATGGACTCAACAGATAAGGATGTTCAGGAAAGCATTCGACAGAAAATCGAAAACAGTGTTTTAAAAAGAAACAGTCTTATCTGTTTGATTATTTACTAACTATGTAAAATTAAGCTTAGAAAGGAGCTCGATAGAGAACGAGCTGATAAGATAAAAAGCTGATCTTGGTAAATGATTTGAGATTTTAAAACCTATATTTTCAGGAAAAAATATTACAGTATCCATGTTATAATTAGTTCTTAGCAATCGATTTGACATCATTCGCGAATTAACAAATTTATTAAGCATCGCAGGCATTGACTACTTTCACTATCCTATTTGCCGTTTCACTAGTCGCACTAATTGTTCGATTCATCTACAACTCCAAAGTAAAAAAGAGTGGTTTCGAAGTACCTGAAGTTTTTCCCCAAACATGGAGAGATTTTCTGGACCAAGAAATCCAATTTTATAAGGAACTTAAATCAGAGGAAAAGCTCCAATTTGAGTCAGACATTCAACGTTTTTTAAAAAGAATTCGAATTACCGGAGTTAAAACTTCAATAGATGATGAAGATCGACTTTTGGTAGCTAGCAGTGCATTAATCCCTATTTTTCGCTTTCCTGAATGGGAATACAAATCACTTTGCGAAGTACTACTATATCCAGACTTGTTTACAGAAGAATATGACTTTAATGGCAAAGACCGATCGATTTCTGGAATGGTGGGAAGTGGTGGTGTGATGAATAACGTTGTCCTTTTCTCAAAGCCTGCATTACGTTATGGATTCGACAATAAAAGTGATAAAAAAAATGTAGGAATTCATGAGTTCGTCCATCTCTTTGACAAGCAGGATGGAAATGTAGACGGAGTTCCGTCGGTTATCATGAGACATCAGGCTGTTTTGCCTTGGCTCGATCTGATTAACAAGAATATGAAAGAAATGCTAGCGGGAAAAAGCGACATTAATATCTATGGTGCCACCAATGAACAGGAGTTTCTTGCAGTAGTAAGCGAATACTTTTTTGAACGACCAAAATTATTCAAGCAAAAGCATCCAGAGCTCTATGAAGCTCTTTCTTCAGTTTTTCAAAATGACCTCGCAAACAGGTAACTAAAGAAATATATAGATTCATAGAAAAGGGAATGAGTATTCTTAAATAGAAAGATTATCACAAGCGAATATGCACCTTTTTGAAAAAAGCTCTAAAACATCAATGCCTCGTTTTATTCAATGCTAGAAAAAGAGTATTTTAAGCTAAACTTTTAACTTTTAGCTCAAATATCATGAAAAAAACTCTTCACGATCATCTTAGCCCATCCACAGGGCCCAAAAACATACTTTCACTAGATGGCGGTGGAATAAGAGGAGCCCTGAGTCTAGGATACCTTAAAAAGATCGAAACCATCCTTCAGGAAAAATACGGGAAAGATTATTTAATGTGCGATCATTTTGATTTGATTGGCGGAACTTCCACAGGTTCAATTATCGCTACTGCCTTGGCAATCGGAATGAAAGTGGATGAAATTAAAGATCTATATATGGATCTTGGAGGGAAGATTTTCGGTAAAAAATATAGCTTTTGGAACCCTCTTCAAACCTGGAAATTCCTAAAGGCCAACTATGATTATTCCGTTTTAGAAAAATCATTGAAAGGAGCATTTGGAGACATCACTTTAGGTAGCGATCAGATTAAAACCGGGCTTTGTATTGTGGCGAAAAGAGCTGACACCAATAGCGTCTGGCCCTTGATAAACCACCCTCAAGGGAAATTTTTTGATACTAGTTTAGGAAAAAATAAAAACATTCCACTATGGCAGGCAGTCAGGGCCAGTAGTGCTGCTCCAACATATTTTGCACCTCAAATGATTGATGTGGGTGATGGTCAAAAAGCAGCTTTTGTAGATGGTGGTGTGAGTATGGCTAATAATCCTGCCATGACTCTTTTGATGGTAGCTACCCTTAAAGGTTTTCCATTCCATTGGGAAATGGGTGAAGATAAAATGACTGTTGTTTCCGTAGGAACTGGGTACAGTGTTTTCAAAAAGCAGGTTGGTGAAATCAAAGAAGCCTGGATGAAAACCTGGGCCATGAACGTGCCGGATATGCTGATGCAAGATGCCAGCTGGCAAAACCAAATTATGCTTCAATGGCTCTCCAACTCTCCCACTGCTCATTATATTGATATGGAAATTGAAACCTTAAGAGATGATTATATCGGAGGCAAACCTTTGATAAAATATCTGAGGTACAATTTTGCCATGACAGAAAGCGAATTAAACGGCTTAGGCTTAGGAAAAACTTTTTCTGAGAAAGAGGTAGAAAGCCTCATAGAAATGAGCAATGCTCAAAACAGAGAAGAGCTTTATGTAATAGGAGCTGCAGCTGCAAAAGATTCCGTTAAGGATTTTCATTTTGAATAAATCCACAATTAACTTTAGCTATCAACTCTCTAAAAGAACTTGAATAACTTCTTCCACCCAATCGCCTTGGACTTTATATAGTTCAAGGTTATTGGCGGTAGAATCTGTTTGCCAATTCTCATGAGGTGTACTAATGGCAGCTGATAAATATTCGGAAGCTTTATCTTGATCATTTTGCAAGAGCGCTAACTCCAAAAGAGTTGCTTGAGGCCAGTAATCATCAAAATTAGAAGGAGCTTTACGCATTGAAATCTTACTTTTCTTTTCCAAATACGTCAATACTGAATACTCCACAACTTTTGCAAAGTCAACAGTATCCTTATCCCCTCTTGCAAATTTCAAAGTTGCTGCATTTATCCCCGGATAAAAATCTCTTAAATCGGACTGAAATCCTTCGGTATAAATTTCAATTGCCTTATTCAAAAACCCTTTCGCCAAGAAAGCTTTTGAGTTTTTGACTTCATTGTATTTATCCTTATAAATCCTACCAAGAATCCCCAGAGTCTCGCTATTAGAACCCTTTTCCTCTACCAGTTTAGTAAGTACTTCTATTGCTTTATCTTTTTCCCCTGCCCGGTTCAAAGCAAAGCCATACTGTTCCTGCACTGTAACTGTGCCTTTTAGATGATTGGGTAAGGATTCAATAAAATCCACCATTTCCTGAAATCCATTGATGGACCGATATGCCAAAATAAAATTAATCGCCATTCCTGCATCCCAATCCTCTTTAGGAGGAAGGGTTTGCTCTAACTCCTTCAGTTTTTTAGCCCTTTCTTCCTTTTTATCTAAGTTTAAAATCTCTTTAACCTGCTCATTTACTTTATTGTCCTGTTTTGCTCTTTCTCGGAGCATATCTACTTTATCAATGGAAAGATTATGTTTGAATTCTATCCCATCCATTAACTGATAAATTGGGCTATCTGTGATTTTTTTCTTTTTTATACCAGCTATATATGCTTTTAATGCTTCCTTTTTATCTTCCAAGTCTACAATTTCATTATCAACTATTGTGTAAGGGAAACAGCGTACATCAACCAAATCAAATGGTATTTTAGTACCTGTCTCAAAAATGCTAAAAGTCGTAAATGGCTTAGCTGTATAACGAATTCCTAATTCATAAAAAACGTTGGCATTTGCGGTGGTCAAGTCTGCTATTGCAAAATCGCAAAGAATCAATCGCTCATACATCGGCTTATGAATGATCCCTCCCATCATTTCCTGATCAGCCCGAATAGATTCCAATCCGGATTCTTCTATTACTGGTCTAATAAATTTCTCATATACTTCATCAAAATTTATGATTCTTCCTGTTGAATCAGGTTTTTTGCCGAAAGGCATGATTACAAAACAAAGTGGTTTCATGGCTGAAGAATTAATTTTTAAAAATTTGCTAACATACTTTCAAAGATTCTATTCAATAATTTTGGCTTCATTAATTGCATTTAAGATTTGAAACCTCCTTTCGGCTCTCATTTGAATATTTGCTTTCTCCCTTGACGAATTTAACCAGATCTCAATCTGCCCAATCCGCAATTTGATTAAGTTGGAATTGATACAACTTTGAAGAAAGAATATCTGAATATGAACGTTTTTCTCCCATAAATAGAAGCCAAAGGGAGTATTGATCACAGTCAAATCGGGATATCCCACGAGACTTTTTACCTGAGATGCAGTAACTCTACCATATACTGCTATAAAATGAACAACCCCTGCGGTTTTTCCACTTCCAATGATTTCATTCTGCTCATATAAGAATGGTCTTCCCAATTGATTTCTAGCATCAGCAACTGACATGCTATCCGGCACCGCATAGTATCTACAAATCATGTTAGAAAAAACAGGGTTGGAAACTAAAGCGGACTGAAGGGTTTCTTTCATCTTGGCTATTCTTTCTGAGTAAGAAAGCTTACTCCAATCCAGCGTCTCTGGGATAATTGATGAGCCTGCCACTACTCTTTTCTGAGTTCTAAATGAATTTTCAAGAGCTTTAATCAAATACCTCTTGATTTGGATAAGGCATTTATTTTTCAACTCATTAAAGTCTTTTGCCTCAATGGTCTCCATGTGCTTAAAATCATTTTCGACATCCAGTGCAAAACTTTCATTTCTCTCAAATGCCTTTCCCTTTTCGGGAAGTTTAAAGAATTTACTGATGTTAATCCCAAAACTCATATCACCAAATTCCTGCAATGCCGCCAGATATTCCTCGTGACATATTCCGTTAGAAGAATCTAAGTCCGCAATTGGCCAGCCTGCCTCCCCATTGAAAAGAATTATTATTACGTTAGACGACCGCAGACTATCCATACAATTTTCAAAAGCATCTTTTGAAAGAGTAGAATCAAAAGTTCCTTCGTTAATCAAAACCTCAAATATTTTCTCTTCTAAAAAGTATTCTTTTTCAATTTCTTCCTGTAGAAATTTCCTAAGATCTTTCAGTGATTTCTTTGGGTCAAGATTTGAAAAAGAGGAATTGACTCTACTTGAAAGAAAAATTTTAATAGTTTCCATCTTGTTAGCTATTTGCTCGAAATACTATGCTAAAAATTTAATCAATAACTGAATCATTTAGAACTCAAACATAAGTTTTATTCAACTTCTCTTGATTCTTCTTTCGTAATCCTATCCACTACTAAGGCAATTGCACCATCGCCTGTCACGTTACATGCAGTCCCAAAACTGTCCATCGCAATGTAAAGGGCAATCATCAATCCGATCATTTCTTCATTAAATCCTAGTATGGATTGAAGGACACCAATAGCTGCCATTATTGCTCCTCCCGGAACCCCAGGTGCCGCGACCATCGCTATTCCTAGCATGAAAATAAATCCAGCAAACATTCCGAAATCAAAAGGAACTTCTTCCAAAATCATTAAGGCCATTGCGCAAGCAGTGATTTTCATGATACTTCCTGAAAGATGAATAGTTGCGCATAGAGGTATTACAAAACCAGCAATTTTTGGTGAAACACCATTTTTTTCTGCTTGCTCTAATGTTACTGGAATTGTAGCAGCTGAAGATTGCGTACCCAAAGCGGTAAAATAGGCTGGCATCATAGTTATCAAAAGCTTAATTGGGTTTTTCTTCACAATTGCACCTGTAATTACATATTGCAAAATCAACAAGAAAATATGCATTGCGAAGATCACACCAATGATATTTAGGAATACAGAGAGGATTGAATATACCTGACCGCTAAATGCCATATTGGCAAAAATACCTAAGATGAAAAGAGGCAATAAAGGAACGATGACATTCTCTATGAGTTGCATAATGATCGTTTCAAAATTCTTTACCACTTTTTTCAGCGCAGAATCCTCTTGATATGAAAGCCCCAAACCAATTACAAAAGCTAAGACCAATGCTGACATCACATCTATCACTGCAGGAATAGTAATACTGAAATATGGCTCTAAATCCCTCCCACTCTCAGTGATCTCAGTTGATTCATTTATATGAGAAGATAGCAGTGAGGGAAAAATTGTGGAAGAGGTAAAATAACTCATAAAGCCTGAAAAGATCGTTGACCCATAAGCTATTGCGGCAGTAATCAGTAAAAGTTTACCCGCACCTTTACCAAGGTCCGAAATCGAAGGCATAATTAATCCCAAAATGATCAGAGGGATAGCAAAATTTAGGAATTGCCCAAAAAACGCATTGAAGGTCGCGAAGATTCTGTTGATAGACTCCGGTAAATAAAGACCAAAAATGATCCCAAGTACAATGGCAACAAAAACTTTAAAAAGGAGATTAGAGAATAGTTTTTTCATTTTTTAGACTTTGATTCTAAATCAGCTTTAAGCAGCATCTTTGAATTTTTAAATTACTAAGATAGAAGGAATGTCAGTGATGAGACTAATGCGTTAGAATTTATTGACGAATCTCTACTTCATATTCTTATTTGGAATCAAATAAGTCACTATTGATGGAATAGACATTTGAGAAAAAGAATTCAAACATCATGTTTTCCATAAAGCAGAACTTTAAATCTTAGAGCAATAGAACAAATAAAAAAAGCGGTGTATGCCTTTTTTAGACACACACCGCTTTCTCGAAATCAAATCTAATAATTGAGTTTAAGACTTAAGAATAATCCGTCTTTACAAAAATACTAGAGAACTAACAAAATGTTATTTACTCTTCCTCTGGGACCCACGAGATAGTTCTAGAGTACTCGACTCCTCCAAACATAGAAATAAGGGTATAATCTCCTTTAGCTTGTGGGTTTAAGTAATATCTAAAAGGAAGGATATACTGACAATTTCCACTATTATTTATTACAAGTCTAATTCTATCAGATCTTAAATTTGAAAAAACATCAATTTCTTCACCGTTAAACTCTATTGAAAGTCCAACAGATTCAATAAAATTTTCAGCATCAGCTAA
The DNA here is from genome assembly GCF_039563885.1 of Algoriphagus sp. SE2. Classification (NCBI taxonomy): domain Bacteria; kingdom Pseudomonadati; phylum Bacteroidota; class Cytophagia; order Cytophagales; family Cyclobacteriaceae; genus Algoriphagus; species Algoriphagus sp. SE2. The sequence continues at coordinate 401,967 of NZ_JBCLWJ010000003.1, read as the reverse complement.
GATGGAATTTATCTGCTCTTCTGATAAGCTCTCTGGACATTCACCTTCATTAATTTCAGCTTGGAGGGTGAAATTTATAGTCACCCAAGATCCCATTGGGACTTCAACAGGTACATCTTCTCCAGAAAGGGCTGGTATTCTGACACTTTCCCCCCTTATCAGACTAGGATCAGTTTGTTGATCATTAATTTCTTGTGTTCCATTACGAAGTCTCAAGGAATTTCCTGAAATAAGTATGTCTTTTGACTTTAGAGAAAAGTCACTTTCTGCTGATAAAACTTCCGAATCAGCATTTACATCATCATTAACAAAATCTACATTGCTACAGGAATAAGAAACCATTGCTAACAAGAGAAATGCAAGTTTAAAATTTTTCATTTGGTTGAATTTAAATGTTTAAAGAATATTGGTGAATGTACTATTAAAATCCATTTATCGTTATACAAAATCTAATTTTTATCTAATGAAATACAAAAAGAGGGATTTATTTATCAATTTTATCTATTGATTGAAGAATAAAAAACTCAAGCATTTATCTAAAAAAGAATTTAGAATATTAATAAATAAAATTATTACAATATTTTATTTAAAATTTTGAGTAATAAAGAGCAAAAAAATAATCTAACAAATACCTAATTATTTCATTTATCAATACTTATTTTTTATTTTAATTCTCTAAAAAACAAGATTATAATAATACGATTCATAAATTTTATTTTTCTGTATGAAAGGTCTTTTGACTATTATCTTCCTTCTCTCAGTTAAACTTTGCATAGCAAAGCAAACTCAAGCCCCTCCATCAGTAGTGGCTGGATTTCCCGTCAATTATGACGAAAATGCGATTCCACCTTATACGCTACCTGATCTATTTACTTTAAAAAATGGACAGAAAGTAACTGATGCAGAAACCTGGTTTAATGAAAAAAGACCTGAACTTTTGAAAGCTGTAGCTGAACTTCAATATGGAAAAACTCCTCCTGCCCCAAAATCGATCAAATATGATATTTATGAAAAGAAAGGTGAAGCATTTAATGGAAAGGCGATTAGAAAGCAGGTAAGAATTTATTTAACAGAAAACAGCAAACCTCATCCTATGGATTTACTGATTTACTTACCTAAAAATTCATCTAATAAAACTCCAATATTCTTCACGATTTCTTTCACTGCAAATTCACAAACAGTGGATGATCCAGAAGTTAGAATTGGAGAGATCTGGAATAGAGAAGGTCAAAAAGTAAAAGCTGATCAGCCGAGTAGGTTTAGGCCTACAAATGCGGAACAATTCATAGATGAAGGCTATGGTTTTGCTACAGTTTATTATGGTGACATAGATCCGGATTTTAAAGAGGGTTTTGAACATGGTATCAGAAAGGAATTTCTAAAACCAGGTGAAACTAAGCCTAAAGATGATGAGTGGGGAACAATTTCAGCATGGTCTTGGGGACTTAGCAGAGCCATGGATTATTTTGAAAAAGACGATCAGATTGATGAAGATCGAATTGCATTGATGGGAGTTTCTCGATTAGGAAAAACAGTGCTTTGGACTGGAATTAGAGATACGCGATTTAAAATGATCATTGCGAGTTGCTCAGGAGAAGGAGGAGCCGCACTTGCCAGAAGAGATTATGGTGAAAACATCAAGCATATGTCTGACTCTTCCAGATATGGGTATCAGTTCGCTCCAAATTATCATGCGTATTCCACGCATGTAGAAGATTTCCCCTTTGATGCACATGCTCTTGTTGCCATGATTGCCCCAAGGCCTTTGTTACTTCAAACCGGAAATACAGACTATTGGTCAGACCCTAAAGGTGAATTTTTAGCAACTCAGGAAGCGAAAAAAGTTTATGAGCTCTTTGGTGAAGAAGGTCCCCAAAGCAATGAAATGCCTCTGCCTGGAGACACTTCATTGATTGAGAATAAATTAGGCTATTACATGCACGAAGGTGGTCATGGCACTATTCCTTCTGACTACCCCGTTTTTATCCGATTTATGAATAAATTTTTATGATTTTAATCTAATAAGCAATCGGGATTTCAACCATAGTCTGGTCCCAACCCAAACGCATAACCGCTGTGTTATTTCCAAGATCTTCAAATCGAATGGAGAAAGATTCTACTACTTCTGGACTGGATTTTGAGTCAACTGTAAACCGAATTACATCCTTGCTTTCATCGTATTTGAAAGCGCCCCAATAATCCAAATCTGAATTAATAATAATAGTCCATTCGCTTTCACCCGGAATAGCAAACATAGAGTAGGTTCCTGCTTTAAGACTCTTTCCCCCTATGGTAAGGTCTTTAAAAGCCTTAAACTCTACCGCTTCATTTGCACCTAATCGCCAAACTTTGCCAAAAGGAACAATCCCTCCAAAAACTATTCTATCTGCCTTATTTGGTCTGCTATAATAGGCTTTAGCAATTGCCTCCTCTCCAGCTTTACGATCATGAGCAAAATTATCCGGCAAATAGGCAACATCCATTGGACTTTTATCAGGCCCTCTAAAAGATTGTGCAAATGTGGACAATCCTATTCCTAAAAGTAGAACAAAAGAAAGAATATACTTTTTCATGCATTTTGGTTTTAGTTATAATTTTTGAAATTATTCATTTATTCCAAATTTATCATCAGTGAGGATAAATCTCAACTATCAATATTACATAACAATTTAAATGTCAGTATTTTAATGAAATATGCTCCAAATAATCAAACCTTGGATGCTTCATTATTAATGGATAACTTAAGTATTATTCAAAAACTAAGTTACATTTTACTATTTCCAGTTCTACTAAACAGTATCGTTTTAAAAAGCGGATTATCTTCTGGAGGGTAGAATTTGCTCATTAATTGGTATACTCAAACTGAAATAATCCAATAAATATTCCAAATGTGATCAGGTGATTAATTTACCTTACCTATTTAAATGCATTAGCAGTCAACCATGAATGAACAAGAAGTAATCAAAACAAAATTTCTGAGAACCCAAAAAGCCTTACGATTAAAACCGGCACTAGGCTTAGGTATAGGGATCTCCAAGACTCGTATCCTCTCAGGTTTATCATGCAAAAGCCAAGAAGGTGAGTACGTCTTTCATACAGATATGCCCAGCCAAGTCGGGGGAAATGGAACAGGACCTACTCCTGGAGTTTTAGGAAGAGCGGCATTAGGGAGTTGTCTAGCAATGGGGTATATGATGTGGGCTTCAAGATTAAATGTCATAATAGACAGTTTAGAAGTTCAAATCGAGGCAGATTATGATGACGGAGCTCTATTTGACACATCAGATTCGCCTCCTGGGTATTCAGAAATCCGGTATATAGTTAAAATTAAAAGTCCTGCAAGCAAAATGGACATTGACAAAGTTTTAGATGAAGGGGATAAACACAGCCCCTATCTTGACGTTTTTTCGAGAGCTCAGAAATGCATTAGAAAAGTTGAATTAGAGGAATCTTAATTACTTAAAAATGAAGCCCGAATTACAGCGAAGAGTACAGAGATATGGTTGGGATAAGGCTGCCAAGTTTTATGAAAATAGCTGGCAAACACAACTAAAACCTGCCCATGATCTATTATTGGAAAATGTGGAAATTAAACCGGGCGACTCCATTTTAGATATTGCAGCTGGCACGGGGCTTATCACTTTTCAGATGGCTAAACTTTTGGGTCCTTCAGGTAGAATTATAGCAACAGATATATCTGATGAAATGATTAAAATTGGAACGGCTACTGCCCAATCCAATCGCTTTTCTAATGTAGAATTTAAACAGATGGATGCAGAAATCCTTTCATTCAAGAATTCTAGTTTTGATATGGTTACTTGTTCTTTAGGTCTGATGTATTTACCCGATCCCGACCGAGCTTTGCAAGAAATGTATCGAGTCCTTAAACCGGGTGGAAAGGTGGTGGTGGTAGTTTGGGGGTCTAGAAAACGATGTGGTTGGGCGGAAATTTTCCCGATCGTGGATGCTCGCGTAAGTTCAGATGTTTGCCCTATGTTTTTTCAGTTGGGTGAAGGAGAAAACCTTAACTACCCTTTCAAGAAAGCAGGTTTTGAGAATTTTACACTTAAAAAAATCTCTACAAACCTCCATTACAACACAGCTGATGAGGCCTGTCAAGCTTCATTTTTGGGAGGCCCAGTGGCAATGGCTTATTCAAGATTTGATGAAAAAACAAGAAATGAGGCTCAACAAGAGTTTAGAGCGTCTATTGAATCATTCAAAACAAAATCCGGATACGATATACCAGGTGAGTTCGTAGTTTCCTTCGGATACAAACCTATTCTAGCTTAAGATTTCAGAATTTAATTTTAATCTAGCTTTAGAGTATTTTTTAAATCAAAACTGGTGATTTTCAATCTTAAATAAGTTATTGAGTCTAAGTAGTGGTAAAGAACATTATCTAATTTTAATATATAAGATTTGAAGGCAGCAATCAGAAGAACCTATGGCTCGCACGATGCGATTACTATTCAAGAAATAGAAGATCCTATTCCAAAGGAAGACGAAGTACTTGTACAAGTGAAGTCAACGACTGTCAACAGAACAGACTGTGCGAATCTTACTGGTAAGCCTTTTATCATGAAAGTGATGTTAGGTTTTCCAAAGCCAAGAAAGATAATTTTAGGGACTGATTTTGCAGGTGAAGTGATTGAGACAGGTAAAAATGTAACCTCTTTCAAGAAGGGAGATCGGGTATTTAGCTTTTTGGATATGGGGCTGGAATCTCAGTCGGAACTAGTTTCTATTAAGGAAAATTCTTTATTGAATATACCTGAAAATATAGATTTCAAACAAGCGGCAGCAAGTTTGGAAGGCGCTCATTATGCTTATTCTTTCATTCACTATGTAGCCATTCAACCTGGAAATGAAATCCTGATTAATGGAGCCACGGGAGCTATTGGTTCTGCTCTTTTGCAATTTGTGCGGTTATTTGACGTGGATATAACCGTCACGTCAAATTCCAAAAATAATGGATTGATGCAGTCTTTAGGAGCCGATAAAATTATTGATTTCACAAAAGAGGACTTTACAAAAACTGGCAATTCGTTTGACTTTATTTTTGATACAGTAGGCAAAAGTACCTTTGGTGCGTGTAAGCCAATCTTAAAAGAAAAAGGGGTATATATTTCTTCCGAACTTGGCCCTAATGCTGAAAATATCTGGTTCGATTTAACTACAAAAATTATCCAAAATAAAAAAGTCATTTTCCCAATTCCATTCAGCCTAAAAAAGACAATGCCCTATATTATTGATTTGCTAAGTACCGGTAAATTCAAACCTGTAATTGATAGAGAATATTCTTTAGATCAAATTTCTGAAGCTTATAAATATGTACTCTCTGGTCAAAAAACCGGAAACGTGGTTGTGAATTATTAAGTAATCAACTCTAATTATCCAAAGATATTTCTTTCGCAGTAAGATCAAATCACACCGTTATTTCATAAAAAACAGCCATTGAATAAAAATTCTTCAAGAGTTAATAAATTCTCACGCACATTCCATTTTCGAATTATTTTTTGAAATTGAGGGACTGAAAGTACAAAAGGCATATGAAACGACGTCCATTCCTTCAAAAAATCACCCTTTTTTCCTCAGCGGTAATGGCTTTACCTCTGGATAGTCTAGGCAAAACAATAAAAGAAGAGCCAAAAAATCTACGATTTATAGTAGCCTCTGATGGGCATTTCGGACAGCCGGAAACTGATTTCACAGGCACACATAAAAATTTAATGGAATCTATCAATGCAGAAGAACAAGTGGATTTCGTGGTTTTTAACGGTGATTTGGTTCACGATAACCCAATATTTTTACCTCAAGTGAAAACATTTTATGACTCTTTAAAACCTCCTTATTACGTCACTCGAGGAAATCATGACCGCGTGGCAACTGGTGAATGGGAAAAAATTTGGGGTTATCCTGAAAATCATTCTTTTAAGGCCAAAGATGGATCTGGTGTAATTTTGCTCAACTGTTCAAATGAAGCAGGTGAATACCTTTGTGGAGATGTCCCTTTTTTAAAATCAAAATTGGAGGACTTTAATAGTCTCTCACATGTCTTTGTTTTCATCCATATTTCCCAAAACGACTGGACCAGGCATGGAATAAAATGTGATGAGCTCATGGAAGTTATTGCTCAGCATAAAAACGTAAAGGCAGTATTTCATGGACACGACCACGATGTAGATGGTATCATGATTAACCGAGGCAAGCCCTATTTATGGGATGGGCATTTTGGAGGAAGCTGGGGTAATCCATTTCACACTTACCGTGTAGTTGAGATTCTCGAAGATGGTAAAACCATTACCTATCTAAAAACTGTGAAAGACGGAACCGTACTCAATGGACATTCTCTTTAATTAAACATAAAAAAATCCGATATCTATCGGATTTTTTTATCATATAAGGAATTGTGATTATGTTAAGAGTTTATATCCCTGATCCTTATCTCAAATTTTCAATTCTCCTTCTAAGCCTACGTTGACTTTCTTTCCGGTAATGATCCCAAACAGCATTTTAGCACCTGCTAGCCCTGCACCATGTTTGGTATCCCAATAATGACCAGCTTGTGGAGTAAATTTAATCACTGAAATTCTAGGATCATCTTTTCCTTGAGGGAACCAATTTTTGGCCATTGCGTCCCAAAGTTCATAGATCATTTTTTTATCCTGAGTGATCTCCGCATTTCCCTGAAGTTCTAAAAACTCCATGGCACTCGTTTTCTGAAAGAAAAGTCTTGCTCTGGGATTGCTATTTATTTCTGCATTTTTTGCACTATCTACAGCACTCAAAAACCAAAGTGTTCCATCATCATCAGATTTTTGAATACTCATTGGTCTTGCGGATTGGTTTTCATCAAATGAAACTTCTGTTTGGAAAAAGCACAAACTGGAGGAGTCCACCATCTCGCGTATTTTGCTTATAGCTTCTTTTCCTTTGAGATTTTCCACATTTGAATGTTCTGTTTCTTTATTTATAGTTTCCATAATATTCTTTTTTAATTAGTAAGTTTAAAAGCGCAAAGTTCTTGCCTTTCAGCCCATTTTTGTTTCAAAATTTCAAAACACTCTTAAAACTGCATTAAAAGCCTGATTAGTATTTTTTTTTTTAAAATCCCATAAGTCAAAAAATAGGCTTTGAAAACATCCTGATTCGCAAAAATTCCCCAAAATGAGGTGAAAATTTATATCAGGTTCCTTTACCTATTTATTGTATTTTTAATCATCGAATCAAAAACCCAATGAAAATAGGTAAACCCGCAACTTCAGCAGCAGGGCCAAAAGCGGTCTATCATGCGATGCAAAAGGCTTTTCAGTCCATGAAAGTCAACAAGACTTTCAAGATTCTCGGGAGATTGAATCAAAAAGATGGGGTCGATTGTCCGGGTTGTGCCTGGCCAGATCCTGCCCATCGATCCAAACTTGGAGAATACTGTGAAAACGGTGTAAAAGCAATCGCCGAAGAAGCAATCGATCGCAATGCTGATGCAAACTTCTTTTCTAAACATTCAATTTTTCAAATGCGGGAGCAAAGCGATTATTGGCTTGGGCATCAAGGTCGATTGACGCAACCGATGATGATCCGAAAAGGAGAAAAAAATTACTCCCCGGTAGAATGGGATACTGTTTTTGAAACGATCGGGAACAAATTAAAAAGCCTAACCACACCGGATGATGGCATCTTTTATACATCAGGAAGAACAAGCAACGAAGCAGCTTTTCTCTACCAACTTTTTGTAAGGATTTTCGGAACCAATAACATGCCTGACTGCTCCAACATGTGTCATGAATCCAGTGGCGTTGCGCTGAATCATACACTGGGAATCGGAAAGGGCTCCGTAATTCTGGAAGACTTCTATCATTCCGAATTGATTTTAATTTTTGGGCAGAATCCGGGTACCAACCATCCCAGAATGCTTTCTTCTCTAAAAAAAGCAAAAGAACAAGGTGCAAAAATCGTAGTCATTAATCCTCTTAAAGAAGCAGGATTACTGAGTTTTGAAGACCCTCAGACTGTTTCAGGTATTTTAGGAATAGGAGCGACTCTGGCAGATCTTTACTTACAAATCAGGATCAACGAAGACGTAGCTTTAGTTCAAACTGTTGCAAAAAAGTTATTGGAACAAGCTAAAAAGGATCCGTCAGTCATTGATCAAGAGTTCATCCAAGCTAAAACAGATGGTTTTGAAGTCTATAAAAATTCTTTGGAAGAATTAGATGCCGAAGCGTTAGTTGGCAGAACGGGATTAGAAGCTAATCAAATTGAAGAATTTGTCGATTTGGTTTCCAAAAGGAATAAAATCATTGCTTGCTGGGCGATGGGATTAACTCAACATGTAAATGCTGTAGATAACATCCAGGAAATCGTTAATCTGCTTTTGCTGAAAGGAAGCATCGGCAAACCAGGAGCTGGGACCTGTCCGGTAAGAGGGCACAGCAATGTACAGGGAGACAGAACCATGGGAATATGGGAACGTCCTAGTAAAGAGTTTCTGGATACATTAGCCTCCACTTTCCATTTTGAGCCACCAAGAAAACATGGGGTAGATGTCGTGGGAGCAATTAAATTGATGCATAACGAACCCGGAAAAGTATTTATGTCCATGGGTGGAAATCTACTTTCTGCCGCCCCAGACACCAGTGTTACCACCCAAGCGTTGGAAAATTGTGCGATGACAATTCACATTTCCACAAAACTTAACCGATCGCATTTACATCCTGGTGAAATTGGCTTTATCCTTCCTTGTCTTGGCCGAACTGATATTATTCAAGAAAAATCAGGTGTCCAAAAACTAACTGTTGAAAATTCCATGGGGATGGTTCATAGTACCCAGGGCAACATACCATCCAGGTCAGAATATCTATTGAGCGAGCCTCATATTATCTCTCAAATCGCTTCAAGAACAGTGGGGAATAAAATTGTAGATTGGTATTCCTTGATAGACAATTATGACAAAATACGGGATTTGATCGCCAAGTCAGTCAAAGGGTTTGAGTCATTTAATGAAAGATTAAATAAGAGGTCCATTCTGGAATTGCCTAATGGTCCAAGGGAGGGTAAATTTACCAATGACATCGGAAAAGCCCGTTTTACAATTAATTCCCTACCTGATTACCAATTGGAAGAAGATGAAGTGATGATGATGACCATTAGAAGTCATGATCAATTCAATACCACTATCTATGGTATGGATGATCGATACAGAGGAATCTATGGAACCAGAACGGTAGTTTTGATGAATAAAGATGATATTTCCCATTTTAAACTTGACATCCAAAAACCTATAATTCTATACAATGAATATGAAGGTAAATTGAGGGAAGTAAAAGGTTTGACAATAGTTCCTTATGATATTCCTTCAAAGTGCATCGCGACCTATTTTCCCGAATGCAATGAGCTTGTTCCGCTGCAATTAAAAGCAAGAAAAAGCAATACCCCTGCAAGTAAATCCGTCAAGGTAAAAATCCTCCAAAACTAGTATCACCTTTTGAATTAATTAAGCATGAAAAGTCAACTTTATTTAGGTCTACTCTTATTCATTGGAATCACCTCCTGTCAATCAAGTAAAATCAATTCTGAATATTCAGGTCAGGAACTTGAAAAAATTAAATCCTTTCAGTCCCTAATTCCAAAAAAAGACAGTCTTTACCACATTTTGATCGCTACAAGCAAAGGTGATATGATGGTGAAATTGTACAATCAAACTCCTCTGCATCGAGATAATTTTGTAGCGAAGGTAAAATCAAATTATTATGACAGCTTGGAATTTCACCGAGTCATCAATGATTTCATGATCCAAGGTGGAAGACCAAATCCAACAGAAAACGAAGAACCAAACCCATTTTCTGGTGAACTTATTCCGGCTGAATTCAGAACTGAACAAGGGATTTACCATCGAAGAGGTGCTTTAGCAGCGGCAAGAAACAATAATCCTGAGAAAGCAAGCAGTAGTACTCAGTTCTATATAGTGCATCGAAAACCCTATTCAGAGAGTGATTTAGAAGAACATATCAAAGAGAGAAATCTTACAATCAATGAGGCCCAAAAAACACTCTATACAACTGTAGGGGGTACTCCACATTTAGATGGTGGCTATACGGTTTTCGGGGAATTGGAAATAGGCTACGAGGTATTGGATAAAATTGCGACTACCGAAACCGGTGAAAGGGACGAACCCATAAATCCTATCAGAATGAAAATGTACTTACTAAATGAGCCAAAAAAGCTGAAGTAATGAAATTTGATTTCCCGATCTGAACTCATAGTTTTACCCCTAAGAATACGCTTTTTGATCAAAAACCTAAACTCATTTAATGAAAACCCTAAAAACCTTGGCCCTCCTATGGCTCTCATGCATTTATCTTTTTTCATGTAGCCCCAAGGGTGATTCTACTCCTAAACCTAATATCGTATTTATCCTTGTGGATGATTTAGGTTACAATGATGTGGGGTTTATGGGAAGCGAGTTTTACGAAACTCCAAATCTTGACAAACTTGCTTCTAAAAGCATGATTTTCACAAATGGCTATGCCAACAGTGCAGTTTGTAGTCCTTCCAGAGCAAGTATCATGACAGGTAAGTTCACTGCAAATCATGGAATTACAGATTGGATAGGAGCTCCGGCAGGTGAGGCTTGGAGAAATTATAAACGTTATTCAAAATTACTTCCGGCAGATTACGAGCACCAGCTTCCAAAGGAAATGACCACACTTCCTGAGGCATTGAAAGAGTCTGGCTATGCTACTTTTTTTGCGGGAAAATGGCATTTGGGTTCAGCGGAGGAAAAGTCACTTCCTACAGATCATGGGTTTGATATCAATAAAGGTGGTTATCATGTAGGAGGCCCTTATTCTGGCGGTTACTTCTCTCCTTTCGAAAATCCATTTATGGAAGACTTTCCTGAAGAAAAAGGAATGAGCCTATCCATGAAATTGGCCAAAGAAACCAACTTGTTCATCGAGCAGCATCAACAAGATAAATTTCTCGCTTACCTCTCATTTTATGCAGTGCATGCACCCATCCAAACTTCAGAGGAAAAATGGGCTAGGTATAGAGAAAAGGCTGAAGCCATGGGAATTGATAGTGCGGGGTTTGAAATGGAGCGGGTTTTACCTGCAAGAAAACATCAGGATAATCCGGTTTATGCAGGATTGATCGAACAAATGGATGAGGCTGTTGGAGCAGTATTATCAAAACTTGAAGAACTTGGATTGGAAGAGAATACCATCATTATGTTTACATCAGATAATGGCGGTGTGGTTTCTGGAGATAATTATTCCACAAATCTTGATCCCCTCAGAGGCGGGAAAGGATACCAATTTGAAGGAGGAACACGAATTCCATATCTTATATATGTGCCTTGGTTGAATAACAATGGAGCAAAAAACAATGCGCCAGTGAGCGGTATAGATTTTTATCCGACTATCCTAGACTTTGCCGGAATCAGCCCTGCCAATGAGACTTTAGACGGAACAAGCATTCGTCCACTTTTAGAGGGAGGAAATCTGGAAGAAAGAACCCTATATTGGCATTATCCGCATTATGGTAATCAAGGAGGAGAACCTAATTCCACTATTCGAAAAGGAGACTGGAAATTGATCCACTATTGGGAAGATGGGCATAATGAGCTATATAATCTATCCAATGATTTGGGTGAGGAGCATGACTTAGCTTCCGAAAACCCAACTAAAACCTCGGAATTGTCGAAGGAATTACTGACTTGGTTATCAGAAAGAAATGCAAATATGGCCAGAGAAGACCCTTTATATAATCCGGATTCTGCAGCAATTGTCAACCAAAACTATAGAACTACCTTGATAGATCGATTGGAAAACCAGCGCAAAGCCATGTTGTCAAAGGATTTTCAACCCAATAAAGATTGGTGGGGAAGTAAGACCATAGACTGATAAATCAATAATCAACTCATGAAATACCGTCGCTTAGGAAAGACTAATTTAGATGTTTCCATTCTTGGTTTTGGAGCTTCTCCCCTGGGAAATGTCTTTGATGAATGTACCTTGGAAGAAGCCAAAAGAACTGTTCACTACGCTCTGGATCATGGTGTCAATTTCTTCGATGTTTCTCCCTTTTATGGCTTGACTTTGGCAGAAGAGCGATTGGGAAAAGCTTTGGAAGGAAAAAGAAAAGACATCATTTTAGCTACTAAATGTGGTCGATATGATCTTCAGGAGTTTGATTTTTCAAAGGAAAGAATCTTTAAAAGCATTGATGAATCCTTAAGTCGGCTGAAAACTGATTATGTGGATCTCTTCCAATTACATGACATAGAATTTGTTGACAAAAAACAGATTATTGAAGAGGCGATTCCAGCAATTGAAGAAATTAAAAAAAGCGGCAAAGCCAGGTTTATTGGCATCACAGGATTGCCTGTCAGGTACCTCGCTCAAATAGCAAGAGAAGTGGAACTCGACACCGTCCTTTCATGGGCTCATTACAACTTGTTGGAGGATGAAATTAATGATGAACTGGTTCCGCTTTCAAAAGAAAAAGGATTTGGATTGATGAATGCTGCACCGTTAATGCAAAGAATACTTTCTGATGCTCCGATTCCTGAATGGCATCGTTCACCAGATGAAGTGAAAGCCATGCAGCCAATTTTATTGGACATGTGTAAAAACCATGGCGTACAATTAAGCGATGTTGCGTTACGATACGCGATGGATCATCCTGATATCTCCACGACGATTGTTGGAATGAATAAACCGGAAATCATTAAGCAGAACGTGAAAGCCGTTGATTTTGAAATCCCAGCATCGCTCTTGCAAGGAATAACTTCCTTATTGGCCCCAGTAAAAAACAAAATGTGGTTTGAAGGAAAACCAGAAAACAACCTATAAAATCTATTGAAATGAAAGCACTTGTAATTACTGAAGTTGGAAAGACAGAGGTCCAGGAAGTAGAAAAGCCCAAAGTAGGTAAAGGAGAAGTCTTGGTCCGCGTCGGAATGGTGGGCTTCTGTGGAGGAGATCTTAATAGTTTTAGAGGGCTTTTCCCATTACAGGAATACCCAAATATTTTAGGTCATGAAGTAGGTGGAACGATTGAAGAAATTGGTCCTGATGTTCCTGATTCTATAAAAGTTGGCACCAATGTGACAATTTATCCTTATCAAAATTGCGGAACATGTAAAGCCTGTAGAAAAGGAAGACCAAATGCTTGCAAAACCAATAAAACCATGGGGGTCAGACGCCCTGGAGCCATGACTAGGTACATCTCTGTTCCCTATCAGGACACATTCCCTTCCGAAAAACTATCGCTTCGGGAATTGGCTCTGGCAGAGCCCCTGACTGTTGGATTTCATGCGGCAGAACGAGGAAGAATTTCTGCTGAAGATATTGTAGCCGTTTTAGGCTGCGGAATAGTAGGGATGGGAGCCATTGCTTCAGCTGTGGAAAGAGGGGCAAAAGTAATAGCAATTGATTTAGATGATAATAAGCTGGCAATCGCCAAGAAAATCGGAGTAGCTCATACGATCAACCCAAGTAAAGAAAACCTGCACAAGAATCTTCAGAAATATTCCAATAACGACGGGCCTGATGTAATCATTGAAGCAGTGGGAAGTCCCGCAACTTACCGAGCTGCTGTTGAGGAAGTTGCCTTTACAGGTCGTGTGGTTTGTATTGGCTATGCTAAAAAAGAGGTGGATTTCAACACCTCACTTTTTGTCCAAAAAGAAATAGAGATTCTGGGTTCCAGAAATTGTCTGGGAGATTTTCCGACAGTTATCAAATATCTCGAAGCCGGCAAATTCCCTGTAGATGATGTGATCAGTAAAGTAGTCACCATTGACGAAGCTCCCCAAACAATGATCGATTGGGATGCAAATCCTGTCGGAATAACAAAAATAATGATAGACTTTGACCAAGCTTAAAATGATTAAATCTAGTACTACCATAGCCCTCGTACCTCAAATAACTTATGGACCTTGGATCTATTGGCATGACTTGGAAAAAGGAATGGAGAAAGCTTCCAATCTCGGTTTTGATGCGATAGAGTTATTTACACCTGCATCAGATAGCTTAGAGATTGCGCATTTAGAGCAGCTTTTGAAAAAATTCAACCTAGAACTATCTGCCGTGGGCACTGGAGCTGGAAAAGTAATTCATGGATTGACTTTAACTGATCCGGATCCCGAAATCAGGGAAAAAGCGATTGCATTTATTTCTGATATGATCACTTTTGGAGCTGCCTTTGGTGCCCCTGCCATCATTGGATCCATGCAAGGAAATGTATTACCAGGAAATGACCGCGAAAAAACACTTTCCTGGCTTGCTGATGCTTTGGAAATCCTAGGAGAAAAAGCTGCCGAAGCAGGGAGCTTCTTGATATATGAACCGCTCAATCGGTATGAAACCAACTTGATGAATACCCTAAAATCCGGAGTTGAATTACTGGAAAAACTCAAGACAAAGCAGGTAAAACTACTGGCAGATCTTTTTCATATGAACATTGAAGAGGCGGATATGGCTGAAAGTATTCGATCAGCAGGATCTCATATTGGCCATATTCATTTTGCAGACAGCAATAGAAAACCCATTGGGATGGGACATACTGAAATGGATTCAATTGCTTCAGCTATCAAGGAAATCAACTATTCCCACTACATCTCTGCCGAAGCCTTTCCTGAACCAAATTCAGATAAAGCAGCAGAAAAAACCATTGAATCATTTAAAAAATACTTTCGCTAAAACAGAAAAATTATGCAGCGATTTTGCTTAACCTTAGACCTTATAGATGACCCGGATTCCATCAAAGAATATGAAGAATATCATGCCGCCGGAAATGCCTGGCCAGAGGTTACCCAACATGACATTGATTGCGGTGTGACAAATATTGAGATTTTCAGAACCGGAAATCGAATGTTTATGATTTTGGAAACAGTTGACGACTTCACTTTCGAAGAAAAGGCGAAAAAAGATGCGGACAACCCAATTATTCAAAAATGGGAAAACCTAATGTGGAAATATCAGCAACCAATTCCTTGGGCGAAACCAGGTGAAAAATGGGTTTTGATGAAGAGAATTTTTAAGTCTGGGGAATAACTCATTCTTCAAATATCCAAATTTAATGAAACTGAAATATCATAGGTTCAATTAGACTGGAATATTTAAAAACTCAGGAAAATCCTTCATACTTGCATAAGCCCAAATGATCTGTATTTACTACATTTCAAACACCCAACACTAATTTTATGAGAATTTCAATTTTTGGCCTTTTGGCTATGTTTCTTGCTTTTGGATGTAGCAATCCTGAAGATTCAGAAAAACTTCCAAAGATTGCTATCGCAGGATTGGCAATTGAATCCAGTACCTTTTCCCCTGCCCAAAGTGATGCTGCTGCATTTCGTACCCGAGTAGGAGAAGAAATATTCAGCTACTATCCATTTTTGGATTCTGGTTCCGTGGATCGGGCACGTGCTAAATGGTTTCCTACCTTAAGAGGACATGCAATCCCAGGAGGCATAGTAACCAGAGAGGCTTATGACTCTTTAGTTGGGGTTACTTTGGAAATGCTCAAAGAAAACTTACCATACGATGGATTATTTTTTGATATCCATGGAGCGATGAGCGTGGTGGGACTAGATGATCCCGAAGGAGATTTTATTGCCAAAGTACGCGAGGTGGTGGGAACAGAAACGTTGATTTCTACCTCGATGGATTTACATGGTAATGTTTCAGAAAGACTAGCTAAACACACAGATTTAATCACCTGTTACCGAATGGCTCCCCACGAAGATGCGTTGGAGTCAAAACAAAGAGCTGTGGAAAATATGCTGGATAGATTGGAAAGTGGTAATGGTAAACCAGCTTATAAAGCTTGGATTCCTGTTCCTATCCTACTTCCTGGAGAAAAAACCAGTACTCGAATTGATCCTGGAAAGAGCCTCTACGCCAAAATTCCTAGCCAGACAGAAAAGGAAGGAGTAATTGATGCTGCTATTTGGATTGGTTATGCCTGGGCAGACGAACCAAGAAATCATGCGGTGGTAATGGTCACTGGAGACGATGAAAAAGCAGTTTCGGAATCTGCTGAATACCTGGCAAATAGCTTTTGGGATGTGAGAAATGAATTTGAGTTTGTGGCACCCGTAGCAACATTGGACGAAAGTCTGAAAATGGCTTTGGCCAGTGATAAAAAGCCTTACATGATCAGTGACATGGGTGATAACCCTACTGCAGGAGGTGCAGGGGATGTTACTTGGACGATAACCGAAATCCTAAAAAGGCCAGAGTTTAAATCTGAGAATGGACCAACTTTAATCTATGCATCTATTCCTGGACCTGAATTTGTCGAAAAAGTAATGGAGGTAGGAGTCGGCGGCATGGTAGAAGGAACTGCTGGTGCTGCAGTAGATGATCGTTTTGCTCCTCCAGTTTTACTAAAAGGAACTGTAGAAGCTATCAAAGAAGGAGATGGAGCAGCTGAAGTAGAAGTCGTAGTAAAAATTGGTTCAGTACATGTTATTGTCACCAAAAAACGAAAGCCCTACCATAACGAAAGTGATTTTACCGATCTCGGACTGAAGCCAAGAGAAGCAGATATCGTGGTGGTGAAGATAGGCTATTTGGTGCCCGAGTTGTATGATATGAGAGGCGATTGGGTCATGGCTTTGACTCCGGGTGGTGTAGACCAGGATTTGGAAAGATTAGGATATAAGCGAATCAAAAGGCCGATGTTTCCATTGGATAAAGACATGCCTGATCCAGACTTAGGTACACAGTTCATCCCTGCTTCCGATCAATTGAAATAAACTCTTTAAAAAATTAATTTAAAATGCTGTATTCAAAAGGAGCAGCATTTTTTTATCTTCATTCCAGATACTCCCAACAAATCATGAAAAAACTAATTTATCCCTTCCTTTTTTTAGTAACAGGCTTTGCCTCTTTCGCACAGGAGAAACTTCTTTCAGACGAAGTCCAAATCCAAAATTTGGTACAGGAATCATTTGAGGTATTGTTTTCTACTTATGATCTCAATCAAATTGATCAATTTTATACACCTGACATCAAAATTTTGGAAAATGGTGAAATCTGGGATATGGATATCATTAAAGGAATTTTAGAGGATGCAAAAAAAAGAGGAGCAAGTGAGCGTGTCAACAAATTTGATTTTATTGAAACGCATGTCGATCAAAATATGGGTTATACCATCTATCATAATTATGCCACCTTTTCTGCCAATGGGCAAATCAATCGTGAAATTCATTGGATAGAAAGTGTAATTGCGGTCAGAACGACTGAGGGTTGGCGGATAAAAAACCTTCACAGCTTTCCTGCTAAAAAAGAATAAGTCATGCGTTTCAAGCTCACTGTTTTTGCAATTTTAATCAGTTGCTTTTTACTTTATAAAGTTTCTTTGGCACAAGAAAACTTTAATACTTCTACCGATACCAAACAGATTTTATTCCTAGGAAATAGCATCACCTATTCAGGTCAGTATATCGCTTTTGTAGAAACTTACTACCGATTAAAACACCCTAGTTCGTCCACTGAATGGCTAAATTTAGGATTACCAAGTGAGACAGTTTCGGGGCTTTCTGAAGAAGGTCATGCCGGCGGAGCTTTTCCAAGGCCAGATCTGCACGAAAGGTTAGATCGAATTTTTCAGCAAATTCAACCTGATATCGTTTTTGTTAATTATGGGATGAACGATGGAATTTACCTGCCTCTGGACGACAATCGTTTTACATCCTATAAATCAGGAATTGAATGGCTAAACCGAAAGATTGATTCAATCGCTGCTGCTGCAGTATTTGTTACTCCCCCGGTATTCGACCCAATAAAAGGAGAGGCCTATGCAAACGTTTTGGATATTTATTCAGATTGGTTGATTAGTAAAAGGTATACGGATTATTGGAAAGTCATCGACTTGCACTGGCCAATGCGGAAATTTTTAGAAGAAAAACGCTCCACCAACCCAAGGTACTACTTGGCAAAAGATGGCATACATCCGGGAGAAATTGGTCATTGGTTGATGGCTAAACCGATTCTTGAATATTTTGGAGAATCAGTAGATGGTTTTGATACTTTTGAAGAAGCAGTTGAATCCGAAGAAAACGCCATAGAATTATTAATTCTAATTACACAAAAGCAGGCAATACTTAGAGATGCATGGCTTCGATCTACTGGACATTTAAGGCCGGGATTAGCAGAAGGTTTATCCCTTAAAGAAGCAAAAGTCCAAGTGGAAAAAATAGAGGAAAAAATTCAAAAATTATTGAACTAACAAATCCAAAAAGGAAGATTTGAATCATTCAATAATTAGTTTTTGGCAATAGTCATCACCTAAATGGTTCTGCAGACCAAAGTGCCTCTTAAAATGGGCTGGATGGTTAAAAACAACTTTGCTCCTATGACATTGGAACTTTGGCCTTGTTGAAATACCTCTCCAATCAATTTAACAACATCCTACTTTTGATTTTAGCGGCTTTCTATGCTGTATTTGCAGTGATTTTTTCATTAATTGTATTCACACACCCTTTAAAAAAGTCCTAATGGAAAATCTTCATAAAACCTCATTCCAATTTATCAGTGAACCATCAGACATCAATTTTGGTGGAAAAGTCCATGGTGGTGTGGTAATGAAGTGGATTGATCAAGCAGCCTATACCTGCGCGAGAACTTGGGCAGAAAGTTATTGTGTCACTGTTTATGTCGGAGGCATACGGTTCTATAAACCCATCAATATCGGTGAAGTTATCAAGGTGGATGCGGCAGTAATTTATACCGGAAACTCTAGCATCCATATTATGGTAGAGGTATATTCCAGAGATTTTTCAGAACATGAGTTTGAGAAAAAGACGCATTGTATCATCATATTTGTAGCCGTTGACGAACATGGAAATCCAAAAAAAGTAAAACCTTGGATCCCTCAGTCAGATCAAGAAAAAAAGCTGGAGGAATACGCGATCCGACTCAAAACACTCAGAGAAAATATCCACAATGAGATGAAGCCATTCTTTAATGAATAATTCTAATTCAAATTATCATAGTCGGATTACTGTGAGGTATGCAACTTAAAATGGATTAATGGCATCTACTTAAGTATCAGCTAATTTTCAAAATGAAAAAACAAGTAATAAGTATCCTATTATTTTTAGTTTTCAATCCACTTTTTGCACAAACTTCACTCGAAAAAATCGGATTACCATTTGGCCCTTACAATGTGGGTTTCTCGCATTATACATCCTATGACAGTACAAGAGTATACAGCCGCATATTTGATTATTCTAACGAAAAAATACCCAGACCTATTCCTATTAGCATTTGGTACCCATCCGAGCAGGAAATAAAAGACTTACCTCCTTTGACCGTCAAAGATTATGTACGGATCCAAGCTGAAGAGCAAGAATGGGAGCATTTACCCGATTATCACCTTTTAAACTGGTTCCAAGACATCCCGAATACCCCAAAAAATGAGAAATACCTAAGCGAAAAAAGTCATTCCTATTACGATTTAAAATGGAGTAAAGGGCGCTTCCCAACTATAATCTATTCTCCGAGCTACCAAGCATCTTCAACTGAAAATTTTGCTCTCTGTGAATATCTCGCAAGCCATGGCTATGTCGTCATCTCAAGTCCAAGTAGAGGTGCAGACACTCGTTTTCTTGAGGGTGGAATGACCAAAGATTTAGAGACTCAAGCTAGAGATATTGAATTTCTCATAGGCTTGGCGCTTCAAATTCCTGAGGTCGATTCCGAAAAAATAACATCTATGGGATTTAGCTTTGGAGGAATGTCAAATGTGCTTAGCCAAACTAGAGATAATCGTATTAAAGCTTTGGTAAGCCTTGATGGAACTGTTAAATATGCTTATTCAACCTTATTATCTTCCCCATTTTTTGAGCTAAAGAATGTCAATGTTCCCTTTATTCATCTGGCTCAAAAGGACATTCCTAAAGAAGTTCTCGAATCAGACAACATTGATCCCTCCTTAAATTCTGAATTCTTGTTTTTTGATGAATTGGATCAAAATGATGCCTATCAGGTCAAAATGCAACACCTTACTCATCCCTACTTCAGCACCTTTGGGGTACTATTTACTACTCGAGATCCTAGACAAGATCATGCCGATTCCTTAATCATGGAATCCTATGAATTAGTTGCCAACTATACATTAAACTTTCTGGATGCTTATCTAAAGAATCAAGATGAGGCTATTGATTTTATGAATAATTCACCAGAAAAAAATAACATAGAAACAGGCTTCTTGTCTCTAAAGAGAAATCAAATTCGCAAGAAAGTAAGGTTTGATTTTAACGAATTCAATGACGAAACGAGAGTCGATAATTATACTTCCATGAATAAAAAGTATGATTCGTTAAAATCAATTTATCCAGATTTAGAACTCCCCGAAGGCAACCTGAATACCCTTGGCTTACAATTGCTTTATAATAAAGAAACAACAGAAAAGAGTATTCGCGTATTTGAATTTGCCACTAAAATCTACCCCAATTCTGCCAACCTTTTTGATAGCCTTGGAGAGGCGTATCTATACAAAGGAGATACGACAAAAGCAGTCCTAAATTATCGAAAATCCCTGGATCTAAACCCACAAAATGAGGGGGCAAAATCTATTATAAAACGATTTGGAGAATCGAACCAATAATTGATTTTGAGGATCTAGTCTTTAATGAGCCTTTTTAAAAACTAATTTTTGAAACAACTCAAAAACCCCAAAAGCTGCAAAACCTATTACTAATCCTAGCAGGATTTCTTTGAGAATGGATGGCCAGGATTCCAGAAAATGATGGAAGAACTCAATGTTATGTGCAAAAATCCCTCCCGATACCAAGATTAATGCAATCGTCCCAATTATTCCCATTCCTTTGATAATCTTCGGTAAGGCATTGACAAGTATTCTTCCTACTTTATCAGAAAAGCTGTTATCTTCTTCATTCATTGCGATCAATTTGAATCCAATTTCATCCATTCTCACTATTAAAGCAACAATACCATAAACACCAACCGTTGCCAAAAGAGCGATGATACTAACCACAAAAATTTGAGTTGAAATTGGCGAGCCTACAACAGTTCCCAATGCGATAATGACAATCTCAACCGAAAGAATGAAATCAGTAAGAATAGCGGATTTCACCTTCTCCTTTTCACGTTTCAAAATCTCTTTTTCAGTGAGTTTTTCTGCCAGCTCGATTTTATTTTCTTTCTCATGCGGAACCAGATATTCATAGATTTTCTCAGCTCCTTCAAAAGCCAAATACACCCCTCCAATCAGCAAAATAATTGTCACGGCAAAAGGCAAGAAAGCACTAAGCAAAAATGCTAATGGAAGAATGATCAACTTATTGAGAAGCGAGCCTTTTGTAATTGCCCAAAGCACTGGCAACTCCCTATCAGAAACAAAACCGGAGGCCTTTTCAGCGTTTACAGCCAAGTCATCCCCCAATAACCCTGCAGTTTTCTTTGCTGCAACCTTACTCATCACTGCTACATCATCCATCAATGTGGCGATATCATCGAGCAAAGCAAATAATCCTGATGCCATAATTTTCAATCTAATCTTTAGAAAGTCACCTTTTTGTGTATATGCTTAATAATTCCGTGAAGATATACTTAACTAAATTTCTTCAAAGGTTATTCTTTGATCTTTTCTAAAAACAAGTCTTCAACATAAAATTGCCAATCAGAAAATTTCTTTCCTTGGTTTGCCAAATGGACATGATGATCTTGGTCTAAAATATAGTCATCTGGTTTATTCAAGATTCTGGTTCTACCATAAACTTCCTCCAAACCAGATTCGATAGAATTCCATTTTGCTTCCATTCCAGCTAATTCTGCTTTTGCAATATTTCTTTCTTCCCCACTGGGATGATCAAGCTTAGCCAATGTAATTAGGGCTTGGTTTGTAAACTGAACAACTTTCGCAACCTGCTCATAAGCCTCCAAATTATACGTATTTCTCAATGCCAGTTTTTTTGAATCCTCAATTTTAGAGAGTATTTCTTCAACTAGAATCAGATTTTCTTCGGCTTTGGATATCCGGTCTTGATACTTTTCTGTCCAAGTACCAGCCGAATCAAAATTCGGCAATTCTATTAGTGCCTGATTGATTGGATCAGCAAGATTTCTCAATCTATTTCTATCCCTTCCATCTAGCAATGCATTCTTCCAAAAAGCAACAGGACCTTCCAGACTTTCCACAAATGCATATTCCCCAGAAGCCAGTTCCGGTCCAAACATTCGCTGACGAAAAGCTGTATGTATTTTATCTTCGGATCTTTGTTGACCAGACCAAGTATATTCTGCAAAAGTCGCAATCCCTCGTTGGTACAATTCAAACAGTGGTGAATCATCATCCCAAAGTGTCAATAATAAACCATCAGTATTAAGATCAATCGAACTCAAAGCAAAATCCCGAATGTTTGCGGTATTACTATTTTCTAAGGGCATCAAATTCCACCGAGTTTGTCCTGCGGTAGCACCCATTACATTAAACCCATTTTGTATAAACCACTGGATCGCTCTTTTATTTCCTGGCGACTCAGGCATACTATAATTCCATCGCATGTAAACACAGTTCTTTGGAAACATATCGACAAACTCGTTGAGCTTCGACTCATTAATAGACCAAATACTATCAATTTGTGCTTCATTTAAATTTGGGTTGTAGATAGATCTATACAAGCCGGCATTTTGCAAGGGCATATCATCCCAAAAAATCGGAGTCAATCCTTTTTCTTCAGCGTATTGACTCACTTTATTCAGCCAAATTAATTGGAGTTCCAATGCTGATTTTCCACTATTCCTTCCCGTCGTATGAACTTCATCCCCACCTACATGAAGGTAATTGGCATGAGTAAATGCCTTTAAAGCATCTGTGTACAAGTCAAACTGAACTTCATAGGTCTTTTCATCCAATGGATTAAAAGCCCAATCACTTTCAGGGTCATCTCTTACAGGAATATATTCCGGATGTTTTAATATAAAAGACGCATGTCCAAGACCTTGCACAAGAGGTGAAATCCGGATATTTCTAGCCATTGCATAGTCTGAAATTGCTTTCCAGTCCTCAATCGAATAGGCATCGGGAGCAGCAACTTTAGGCTGTAACTGGTACCCTAATTTATCTTCTATTTCAATAATGATCGCATTGATTTTCATAGCTGCCAATCGATCCATTAACTCATAGTAATATTCCTTTTTCTCTAAATGGTGCTTAACGTCTAAGTGCACTGCCCTAAAGTCCAAAGCAGGTTCATCTTTTATTTCTGTCAAAGGCATAAAGGCATTTTGATCAAGGGCATCTTGAGTTATCTGGTCTAATGTCATTAAGCCATACCAAAGTCCTTCTTCTGTATTTGATTTTATCAAGATTTGATTTCCCTCAATGGTAAGTTCATACCCTTGATTTTTAAGATTCAAATCAGATACTAAATCCAATTCTAATCCCGACTCATCAAACCCTTCTAATTTATTTCCTGAGGTAAATTCTTTCTTAGCTTTTTGCAAGGAAGGAACAATGGAAGCTGGATTAATTCCTGAAGAACCATTCCAAGAAACCTGTTTTGGAAGCGGGAGTAATTGGTAGTTTGCCTCCTCACTGAGTTTTGGATTGCATGATCCAAAGACTAGAATTGACAATACCAGAACTAAAAGAGAACAGTTTTTCATATTGAGGATTGAAATTGAAAATCAAAAAACCAGAAATAGATTTACTCGAAAATATGAAAAATTATTCCTACCAACCCTTTGATCAATATAAAATGAGCGACAGCAATAGAAATCATGATGATATTTTGGTAAAATCTTAGTGATAAAGAACTAAATACATGATTGGTCTTTTTTATTGGGCATTTTTCTTTAATTTTTAGATTAAACCTGTGGTAAATTATACCATCAACCCAAAATTAACCCAGTAACTACATGCTTACCATCTTAATTATTCTGGTGGCCCTTGCTTTCATAATGGTCGCTATTGTCAAATTTGATATACACCCCTTCTTGGCACTTTTCGTTGGTGCTATTTTTTATGGACTGCTATCCGGGATGTCTACAGAACTTATATTAAAGTCAGTTTCAGATGGTTTTGGAGGAGTTTTGGGAAGCATAGGTCTTTTGATCTTGCTTGGAGTAATGATTGGTACATTTCTAGAAAAAACTGGAGGAGCTCTTGTGATTGCCCAAAAGATCCTTTCATGGATCGGTGAAAAAAGGGTTACCTCAGCAATGATGTTTAGCGGATATATTCTTTCAATTCCTGTATTTGGAGATAGCACATTTATCATGATGAATCCAATCAGCAAATCGCTATCTCTTAAAGGAAAAGTCCCTTACGCAGCCACCACAATTGCTGTAGCGCTTGGAGCCACGGCCTCTCACTCGCTAGTTCCTCCAACTCCAGGGCCAATCGCTACCGCCGGCATTTATGAAGCTGATTTAGGAATGGTTATTTTCTGGGGTTTGATAGTTAGTTTAGTCACCTTGATACCAAGTTATTTTTTTATAAAAAACTTCGTTTCTAAAATACCTTTGGAACCTAAGTTTGCGGTAGAAAATCCAGAAAAAGAGCTGAAAAAATCTCCAACTGCTCTGAAATCGTTTCTCCCTATCGTTATTCCTTTGGTATTAATAGTTATGGCTTCCATTGCAAAATACCCAACAAAACCTTTTGGTGATAGTGGCTTTACCCAAGTAATTTTATTTTTGGGAAGTCCAGTGATCGCTTTGCTTTTAGGTGCTTTTCTATCTTTTTCTTTACCACCAAAATTCGATAAGAGATTACTTAGCGCCAGTGGATGGATCGGTGAGGCAATTTTAATAGCTGCACCGGTAATTTTGATCACAGGTGCCGGAGGAGTATTTGGAAAAATGCTTCAAAACTCAGGAATTGGGGATCTGGTTAGCGCAAGTTTAAGCAGTGCCAGTTGGGGGATATTTCTTCCTTTCTTGATTGCATTCTCTCTAAATACTGCCCAAGGTTCTTCTACCGTGGCAATGATCACCACAGCTTCTATCATTGCTCCTTTGTTAGCTACTTTGGGACTTGATTCCGACACCATGAGAGTATTTGCGGTGTTGGCAACTGGCGCAGGAGCGATGGCTGTTTCCCATGCCAATGATAGTTTCTTCTGGGCAGTGACACAGCTTTCAGGACTTTCAATCAAGCAAGGAAATAAATCACATAGCTTGGGTACTTTCATTATGTCAATTACTGCGATTACTATGATTTATCTTATTACTCTTTTCCTGAACTAGGAAGAAGTAATTATCAGTATTTAAAATGAAAAAACTACTTCTCTTTTTATATACTTTTTCTATTATCCATTTTGGAATATCTCAAATTTTAAAACAACCAATCCCTGATAAATTGGTAGTCTTGACATTTGATGATGCTCCGGCAAGTCACTATTCGGTGGTTGCACCCTTATTGAAAGAATTTGATTTTGGTGCAACGTTCTATGTTTGTGAATTTCCTCCGAATTCCAAAGACAGCACATTGTATATGAATTGGAGACAAATTCAATCCTTACATAAAATGGGGTTTGAAGTGGCAAATCATACACATACCCACGCCAATGTGAGCAAACTCAGCCAAAACGATTTTAATTCACAGCTTGGTTATATTGAAGATAAATGTGATTCCCTTGCAATCCCAAAACCAATCAACTTCGCCTATCCAGGTTATGGGTTAAATGCTGAGGCATTGGAATTTTTAGCCGGCTTGAATTATAAAACCGCAAGAGCTGGTGGAAGCAGAGCCTATGACCCATTGGCTGACCATCCTTATTTGATTCCAAGTTGGGCAACTGACGAAACAAATAAAGAAGATATTATCGACGCTTTTGATCAAGCTACAAATGGAAAAATTGTAGTCCTCACAATCCATGGTGTGCCTGATT
This sequence comes from Algoriphagus sp. SE2, assembly GCF_039563885.1. Taxonomy (NCBI): domain Bacteria; kingdom Pseudomonadati; phylum Bacteroidota; class Cytophagia; order Cytophagales; family Cyclobacteriaceae; genus Algoriphagus; species Algoriphagus sp. SE2. Next base: position 376,088 of record NZ_JBCLWJ010000003.1, on the reverse strand, counting down.
TGGAACATCCTTGGGTTAATACTCCACCTGAGTTATTCAAAGAATACCTTAAACTTTTAAAAGAGAATGATTTCCAGGTTATATCAATTAATGATTTAGAGAATTATATCAATTTCTCCGAGGCCAAAGAAAAAATCAAACCTGATTTTACTAAAAACCTAAGCAATTAAGTTTTAGCATATGGCAATAAAAAAAGGTGATCTGAAATCAGATCACCTTTTCTATTCTTATAAACTTGATTTTATTATTTCAGATCAAACCTGTCAAGGTTCATTACTTTATCCCAAGCGGCTACAAAGTCGTTTACAAATTTTTCGCCTGAATCAGTACATCCATAAACTTCTGCGATAGCTCTAAGCTCAGAATTTGAACCAAAGATCAAATCAACTCTTGTACCAGTCCACTTTGGTTCACCAGTAGTTCTGTCACTTCCAACAAACACATTTTGCGCATCGGTAGTACCATTCCAAGTGGTTCCAAGATCTAGCAAATTTACGAAGTAATCGTTTGTTAAAACTCCAGGTCTATCGGTAAACACACCATGTTTTGCTCCATTATAGTTTGTGTTCAATACTCTCATTCCACCAACTAAAACAGTCATTTCAGGAGCAGTCAATGTCATTAATTGAGCTTTATCAACCAACATTTCCTCTGCTGAAGCCTTGTGTTTTGGAGCGTAATAATTTCTAAAACCATCCGCTGCTGGCTCTAATGCTTCAAATGATTCAATGTCAGTTTGCTCTTGAGAAGCATCTCCTCTTCCTGGCGTGAAGGGAACTTTCACATCATATCCAGCATCCTTTGCCGCTTTCTCTACTCCTGCACAACCTGCCAATACAATTGTATCCGCAATGGAAATTTGCTTCCCATCGGTTTGGCTTTCATTGAATTCCTTTTGGATTCCTTCCAATACCTCAAGAACTTTAGATAACTGAGGAGGATTATTTACTTCCCAATTTTTCTGAGGAGCTAATCTCACTCTTGCACCATTAGCGCCACCTCTTTTGTCTGAACCTCTGAAAGTCGAAGCTGAAGCCCAAGCAGTAGAAACCAATTCTGAAGCAGAAAGACCAGAAGCAAGAATTTTAGCTTTTAAATCTTCCACATCAGCTTCATCCACTAATTTGTGATTTACTGTAGGAATCGGGTCTTGCCAAATCAACTCTTCACTTGGAACTTCTGGACCCAAATATCTGCTTATCGGTCCCATATCTCTATGAGTCAATTTGAACCAAGCTCTAGCAAATGCATCTGCGAATTCTTCAGGGTTTTCGTAGAAATGTCTTGAAATTTTCTCGTATTCAGGATCCATTTTCAAAGCAATATCTGTAGTCAACATTGCTGGAGCATGTTTCTTAGCTGGATCAAAAGCATCAGGGACAGTTCCTGCTCCTGCACCACCTTTTGGAGTCCATTGGTAAGCTCCTCCTGGGCTTTTCGTCAATTCCCAATCGTAGCTAAATAAGTTTTCAAAATAATTATTGCTCCATTTAGTTGGGGTAGTAGTCCAAGTTACTTCAATGCCACTGGTAATAGTATCTTCAGCATTTCCCTTTCCAAAAGTGTTTTTCCAACCCATTCCCATTTCTTCAATGGATGCACCTGCAGGCTCTGCCCCAACATATTTGGTTGGATCTGCTGCACCATGGGTTTTTCCGAAGGTATGACCTCCTGCAATCAAAGCAACAGTTTCGTAATCATTCATAGCCATTCGGCCAAATGTCTCACGAATATCTCTTGCTGCTCCCACAGGATCTGGTTGACCTTTTGGTCCTTCAGGATTCACATAAATCAATCCCATATGGGTAGCCCCTAATGGATTTTCAAGAACACGGTCTCCGCTGTAGCGATCTTCATCACCCATCCATTGACCTTCTGATCCCCAGTAAACGTCCTCCTCGGGCTCCCATACATCCTCACGACCTCCACCGAAACCAAAGGTTTTTAATCCCATGGACTCAAGCGCACAGTTACCAGTTAGGATCATCAAATCAGCCCACGAGAGCTTTTTGCCATATTTCTGTTTGATTGGCCAAAGCAAAAGCCTGGCTTTGTCAAGGTTGGCATTATCTGGCCAACTATTCAAAGGGGCAAACCTTTGCGTGCCAGATCCTCCTCCACCTCTACCATCTTGAATTCTATAAGTTCCTGCACTATGCCATGCCATTCTGATAAAGAAAGGACCATAATGACCAAAATCTGCAGGCCACCAATCTTGTGATGTTTCCATCAATTCGAAGATATCCTTCTTCACTTCTTTCAAATCAAGTGATTTGAATGCTTCAGAATAATCGAAAGACCCATCCATTGGATTTGATAAAGAAGAATGCTGACGAAGGATATTCAGCTTTAGTTGATTTGGCCACCAATCGCGATTTCGCATTCCTCCACCTGCAACTTCTTTCATAGTACCGCCAGTAAAAGGACATTTTCCTGCCTTTTCGTTTACGCCGTAGCTATTTCCGTTAGATGAAGAATGATTATGAGGGTTATCCATATATATTAGGGTTTTAGTTTTAAATTTCTACCGTGAAGATATCAAAAATATTATTTATTAAATATAAAATTCAATAGATAAAACCTATGAGTATTTTATCTAGTCAATCCCCAGTTGAGATTCAGTAATTTAATAAAAATGAGCCAATCGGATCAATTGTTTTTCTCTAAACTGATTAAAATCATCTAAGAAGCAATACTCTAAAACCTGATTAAATGAATGCCATAATTCTCAAATAAATGATAGGCCTCGAAAATTGACTAAGTATTAAAATCCAAAGCTCAAATTATTTCAAAATATCATGTCCTAAAGTTTCAATTTTCAGAGCATATTGAGTTTTGGATAAAAGGTAGTATTTTGAAGTACTATTTATTTGATTGAATGAGTCTTTTCAAATTTATCATTCTCGTTAAAAACTTAATCTAAAATTATGATTCCATTTTTTATCGCGCTCGCAATAGTCTTGTTTATAGGGCTTGTGATCATGAACATCTACAATTCCTTTGTCAAAAATAAAAACACCGTTAAAGATGCCTGGAGTAATATTGACGTGGCTTTAAAAAGGAGATATGATCTGATTCCAAACTTAGTTGAAACAGTGAAAGGTTATGCTTCTCATGAAAAAGAAACGCTTGAAAAAGTAATTCAAGCAAGAAATGCTGCAATGGCTGTTCCTTCTGGAGACATAAACAAACAAATTGATGCCGAAAATGAATTGCAAAAAACTCTAAGAAGTATTTTCGCATTAAGCGAAGCGTATCCTGATTTAAAAGCAAATACTAACTTCCTTCAACTCCAGGATAAACTCAATGAAATTGAGGAAAATCTAGAAAGAGCCAGAAGATACTACAATGGAACAGTTCGGGAAAACAACACCTATGGCGAAAGCTTTCCCGGGGTTTTGTTTGCAGGAATGTTTAGCTATCAGCACTTTGAATATTTCGAAGCCGAACCAGAAAGTCGTGAAAATGTGAAAATTGATTTCTCAAAATAGAATCTTACTTCTTTTGCATGGAGCATTTAGCAAACATTTGAAATTCATTACTTTGAAAAAGTTATTTTTCTTACTTTCTCTTATCACCTTCAATTTAAACCTTTTTGGTCAGGGTTTTCGAGTCAATTCCTATACTGTTGATATCACGCTATCCAAAGATGGTTATTTCGATGTCATTGAAAAATATGATCTCTTTTTTGAAGTCCCCAAGCACGGTATTTACAGAGATATTCAGACAAAATATGATTTTCAAACACCGGAGGGAAGACTTGAAAAAAGAGAAATTGAAATAACCAATATAGAAGTCCCAGATTATAAATTTGAAAAGAGTTCGAGCTTTGAGCAGCGGCTTAGTGGAAATGCCCAGATTAAGATCGGGGATGCTGATTATACGATTGAAGGTCGGCAACTTTATGAAATCAGGTACCGAGTCTATAATGCCTTCATCCACGATGAAGATCAAGTTCAATTTTATTGGAATTTAAAGCCGATGAATTGGGATCCCGGATTTGAAAATATTGAATTCAATATTCAAGTTCCAGAGAGTATCGATTTAAATCAAGGCGACTATTTTATCTACTCCGGCAGATTGGACAATTCAGAACCAAGTAGCGATTTTACTACAAGCTATTCAATTGGGGTTTTCTCAGGAAAAAGTCAAGAAGGCTTTATTTCATATTCAGGAGAAAGTGTCACTGTACTTCTAAAGCTTCCTGCCAATAGCATTAAAGAAATCAAACCTCTCTGGCCTTTCTGGTCGGATTACGGGTGGCTATTTTTTATAGGAGCAGTTTATTTCGGTTTTTACAGGGTGTGGCAGAAACATGGAAAAGATGACCGGGTCACAACCACTACTAGCTATTATCCACCCAAAGGTATGGATCCTGCGATGGTAGGTTTTCTTATCGATGATTCAGGAGATAATGTCGATTTGATTTCGCTGATTCCTTTTTGGGCCTCAAAAGGATATCTCAAAATCGAGGAGATCGACAAAAAAGGATGGTTTGCAAAGGACGATATTAAACTCACTAAACTAAATCACATTGAAGACAATGCACCTGCCTATCAAAAAAAATTATTCCTTGGACTTTTTTCAAAATATGGAACCCATGATGAAGTATTAGTGAGTAGTTTAAAGGATAAATTTTACACCACGATGGGAAAAGCGAAGGAAGATTTGAAAAAAGATGCCCAGATCTATTACGTGAATAAATCCCGTAAAATTAGAAACTATACGATCGGTGTTCTTATTCTTTTGATGTTCGTTCTCACTCCCCTTTTACTTTTCTTTTGGGGAATAGGAGCTGCAATTGCTTCAGTAATTTCTTGCGTTTTCCTTTTGATTATGAGCCAGTTTATGATCAAAAAGAATAAAGAAGGAAACCAAATCCTGACGGAATTAAAGGGCTTCAAACAGTTTATTAAAGTCGCGGAAGAGAACAAATTAAAAATGCTTTTGAAAGAGGACCCTAACTATTTTGAAAGTACGATGAGTTATGCTCTCGCTTTTGGGCTATTCGACAAATGGGCAAAAAAATTCGACGCATTGCATATTCCTCCACCAACTTGGTATACTTCTACTTCGGGAAGAATGATGACTATGAATCATTTTTCCAAATCTTTTTCTAGTTCCATCAATTCTGCACAATCTACTATGGTCAGTTCTCCTTCTAGTTCGGGAAGTTCCGGCGGCGGTTCATCCGGTGGTGGTTTTGGTGGCGGTGGCGGCGGTAGCTGGTAGAATCGAATTCGATTTTACTGTGTGATACCTTTCTCGGTAGTTAGTTTGACCTTTATTTAATACATGATAAAATCCATTTCTCTCACTTTTCTTTTTCTCTTATTATCCCTCTTTTCTCCTATTAAAGAAAAACCGAAGATCCTGATAATAGGTGATTCGATTTCAATAGGGTATACTCCTTTTGTTCAGGAAAAATTTGATGACCAAGCAATCGTCAGGCACAATCCTGGAAACGCACAGCATACAGGAACGGGGCTGGAAAAAATTGAAGATTGGATAGGAGAAGAAGATTGGGATATCATTCAATTCAATTGGGGATTATGGGATTTATGTTATCGGCACCCGGATTCCAAAGAGTACGGAAATCGGGACAAAGTGAATGGTACACTCACATTTTCCTTGGAAGAATATCAGTCAAATCTAGATATCTTGGTTACAAAAATCCAAAAGCTATCAGATGCCAAATTAATTTTTGTAACTACTACCTACGTTCCTGAAAACGAAGCTGGAAGATTTAAAAAAGATCCTAAAAAATATAATCGTGTTGCCAAAAAGGTCATGAAAAATCACGGAGTAATTGTAAATGACCTTTTCAAGCCATCTGTATCCATTCATAAAAAGAATGGAATCGGTAACAATGATGTCCATTATACGACAGAAGGCTATGAGCAATTAGGTCAGATTATCTCTGAGTTTTTAGAAAAAGAAATTCAATAATCGAGGCAGATAATACCTAATTAGAATTTGTTTAATTAGCATTCTATTCCCACCAATTTTTAATACAGGAAATCACAAATGAAAAATAGTGTCTTTATAGCTACAAGTTTGGACGGATTAATTGCAGGAAAGAATGATAGTCTTGAATGGTTATCTACTTTCCCTGAAATCGATCAAGTGGACACCGGCTATCATGATTTCACAGCAAATATCGATGCACTACTAATGGGTAGAAATACATTTGAAGTAGTTTGTGCTTTTGATGGGGATTGGCCTTATCAAAAACCGGTATTTGTCCTGAGCAATTCTCTTTCAGAAATTCCTGAAAATTACAGAGGAAAAGCATTTTTAGTGAAAGGTGCTTTGAGAGAAGTCCTTTCTCATATCCATGAAAAGGGATTTTTGAATTTATATATTGATGGAGGAACAACTATCCAAAGTTTTCTGAAGGAGGATCTGATAGATGAAATGATTATTACAACCATCCCTGTTTTACTGGGAGAAGGAATTCCTCTTTTTGCAAACCTTCCGAAACAACTTGTTTTTGAATGTAAAAAAACCACCTTATTTTTTGATAAGGTGGTTCAAAATCATTTCGTCAGAGCTAGATAATTTAGCTTGCTGTCCATCCCCCATCAACTGTGACCATCGATCCTACCATATAATTGCTGGCATCGGAAGCAAGGAAGATTGCCGCTCCTTGGATTTCTTTTAGTTCCCCCCATCTAGCCAATGCAGTAGCACCCACAATAAATTTTTTACCTTCTTCGGTATCTGCAATAGGAAGGTTCATTTCAGTTAAAAATGGTCCGGGACAAATTGCATTCACATTGATATTGAAAGGGGCAAACTCTAATCCTAAGGCCCGTGTCATCTGCACTACTGCGCCTTTACTGGAGGTGTAAGGGGTTCGGTTGGATAAACCAACCAATCCCAGCGTACTGGCCAGGTTGATAATACTTCCGTTTTTCGCAGCTTTCATATAAGGAGTGACTGCTCGGCAACATAGCCAGGTTCCGGTCACATTAATATCCATTACCTTTTGAAAATCTTCCAACGTCAATTCATCAATTGCTCCACGGATATTTATGCCTGCCGAGTTGATCAAAATGTCAATTCTTCCAAAAGCATCCATCGCCGCTTTTGCCATGGCAATGGTCTGATCTTCTCTAACCACATCTGCCTGAAAAGCAATAGCTTTGACTCCAAAAGCTTGTGCTATCTCTGAAGCCGCTTTTTCTCCTTCCTTAAGATTTCTGCTTACCAACATTACATTAGCACCCGCGCTTGCAAGTCCCGCTGCCATAGCTTGACCAAGACCTTTAGAGCCCCCGGTGATGATTGCTGACTTTCCTGTAAGATCAAAAAGTTTTATTCCTGGTAATTCACTAATCGTATTGCTCATTATGTTTTGTTTAATTATTGTTTTTTTATCCTAATCCCAATTTCTTTTCACTGAAATTCAGACAGGCAATTACATTATTTTCTTCAAAGGCGAGGCGTTCTTCCGGAGTCAAATTGGAAACTTTAGGTAGACCTTTTTCAAAGCTACTTTCCTTCACCATTCTCAATGTTTTAGCCAATTCCAAAGCAGATGAATCCGGAAAGGTACCCCAATATGCTTCATCTAGAATTGGGATCTCCAAGGGGTCGCGGGTAATCATTTCCAGACTGAAATTTATTTTCGGGTTAAATTTTTTACAAAGCTCCACCCCAGCTTTCAAATCTACAATTCCTTCTCCAAGTGGAACCTCGGAAAGTAAAAATCCATGGTCGTATTCTTTTATTCCCATATCCTTCACATGCGTAGAGAAAGCCATTGGAGCCAAGGTTTCTATCACCTCATTGGGATCTTCCAACAATGCCATATTATTCCCAAAATCCACTGTTACTCCTACCCATTCACTTCCTAAACCATGGATAATTTCAGCCAATTCAGCAGCTTTCCAATCCTTATGGTTTTCTACCGCCAATTTCATTTTATGTTTTCTTACGATAGTCTCAGCCATCCCCAAGGAAGCTAAAGCCTTTGCTTTAAAATCGAGAAATTCTTTTTCTGAATGGAAATTTTCATACCTCCTGCCATTTAAACATACAGTTCTTAAAACTTCGGCACCTGCTTCTTTTGCCGCTAAAACTTCTTTTTCAAAATCCGCTATATCCGAAGCTGATTTCGGAAGGGATATACTCCCTTCTAAATATAAACCTGACTTTTCACGAATATCTCTTACCTTCTTTGCAAAATCTGAAGCCCAACCATTTACACCTACCTGAACTCCTCCTGCTCCAATTTTTTCGCAGTGGGCAATCAAATCAACAGCAGTTTCAAAAGCCGGGTAGGCAGAACTTCCAGCTTTAGAGTGCCATCTCGCACCATAAGAATGGACTACTACTCCCATGGGAAATCCATCGAGGAAATGGGGCATTTCTGGAAATGGAAAGCTCATTGCTACAGCTCCTAAACTTGCCTTTCGAAGAAAATCCCTCCTCCCTACATTCGATATTAAAGTTTTATTTTTCATAAAATGCTGGGTTGGGTTTATTGCTAATTAGAAGCACTTGCCTCCAAATTTTCTATATGCTCATTTAATTCTGGTGCGGACCAAGGGTAAACTCTCCCTTGTGTCATGACACGCATACCACCTACCGTCCTTCTGGAAACTGGAGTAGCCTGATTTCCCCACTCATTCCTAATGTAGGTTAAAATTGCTGCAATGCTTGCATCATCCATTGTGGAATGAGAGGGCATAACAGGAAGAATTTCCGGGGCATCATATTTCTTTCCGTCCACTTCTATTGGACCTTCAAGGCCATGTAGCAAAATCAGTGAAAGCCGTTTTTCATCTCCTAAAACCCATTCTGAATTTACAAGTGGGGGCCCCATTCTATTCGCACCTCGTCCATTTGCTCCATGGCAACTTGCACAGCTAACCAGAAACTTCTGTCTTCCTTCTGCAAACTGCTTCATGGACTCTTCATCCAAAGTTCCTGAAGAAATAGCAGCTTCCTTTGGATTAAATCCGGGCCAAGAAAACATACTTTTCAACATCTCTATTCTATTATTTTCCAAGGGTAGATCTTGTCTTTGGAAAATAGCAGGTTCCGAATTGAATGATACAAAACCCTTCTCCGGTGAATTTGCTGATTGAATAGCTAAAGATGCCAATACTGCTTGTTCCTTCCATCCCATTTCAGGTTGATCAGCTAAAACAAGTAGCTCTTTTATTTCTTTTTTGTTCGCTTTTTTCACTATAGCAGCTGTCAGCATTTCCAAAAATATCTCTTGATCAGATTGGTTGCTCCCCCAGTCATCTGTCTGCCAAATAGCTTGAAGAAAATCGAACTCCCGATTGGCTAAACTACTCATCATAGCATCTCGAATTAATGGATCTTGTCCACGCTTTCTTAATAAATTAGACAAAACCATTTGTGCATCCTGAGTACTTAAAGCGAAAGAACTCAAGGCTAATTGTAGGTCTAGTGCTTCACCTGCATTTTCAACTAATTGGACCATTTGTTTACCAAATTTGTCTTTAAGATCAAGATTGTTTTCTGCCTGCTCATCTAATATTCTTAAAGCCGAACTCTGGATAAGCTCGCTATCATGATTCAAAAGCTCAAAAAGGAATTCACTATCTGATTGCCCCATTCCTTCCAAAGTCCAAAGCGCATGAAATGAGCCTAATTCATAAGAGGAATTCAGTGCTAGTTCCTTTAATTCCGGTATGATTGATAGATCTTGTTTCTCAACAAGAAGCCGTTGTGCCAAGTCTCGATACCAACCATCTTTGTGGGATAAATATCCTACCAATTCAGAACTGGATTTTTCAGAAAGCTTTTCAATTTTTCCTCGGCTCCTATTTTCTGGAAAAATTCTCCAAATCCTTCCCATATGCACTGGAGCATCAAGTTTTCTACTGATGGTTTGCTCCTTCAAATACTCAGTCATATAAGCGATGTGCTGGACAATGCCATGGTACATATCCACAATGTATAAAGCACCATCCGGACCAGTGGACCCATGAACTGGTCTAAATCTTTCATCGGTGGAAGCCAAAAACTCTCGACCAGGGTTAGGATCATTTGCTTCTAGATAATTGCCATTTTCATTTACTAAATTCCGTTTTACTAGATTCCCGGCATTTTCCATCACAAAAATATTACCCGCATATTCTTCGGGAAATAACTTGCCTCTGTAAACGATTGGAGAACACGCAGAAGTAAATTCTAAAAGCCTCCCCTGATCATCCAACGTTCCCGGGATATACCCTCTGTTTATAGCAAGATTTGATCTAATCGGGTAAATTCTCCTATCGATAGTTAACCCATGGTCTATCCCTGTAGAAGCTGTATGGTTTGGGTTCCGCGATAGGTAGTTTGCAGGGACTAAATCTCCATGAAGCTGTGACCAATTGTAATTATAAATCAAACGCCCTTTATCATCTTGGGAAATACCCCATTGTCCTCTGAATTCAGTACTGTCTCTTATCCACTCGTCTCCCACCAATCTATACCTAAGTCTGGACTTAGCACTGTAATACCAATTGTCTATGTTTCGCACAAAGCCATTATCTGTATGCTCCACCACCCCGTTACTCGAGTAAGTAGAATCTAGTAAAACCTTAGAATCTGCCTTCAAATCTCCGTCCAGATCTTTAGTCACCCACAAGGCATTATTTTCGGCAACTAGGGCTCCTCCTGAAAACAACCCTAATGATCGGGGCATGATCAAACTATCCAGATAAATAGTAGACTTATCCATTTCCCCATCGCCATTCATATCCTCCAAAATTGAGATTCTGCCGATCGGCTTGTCTTCATCACTTCCTTGGATATCTGTCATATACCCACGCATTTCCACGACCCAAAGCCTACCGTCCTCATCAAATTGGATGGCTACAGGTTCCTGTACCATAGGCTCGGCAGCCACCAACTGAATCTCAAACCCTGGTTCTAATTGAAATGACTCACGCTCATCTTCCGGTGATCTCGGTGGAGAAATGGCATTTGGATCATCTTTGGGGGGATTAGAGCAAGAAATAATCAACAGCATCAATAGACTGATGCTTGTGAAGCGGTTAATTGACATAGGTAATTCTTGGGTTTTTCATTTGCCCTATTTATGCATTGAATAGTCGATTTTATAAAAAGGGCAGACTTCCTAATTTGATACTTATTCAATTGATACACAAGCTTATTTCACTAAACGGTTCATTTATTTTTGACTTTTTACTCATTTGAAATATCCCCGAAATCATTTTTTAATTCCCTTAGAAGCTTTTATTGATCTTAAGATATATTCAAAATTAAACTCACTATTGACCAATTAAAGGCAATTTTTAAAAACAGAACCTCTCCCCTAAACCCCGAATATCACTATCTTTAAAACACACTTTGACTTACAAATTTATTATTAAATAAATAGGTGAATTTTACGAACTCATAAAGCAATTAGCCTGTTTGACTCAATACCATAATTTGAGTTTAAATCAATTTTTTATTGGAGAAGCACATTTCAAAAAAGGAGTACTTTAAAATTGTCTTGGTATTAGGTGCACTATGCACGATCAGCCCATTTTCAATAGATATGTATTTGCCGGGATTTCCAGCGATGGCAAAAGATTTAGATACTTCTATTTCCAATGTGCAACTTTCCTTAACAGCCTATTTGGTTGGTATAGCTATCGGTCAATTATTTTATGGCCCTCTCCTCGATAAATACGGGAGGAAAAAGCCCCTTTATGCCGGTCTAGGTATTTATGTCCTTGCCTCTATGGGTTGTGCACTTTCCGGATCAGTTGAAAACCTAATTATCATGCGTTTCCTACAAGCAATTGGAGGATGTGCGGGTATGGTCGCAGCACAGGCTTTGGTCAGAGATATTTTTCCCATTACCAAAACAGCCCAAGTTTTAGCATTATTGATTCTGGTTATTTCCGTATCCCCAATGATTGCTCCTACTTTGGGAGGATTTGTTACGGCTTATTATCACTGGCATTGGATTTTTATCATTCTGGCTTTGCTAACGATTATCATTTGGATATCAGTGATTTATATTTTACCAGAAGGTGCAGATCCAGACAAGCTTGTTTCATTGAAACCCAGTCAGGTTTGGAAAAACTATATTGCTGTACTTCAAAACCGACAGTTTTTGGTGTATATGATGGTAGGTAGTTTGGCAGGGGCTGCTCCATTTGCATATATAGCTGGTTCAGCTGATGTTTTTATGAATATCTATGGGGTAAGTGAAACCCAATATGGTTGGATCTTCGCTCTTTTAGCTTTTGCCATGATCGGGTCAACCCAACTAAACCACTTGCTTCTAAGAAGATTTTCAAGCCAGCAAATCATTCATTTTTCGATTCATTACCAATTAATCGTTGGGATTTTACTGATTTCAGGAATCTATTTTCAAATATTTGGAATCAGCTCTTTGCTATTTTTTATGTTCATCTTCCTGACAGCACATGGCTTAAACAGCCCGAATACGGCAGCCTTATCCATGGCACCTTTCTCCAAAAATGCCGGTAGTGCTTCTGCTTTACTGGGAAGTATTCGGATGGCTTTCGGAGGAATTGCTTCAGCTTGTGTCAGCTTTTTTCACGACGGCACTTCTCTTCCTATGGTATCGGTGATGGCCGTTTCTGTGGTCTTTGGATTTATTGTTTTGAAATTAGACCAAAATATTAATGGGACTATCAGTAAAGTCCATAGGAAGGAAGTACTAGCTGGGTAAAAAATATAAAGCAATAAGTATTTGGCGAAACTCAATCGCAGAACATCCCTACCTTTGTGGAAACTAATAAGAGATGAATTTTTCCAAACTAGGACTGAATAAAGAATTGCTTACCGCAATTGAAAAAGCCAATTACATAGACCCTTATCCAATTCAAATAGAAGCAATTCCAGCAATCTTAGATCATCAGGATATATTGGGAATTGCACCAACAGGTTCTGGGAAAACAGCATCTTATATTCTTCCTATTCTTCAGATTTTACAAGGAAAAAAAGAAAACAGAAGTAGAAATATACCTGTATTGGTTTTGGTTCCTACAAGAGAACTCGCATCTCAGGTGGCCCAAGTGGCAGAAAACTTTTCAAGATACTTAAAGAGGAGAGTTAAGACAGTTGCTGTTTTTGGTGGGGTTTCGATCAATCCACAAATGATGAAGATGAATGGAACAGATATCTTAGTAGCTACCCCAGGAAGATTATTGGATTTACTTTCCAAAAACTCTCTCTCTCTATCAGAAGTCGAGGTGCTCGTCTTGGATGAAATGGATAAAGTTTTGAATATGGGTTTTAGGGAGGAAGTCAATCAAATTCTTTCTGATCTTTCAAAAAAGCGTCAAAACATACTTTTTTCTGCGACTATGGATGAGGCTTTAGAGAAAATAATTACATCTCTTTTGAATAATCCTAAACGGATTTCCGTGAAACCAGCCGAAGTTGAGGTAGACCTAATAGAGCAATATGCCTATCGTGTAAGTCCAGAAAAAAAAGGGCCTTTGTTAAGGTATATTATCAATTCTGGTGATTGGAGTCAGATTTTAGTCTTTACTTCCTCTATTAGAACCGCTAATAATGTGGTCAATAAACTGGTGAAAAATGGAATCGATGCAATCGCTTTTCATGGGGACAAAAGTCAAGGAGCAAGAACGGAAGCGTTGGATAAATTCAAATCTGGAAAGACACGCGTACTTGTCGCAACGGATCTAGCCGGAAGAGGAATAGACATTCAATTTTTACCCTTGGTAATAAATTTTGAATTACCACGCTCTCCAAAAGACTACGTACACCGAATCGGAAGGACAGGAAGAGCCGGAGCAACTGGAGAGGCAATATCTTTAATTACCGAAGAAGATTTACATCATTTTAAAATCATCCAAAAAAAGATGAAAAAACATATACAGTTGAGAAGTTCAGATGACTTCGACCTCTAAGAGAGTTTGAATTTTCATTTTTTTAGAGGAACTTTTGTTTCTACTCAATCTCAAAAAAATGCTTCCATCAAAAATCAGATCTATTTTTTATGTATTGCTAATTTTTCAATTATTCAGTTTTAGGCATTCCGCTTTAAGCCAATCATCTCCAAATATCATCCTAATAATTACGGATGATCAAGGCTACGGAGATTTTGGATTTACTGGAAATCCTCACGTTTCTACACCAACAATGGATAATCTTGCCAAGAAAAGCATTGAGTTTACCAACTTTTATGTTTCACCAGTCTGCGCTCCTACTAGATCAAGTTTATTAACTGGTCGTTATTCTCTTCGGACCGGAATTAGAGATACTTACAATGGCGGAGCCATGATGTCCACCGATGAAATCACAATTGCCGAGTTACTGAAAGAAAAGGACTACACCACAGGAATATTTGGAAAATGGCACTTAGGAGATAATTATCCTATGAGACCAAGTGACCAGGGATTTGATGAGTCTCTGATTCACTTATCTGGTGGAATGGGACAGGTAGGAGATTTCACCACTTACTATCAAAGAGATCGAAGCTATTTTGACCCGATACTTTGGCACAATAACAAGCAGGAATCTTATTTAGGTTATTGCTCCGATATTTTTGCAGGAGAAGCAATTAAGTTTATTGAGAAAAATAAGGACAAACCATTTTTCACCTATTTGTCATTTAATGCACCCCATACACCTCTTCAAGTTCCGGACGAATATTATCAAAAATACAAGGATTTAGATCCTTCGGATGGCTTTGGAGCGGACGGAAAGCCGTTCTATGCCATGAATGAATCTCAAAAAGAAGATGCCAGAAAGGTTTATGCGATGGTGGAAAATATCGATGACAACCTGAAAAAGCTTTTTGATAAACTTGAGGAACTTGAAATAGCAGACAATACGCTTGTAATTTTTTTGACGGACAACGGACCCCAGCAACAACGATATGTGGCGGGTCTCCGGGGTCTAAAAGGAAATGTGTATCAAGGAGGAGTCAGAGCTCCCTTATTAATTCATTATCCAGAAAAGTTTCCAGAAAATAAAAAAATCAATGCATTAACAGCTCATTTAGATATACTTCCCACGATTGCGGAACTAACAGGGATTTCAGTTCCAAACGATAGAAAAATAGATGGGAAAAGTCTTATCTCCTTAATTGGAGGTGATGCTAGCAACTTTGAAAACAGGAGCTTTTTCTCTTATTGGAACAGGAAATATCCAGAGCGATACAATAATATATCCATTCAAAAATCTGGTTGGAAATTAGTTGGGAAAACAGATTATGATGCTTCAATCGAGGAGTTTCAATTGTACTATCTAACAGAAGACCCTTTTGAGCAAAGCAACTTAATTGCTCAAAACAAAGAAAAGAGTCTTGAACTCAAGGCAGAAATGGATTTGATCTTTGAGGAATTGATTCAGGAAAAAAATCTAACCGACCCACCAAGAATCCATATTGGATATGGCGATGAAAATCCAACTTTTTTGAATAGAAACGATGCGGCTGGGCAAAGAGGTATTTGGGCTCAGGAAGAGATTTATGGATATTGGAATGTGAAGATTGCTCCAGGCACTTATGATTTTAAATTCAAATTCGTAAAACCAGTGCCTGCAAAAGGAAATATGTATTTAGAATCAGGGACTGTTGTTAACCTACATACAGATAATTCAGAGGGGGAAATTGATATAATAGAGATGAAAGGCGTGAAATTATCTGAAATGGAAACCGAAATAATTCCTTTTTACCAAGTGAAGGGGAAACAGATTTTTCCTTTTTGGGTAGAAGTCTCAAAAAGATAATCCTTTGCCTTCCATCATTAAATTTTTTTTAACTATAAATCAGATTCAATAGATTCATATTTTAGCTTATCTTTTTGACTGAAAAACCTCATAATCGCAGAGTACATGCCCGCAAATACAAGTCCTGAAATTCAAGAAAAATTACCTAGAAATTTAGGCCTTTGGGGAGTTTGGATGCTGGTAGTGAATGGTTTAATTGGAGCAGGAATATTCGGATTACCATCAGGAGCAGCAAGATTAGCTGGAGAATATAGTGTATTGATCTATGCTTTTTGTGCCTTATTGATTCTACCTGTCATCTTGTGTTTTGCGGAATTAGGAAGCTATTTCCGAGGTACAGGAGGACCAATTCGGTATGGGAAATTAGCATTTGGGTCATTTGTGGGTTTTCAGGGAGGATGGCTTTATTACCTAGCGAGACTTATTTCTTTTGCTGCCAATACCGTACTATTAACCGATAGCATAGGCTACTTCCTTCCAATTGCATCAGTAGGTTCAGGAAGACTTATTTCCTTAGCCATTACTTGTGGAGCATTAAGCTTAATAAATATTTTAGGTTCTGTCGAATCAATTCGGTCAATGACGATTTTTACGATCATCAAATTCTCTGTTTTATTAGGATTAGTTTTTGGAGGATTTGCAATTTTAGGACCAGATGTGTTACCATCATTCCAAAGTCCTTTGCCAGAAAGCTCTAATTTAGGTGCTGCTGCACTTTTATTAATTTATGCGTTTGTTGGGTTTGAGGGAGCAGTTGTTCCTGCTGGGGAAGCAAAAAGACCTGAGAGAGATATGCCTTTTGGTTTATTATTAGGTTTAGTAATTGTTGCAGTATTATACATGTTGATTCAATTAGTAACGCAGGCTGCAGTTCCAAATTTATCTGAAAGTACTACACCGCTTTTGGATGCATCCTCTTCCTTATTTGGTAGTGCTGGAGCTGTAATACTTATGATTGGAGTTGCCACATCCGTAATAGCTAATTTAATTGGCTCTATGTTTTCAGCTACCAGAATCACCTATGCTTTAGCCTTGGAAAAATCTCTACCGAAATGGTTTGGTGAAGTTCACACCAAATTCCTTACACCCTCCAATTCTGTCATATTTTTTGGGATTGTAGCATTTACTTTGGCCGCATTTGGAAGTTTCACTTTTCTAGCTGCCATGACAGTTTTGTCGAGGTTGTTTTTATATATCATGAGCTGTGCCGCCATTCCAGTTCTAAGGCCGAGATTTAAGGAACAAAGTCCATTCATACTCAAAGGTGGTTATCTTGTCCCAGTTTTAGGAATTTTGGCTTGTTTGTGGTTGATGATACAGGTTAGTTGGACTTCGGTTTGGTTGACAGCAGTTCTAATTATACTTGGTTCAGTATTATATTGGTTTGGGAAAGATCAAGAAAAATAAGCATGCTATTCCTACTAAATATTTCTCTTTCTAAAATGAACATTTGACCTTTGAAGTCATCCCAAACTTCCTTAGAAGTTTTAATTCTTTCGGGTTTTCTATTTCGCGATAACTAATGACCAATCAAAACCTTGCCATACGAACAGTAATTTTCAGCATGCTGGGTAATGTCGCATTGGCAAGTATTAAGTTTTTGGCTGGAATTTTCGGAAATTCCTATGCTTTGATAGCGGATGGAATCGAATCCGTAGTAGATGTTTTCGCATCAATTTTAGTTCTTATTGGACTTCGCTATGCAAACAGACCTGCTGATGAAAACCATCCTTATGGCCATGGAAAAGCAGAGCCCCTAATCACTTTTTTAGTGGTTGCTTTTTTAATTGTTTCCGCTGCTACTATTGCTTTTCAAGCGATTCAGCATATCAGAATTCCTCATGAAACCCCTAAAACATTCACATTATGGGTTTTAGGAGCGATTATCATTTGGAAAGAAACATCCTATCAGATTGTAATTCGAAGAAGCAAAAAAACTAATTCCGATTCTTTGAAAGCAGAAGCTTGGCATCATAGGAGTGATGCTATTACCTCAGTGGCAGCATTCATAGGAATTTCCATTGCTCTTTACTTTGGAAAAGGTTATGAAGTAGCAGATGACTATGCGGCATTAGTCGCCGTATTTTTCATTGTTTATAACTGTTACAAAATCTTTAGACCTGCATTGGCAGAAGTAATGGATGAAAATAACCATGAAGAAATGATCAATAAAATCCGGGATATTTCTATTCAGGTGAAAGGGGTGAAAGGAACAGAAAAGTGTTACATAAGAAAAGCAGGGATGGATTATCATGTAGATTTACATGCTTTAGTTGATGGGAATCTTACTGTGACAGAAGGACATGATATTTCGCATGTTTTAAAAGATCGTTTACAAAAAGAAATGCCTGAAATCGGGCATTTATTAATCCATATCGAACCCTACTAAGTCTAGTTTTTTGTTGAATTTTGAAAATCCCTTCTACACATGGAAAAATCCACAGTAGATGAAATAAGAGCACGTTTTGATCAAGATGTTGAACGATTTTCCAATTTGGAAACTGGCCAGTTAAGTACCATCGATGCTCAGATTTCTTTAGAATTGATTACAGAAGCGGCTAAAAGGTTAACTCCAAATGCCACAAATCTTTTGGACGTTGGTTGTGGAGCTGGAAACTATACGTTAAAAATGCTTTCAAAACTACCCACACTAAACTGCACGCTGCTAGACCTAAGTCTTCCAATGTTACAAAAAGCAAAAGCTCGAGTAGGTGAAATAGCGATGGGTAAAATCAGAATCGTTCAGCAAGATATCCGAAAGGCAAAATTAGAGGATCATGGATTTGACATCATCTTAGCAGGAGCAGTTTTACATCACCTACGGGATGATGAAGACTGGGAAGAGACATTCACAAAGCTTTATTATCTCTTAAAGCCTGGAGGATGTTTAATGATTTCAGACTTAATCACCCAGGAGAATCCTATTTTGGATCAGTATATCTGGGAACGCTATCGTGATTATCTGAAGAAATTAGGTGGAGAAGAGTATAGTCAGAAGGTATTAGACTATATAGCCAAGGAAGATTCACCAAGGTCTATGAGCTTTCAATTAAATTTGATGAAAAAAGTTGGATTTAGCAGCACCGAAATCCTGCACAAAAACATGTGTTTCGGTGCATTTGGGGGGATTAAATAAGTAGTATGAACTTTTAATAATAAACAATCATGGAAGCTTGTAGGCTTGTCTGGCTAATAGTTTCCATTTTCCTTTTTCTTTCTTCCAAACTAACATCACACCTATTTTTATGGGATTCACTTTATCGCCATCTACTAGATTTGCAACTAAGTAATGGCGGACAATCCCCACATTTTTATCGACCATAATTTCTTGGTTTTCAAAACTAGCTGAAGCAAAGTCAGATTTACCTGAAACAAGCGCATCAATAAATTCTTCTTGGTTTTCAATCAGGCCACCTGAATGTCCATAGGTCAATGATGTTGAACTCAGTTCTTTTAGTTCATCTTCTGTCGGGTCAACAAGTGCCAGTCTAAGTTTTTCAACTTGCAATTCAAGGTCTTTTTCAGATTGGGCATAAATCGCAAAGACAGATAGAAAAAATATAAAGGTTAATAAGAATTTCATCATGATTAAAGTCTTTAATTCTTCAGTTAATTATATGCGTTTAAACTTATTTCAAGTTGACTTTGAGGCACTCTTAATTTTCATTTTCGATTGGTTTTTTATGCCAATAAGAAGCCAAAATAGATCCGCTGACATTCATAAATGGACCGAATACCGCAGGTGCTAAACCTACAGTTGCGATTTTCCCCATTTCTTTGGCAATTCCAGAGGCAAGGCCTCCATTTTGCATTCCTACCTCTATAGCAATAGTTCTACAATCCCGCTCGCTAAGTTTGAATAATCTACTTGCCCAATAGCCAAGTACATAACCGGCAAGATTATGTGAGATAACCATAATTATCAGAATCGGCCCAATATCCAGCAAGCTATCTCTTCCAGCTGCCACGATTATCACCAAAATCAATGCAATTGCAGCCATTGAAATAATTGGCATTAAATCATCCAGCCATTTGGACTTCCCTTGCAAGAAATAATTAAAAATCAAACCCGCACCAATTGGAATAATAACCATTTTCACGATGCTAAACATCATATCTACCACATCAATCGCAATAAATTCTCCGGCAAGCCATCCCATTAAAAAGGGAGTAACCAAAGGAGCCAATAAAGTAGTAATCGAAGTTACAGTGATAGAAAGAGCGAGATTCGCTTTTGCCAAATAGCTCATAACATTGGAAGCCATCCCACTTGGGGAGCACCCGATTAAAATCATTCCAGCAGCAATTTCAGGAGGAAACCCACTTAGTTTGGCCAAAGCAAATCCTATAAATGGCATAATTGAAAACTGACAAAAAACCCCTATTAATACTCCCTTGGGCATTTTGACTACCCCCAAAAAATCCTTCACACTCATGGAAGTCCCCATTCCAAACATGATCACCTGAATCAAAGGAACTATCAACTCACTGAATTTAAAATCTTTGTATTCTATAAAGTATTGAGGGAAATATAATGCAAGAGTCACTGATCCAAAGATCATCATAGAATAGGCATAACCCTTCAGTTTCGGGGTTCCCAAAAATGCGATTGCACAAATAAAGAAGAAACCTATCCACAGAAATCCAGCTTGTGAAATGTCTGAGAAAAGACTCACAGCTAAAGCTGCGATGAATAGGACTACAGACAATATGGATAAGGTTTTAGTAATTTTTGGATTCAAAATATCTGTGTTTTTGATAAAAGCTTTTTTTTGAAAATAACCCGAAAACTAGCTATTAAACAAGTTCTCGGGTCAACAACAGGTAAAATAGGTCTTTAACTGTAAGTTCTGTCGTGTGAACGTTTTTCGTTCCACATATCAGTAGGTGCAAAATAAGATTGGTCCGAAGGATGCAAATGAGCCTTTACTACCTCCTCATTTAATTCAATTCCTAGGCCAGGTGCATCCAAAGGAACCGGTGCATATCCTTTATCAATCATTTTTCCTCCACCAGTCATTGTCACCAAATCTTCCCACCAAGGAACATCTACTGAATGATGCTCCAGCGCAAGGAAATTTTGCGTAGCTGCAGCGCAGTGAACATTTGCCATAAAAGAAACTGGTGTTCCTGCTTGATGCATTGCCATTGCAATTCCTTTTTCTTCCGCATAATCTGCGATTTTCTTGGTCTCTAAAAGACCTCCTGAAGAAGCTAAGTCAGGATGCACAATATCTACAGCATGATTATCGATCAAATCTTTGAAATACTGAAGCAAATAAATATCCTCTCCCGTGGTAGTTGGCGTATTTAGTGCTGTGGTAATGGTTTTATGTTGCTCCCACATTTGCCAAGGCACCATATCCTCCAACCAAGCTAGCCTGTATTTATCCAGGGCTTGGCCCAATCTGATGCAATTATTTAGATCAAAATGTCCGTAATGGTCTGTAGAAAGAGGAATTTCATATCCCACCATTCCCCTCACATGATCCACAATCTTGGCAAGTTCATCTAGCCCTTTTTCTGTGATTTGAACACCAGTGAATGGATGCGCTGTATTTGCATAAGACATATAGCCTCCTTGCCATTGACTTTTCCCTTGTTTAAAAATTTCTTGGTTGACAATACAGCCTGGAATATCCATGATTTCACCTATGGAAACATCCATTTTTAGCCAGGTATAACCCTGCTCTTCTGTTCTATATTTGATCAGCTTCATCTGCTCCTCAGGCGAACTTGCTTCCGGTGTATCTGCATATAACCTGACAGAGTCTCTGTATCTTCCACCCAACAATTGCCAAGCGGGAATATTGTATGCTTTCCCACAAAGATCCCATAAAGCCATTTCTACCCCACAAACTCCTCCTGCCTGACGGGATTGCCCCCCAAACTGCTTGATGATTTTAAAAATCTTCTCCACGTTACAAGGATTCTCTCCCAAAATTCGGCTTTTCAGCATCAGGGCGTACTTAGGATCTGCCCCATCTCTTACCTCTCCTAGCCCATAAACTCCTTGATTTGTATCAATTCGAAGTATAGCAGTTCCACCCATTACAGCAGTATGCGCATAACGTAAATCTGTAATTTTTAAGTCCGATGGTGCTGAGGCCCGGCGTACATTTTTAGTTGTCTCAGCAATTGTATCTTCTATACCAAGTCCCATTAAAGCGGTTAAACTCAAACCACCTAAGGCAGTTTTCTTTAAAAAATCCCTTCTATTATCCTTGGTCAAGGGATTGTCTATTTCCGCTTGGCGTTGAGCGATGTATTGCTGCTCGCGGATTTTATTTTTTTCAATCAGATTTTGTAGGGTACTTTTCATAGTTTCTTGGGTAATTGTTTCTCAAAAATTTTAGAATATCTGAAAATCCAAGCTGATTAAAAGGGGTTTACAAAAGCCAAAAAGCTTCTTTAAACTCAATAATTTCTTTCTTTCAGATAGTTATCCAACTCTTCTTTTGTCATTGGAAGTTTTCCTGGATAGTTATTCAACCAATCCAGAAAGTCTTTTTTGATCTCTTCAGTCCATTGGCTATCTATTTGGCCTGCCAGATATTTACCTTCACGAAGTCTTTGGTGACCAAACTCATCTCTCAACCCAGTGACTTCAGAGGTCAAAACCAGCTCCTCCACCAAATAGGCCGGAATAAATATTACTCCATACTTTTTGGCCAATACTATATCTCCTGGCAGCACTGTTGCTCGACCAATTCTAATTGGGTTATTGATTGAGGTAAGCATCATCTGCTGTATGTAAGAAGGATCTTGTCCTTTAATCCATGCATTGAACCCCTCGATTTCAGAAAGACCTTCTTGATCCCTTACTGAACCATTGAAAACTACCCCGCGCTGAGATTTCGCAAAAATTGCATTTCCAAGATTATCACCTATCAGAGTTCCATCGACAATTTTCCCATAACCATCTGCTACATAAACATCTCCATTCGTCAGGATATCAATCGGCCAGGAATTAGTTCCACCATTCGGTGACCTTCCTTCTTTTTCCACTCCTTGATCTTTGACCTGCTTTTCCAGATCCGGTCTTAGGGGCATGTATTGAGCCGTCACAACGCGGCCTGTCATCGTCTCCTCTGGAATCATGATTTGCCAGTTTCCTTCGTATTGGTTTTGATAGCCTTTATTACGTAAAACACCCCAAGCTTCTTCTATGGAAATGTTTTTCAATCGTTCCAAAATAGAATCGGAAACTTTTGGCCTTCCATCAGGAAATCTCTCTCCTGTCCATTGAGATGTCAGTGCTTTGATGTATTCTGGAGAGGCTCCAACATTTTGAGCCTTTATTTTACCCGAAGAAAACAAAAACAAACAGGTAAAAAACAGCATACAAAAAGATGATTTTTGTAGAGTTCTAGGGTTCATGGGTATGATAGGTTTATTGATTAATTTTCCTAACTAAGATTAGGGGTGTATTCATTATTCAAAGAATGGGATCTCTGGAACTGCATATTTTTTCATGCCTTCCTCGTTGATCTCGACTCCAATTCCCGGCTTTTCTGAAAGGGTGATAAAAC
The DNA here is from genome assembly GCF_039563885.1 of Algoriphagus sp. SE2. NCBI lineage: Bacteria > Pseudomonadati > Bacteroidota > Cytophagia > Cytophagales > Cyclobacteriaceae > Algoriphagus > Algoriphagus sp. SE2. The sequence continues at coordinate 352,839 of NZ_JBCLWJ010000003.1, read as the reverse complement.
TATTTTCAGTTCTTGGCCCATCGTAAGTCACGATGTCTTTCCAAAGATCATCCTTATCCATATAGATCTGCCATTCCATGATTTGGAAATTGGGAACTGAAGCACAAACATGGCAACTGGCCATGGCTCCCAAAAACGAAGCAACCATATGAGGAGAAAAAGGCACATAATAAAGGTTTGCTAAATTTGCAATTCGCTGTGCTTCCCCTAATCCACCTGCTTTTTGTAAATCAGGCATGATAATATCCAAAGCACCGTCGGAAAGCAATTTGGTAAATCCGTAAGCGAGATAGATATTTTCGCCTGCACAAATCGGTGTACTCGTTTCTTGTGTGATATGCTTATATACTTCAGGGTTATCTGCTGGCACTGGTTCTTCCAACCACATTAAATTCAAAGGCTCGTACATTTTCGCCATTTTCATTCCGGTTACCGCATCATACCTGCCATGCATATCCACGCAGATATCAATGTTCGACCCAACTTCCTCCCTTACTGCTGCGATTGCATTGTACATTCGATCTATCTCGGCAGGGCTAGCGGTCCAGTTAAAGCGATCATATTTGTTGGGATCTCTTCCATCATCTACATCAAATTTTACCGCATTATATCCCCGAGAAACAGCATCTCTTGCCGCTGTAGCATAGTTTTCAGGTGTTGGATTTCTAGAAGTATAAAGGGCGGTATCGCAGTAAACACGGATTTTATCCCGGAATTTTCCTCCCAGAAGTTGATAAACCGGAACATTGAAAACTTTTCCAGTAATATCCCAGAGTGCTGTTTCAATGGCTGTCAATACAGCTACAAAAACACCGGACTGGGCACCTGCAAAAAAGGATCCTTTTCTTAGCTGCTCAGCTAATCGGTTTGGATTTAGTGGATTTTGACCTTTAAGCTGATTTCCTAATCTTTTAACTAAGTAATATGAACCATGGATAGCATCCACTGCTTCCCCGCATCCCCAAACATCTTGGTTGGTATATACTTTTACATAGACAGCGCCACGTACAAATCCGCATTTAACATCTGTGATTTTAAGATCTGTGGGATTGGAATAATTATTTTGTCTTTGAACTGCTGCCTGTAATCCTGAGCCAAAATTTGTTAAAAGACCAGCTCCGGTTAGCCCTAAAGCTGCTCCTTTTTGTAAAAAAGATCTTCTTGATTTTTTATTGTCCATAATAGAAGTTGAGTTTATTTGATGCTTACCAGGTTCTTTTCTTTAAGATTTCCTGTATCTGCTCTCTAGCAATCGGTAATTCATCGATATGATCATTTAGCCATTGTGAAAAATCTTTTTCTATTTCATCGGACCAACGGGTATCAATTTGCCCAGCAGTGTATTTCCCTTCTCTTATTCTCTCGTGACCAAACATATCTCTCAGTCGTACTACCTCTGAAGTAACTACAACTTTCTCAGCTAAATGAACAGGAATAAAGGATACTCCACCATCTCTACCTAGTACTACGTCTCCAGCCATTACAGTTACTTGGTGGATTCTAGTCGGTTTATTGATCCCAATCAACATGGTGTTCAAATCCCCAGGCTGATTATGGTGGGATGGATGATAACTGGAAACATAGGAAGTAAAAGACCCAATTTCTTTAAGTCCAACAATATCCCGGATTGCTCCATCGTAAACTATTCCGTTTCCGGATTTGGCATAGATTGCATTTCCTACATTATCTCCAATAGTAGGTCCTCCATTATGAATCCCAAACTGATCCACCACATACACATCTCCGGGTTGTAATAAATCAACCGGCCATGAATTTTGGCCTCTCTTACCTTCTTTTTTACCACGTTCATCGATAGCATCATGAATATCTGGTCGCCCAGGCATAAAAGTTGCCGTCAATGCTCTTCCTACCAATATACTATCGGGATTGATTGTCAGTCCCCAACCATCGGCATATTGATAACGATACCCTTCATTTTTCATCACTGCCCATGCTTCATCATGAGTTACTTCTTTCATCCTCCTAAGGATATCATCAGAGACTCTTGGTCGACCATCTTCAAATCTATCACCGGTCCACTTTTGGGTCAAAAAGAGCATCTCCTCTTTAGAAATTTGCTGAGCAACTACACCAAAAAATACAAAAAGGCATAAGGAAAGAGTAATTGTAAAATTCTTGATCATAATCATGCTTTTTTTTAATAAAATGAGGCTTAGTATAGACCAAACCCATCAGAACACTTTCTTTTTCACCAAACTTTAGAAGCTAGGTTATCAGGGCCTTGAGAAAAGATCCCGGCTCCTAAGTTTTTTGAATTTACTGAATTTTCTGAATTTGGGTAAGTCAATCTGTTAATATAGTCTACCTACTTTCAAGTAAAAGAACTGGGAATCAAAATTGGAAAATCAGATCTATGACATTTTGCAAATACCTATGGCCCTATTTTAGGCTAGAAATTTCCTGTTCAATAATTATATTCTCGATAAAATTTTAGCCTGAATAATTTTCATAATTCACTTCAAGGTTTGTGAGAAACCTTTTTTCTGTTTCGATCTCTGACAAAAAGGCTTAATAAAAAATGCTTTACAGTTTCAATTTTAGAAAATGGCTCTGATCTATTCTATTGATAAGCGACTAATTCTTAAATACAACCTAAACTTAATCCATATTCGGAAGTACATACTTTGCAAAGATTTATGATTATTAGTAACCCAATTACCCTAAAGCCCCTGCAATAAAGAATCCTGCATAGGTACCTAAGGCATTTCCCAAACTACCAACCAAAATTCCAGGAATTAGTAAGTCAGGTCTATTTAAACTCTCTGCTGCTGCTAGGGCAGTTGTATTTCCTCCAACATTCGCTTGAGATGCAACTGTTATTACATCCCAATCAATTTTTAAAATTGCTCCCAAACCATAAATGACCAAACCATGGATTAGCATTAAAATACTGACAAAAAGTATCAGCGTACCAGCTAGATCACCAATTCCAGATAAAGTTTTAAAATCACAGAGTGTTCCGATAACAGCTAAAAAAATAAGAATCAAAAAGAAACCAATGGTATGTGTTCCTTTGACCTTTTGAATCATAGGAAATTGAGCCAAAATCAGTGCTAATGTGGTCAAAGTGATTATTTCAGGGATCTGGGGAACATAATAACTCAAAGCTTTTGAGATCGAAATTGCTAAAAATGCCATACCAAAAATTGTAGCCAATGATCCTATTGATATTGACTCTTGTGTTTTTATCTCTCCTATTTCTCCACTGGGTGGTAAAATCTTTTTTCTAGGCAAAAACTTTTGAAGGTATTTAGGCAAAAGTAAGGTAATCACGATCCAAGGAGTCCCAATAAGATTATCTACTACCGTTGTGGCTGCAAACAAATCAGCATTTTCATTGACTTGATAGGAAAGAGCCACTGCATTAAAATTGATACTTCCCCCAATATATGTCCCTGTGTACATTCCTGCTATTGCATTTGCCAATGGACCAATTTTTATTTCCGGATGAACGACAAACCAAGCTATCAAAACACCTAGTATAGTTCCCAATGCACCAATTGCAAACATCAATAAAATCGGAAAACCAGCATTTTTCACACTTTTAAGATCCACATCCAAAAGTGCTATAAAAATCCCCATTGGCGCTATATATATGAAAACGCTATCGTAAATAGGATGCCCAGCAGTAGCAGTTGGAATGACCCCAAGGTTTGCTATGATGGCAGTGATAATAATGACTAAAATAGGAGTTCCCAAAGTTCTACCTGCTTTAAACTTAGCTAACCATACTGAAAAAAGTACTGTCATACAGAGCATCCCACTCACGTATATTGGGTCATTAATCCATGTCATCACGGAAAATAGATAAAAAAACAGTCCGAGATTGAATTCCAAGTCTAAAATATATTTAAATTGAATGAAAGCTTTAAAAGTAACAGACTGTTCCGATCAGTGATTTTATTGAAATTATTGGATCTAGGAATTTAAGTATGAACTATCCAAATACTCTTTTAAAATGAAAAACCTTTTTTTAATTACACTGCTTTCAGTTTTCTTATTTGCATGTACTCCAGGAGTTTCACCTCCCATTTCATCCGAAATCTCCACTTCTAAGTATACTCCCGGGAAGATTGTATGGCATGACTTAGCTTCACCTGATCCCGAATCATCTGCAAGATTTTATAAATCAGTTTTTGACTGGGATGCTGTTCCTTTTGGGGAAGGAAATGATAAAGTCTGGGTATTTAGAAAAGGTGAAAAACCCGTTGCTTTAATGGCATATTATAAAAGTGAAAATAGTACTGGTGAATGGATCGGTGCCATTTCTGTTCCAGACGTGGAACAAGCATCAATGACTGCCAAAAACAATGGGGGCAAAATCTTGAAAAAAGCAACCAACGTGGATAACCGCGGAGTTATTTCATTTATTCAAGACCCACAAGGAGCTCATATTTCACTTATTAAATTAACGAACGGAGACCCTGAAAATAAACCCGCTGAATTGAATACGTTCTTAGGCCAAGAACTATGGTCTAATGAGCCAAGTAATTCAGCAGATTTTTACACGTCGGTCTTTGGATACACTACTAGTAAGGCAAATAATGCAAAAATTGATTACACAATTTTTAAATACGGTGATCAAAATTGTGCTGGAATGCTTCAAAACCCAGCATCCAACGTACGTTCTCATTGGGTACCCTACATCAGAGTTGCCGATGTAAATGCAACAGTAGAAAAAGCCAAAAGTGCTGGAGCTCAAGTACTAATAAGTCCTAGCCCCGATATAAGAAATGGTTCTGTCGCTTTGCTTTTGGACCCTACAGGTGCTCCTTTAGCTGTCCAAGTTTATAACCCTTAAATCTAGAAACCATGTTCAAAAAAACATTAATTATAGCTTCAATTATTTGTATGGCTCTATTTCTTCATAGCTGTTCAAACATGCATTTGTCAGGCGGAGTGGGGATGAATTTTTCAGGAGGACCTTACGGAGTAAAAGTAACCCCATCTATGAATGTTGGATTGTATGGAGGAGGTTACCGTTGGTAGGACCATTTTGATTAAACTTCTTTTTCAAAACTTCCTTCAACTCAGAATCCATCCGGGAAAGATCAAGAAAGGGAATTTGCATCGAGCAATTTGGCTAATTGTAGACTGAGATTATTCCTGGAATATTCATTAATTCTAGTAGAATTTGAAGCTTTGTCTTCACCTTCAAATAATTTTCTGAGGCGAACTTGAATTTCCACATGGTTATGATGAGAAATTACTTTTTCGGCTCCACATTTCTCTAATATATCAGAAGAATCTCCGTTCGGATCACCTAACGCAATAACAGGAATCCCCGTAGCTAGATATTCAAACAACTTCCCCGGAATATTCCCTTGAGCATTTTTAGTATTGGTTAGAATTAAAACTAAAGCGTCTGCTTTTTCATAAAAACCAAAAACTTCTTCATGGGAAACATATCCAACCAAATGAACATGTTGCTTTAACCAAGAATCGGCCGCTATTTGTTCTTGGACAGAATCACTTACCCTGCCCACAAAAGTAAAAGACACATTCTCCTTACGAGGCTTAAATTCCTCCTTCATCGCTTTTAACAAAGGCATTGGATTTCGGATAGAATCTATGATCCCTGAGTATACAAGATTTAATTGTCGAGGCTTCTTTTTCACTGGTTTAAAGCCTTCAGGAATATCTGAAGGGTCAAATCCATTTGTCAAAAGTTCAATTTTCCTAGGAACGATTTTCTTTAAATCTTTTTGAAAAGTAGGTGAAATGGTGGTAATAACATCAGCTTCTTTCAATACCGTTTTTTCCAGATCGGAATGCCTTTTTCTTACAATGGCTTGCATGGGAAGCTTATCTAAAAATTCCCATTGAGACCAAGGGTCACGGAAATCAGCCAACCAACTTATGCCTGTTTTTCGCTTCAGATCTCTTCCTATTAAATGCATGCTATGAGGAGGCCCGGTAGTAATGATTGCCTGAAACTGTCCACTTTTCACCAAATCCATCAAGAATTTCACGGATGGTTTAACCCAAAAAACTCTTGGGTCAGGAATAATCAGATTTGCTCTGAGCCATATTGCAGCCTTTTCAATCCAACCTTGCTCTTTCTGCTCCAAAACCCTACCTGGATGTGTTTTCTTTTTTCCCCGAATTTTATTCAGAAGTTGGTAGGGTTCCCAAATCGGAAACTTGATCACCTCTAAATGCGGAGAAACCTCATCTAAAAGAGTTTCATCTCTCAAGTCAAAATCAGGGTTTTCAGGAGTAAATATGACTGGTTCCCATCCTGATTCAGGAAGGTATTTAGCAAATTTCAGCCACCGCTGAACACCACTCCCTCCACTTGGGGGCCAGTAATATGTGATAATTAAAACTCTTTTTGACATAGAAATAGACAAGATAATAAGAACAATGAATGAACTAACATTCCAAAAAAGAAAAGAAAAAAGGGAAATGGTCTCCCAAATCCCTTTCTAATATATCCTTTTCAAGTTATTCTCCTTGTGCTAAAGAATATCCTCTCACACCATCAAATGTATAGAGATGCTCTGTTTTAATAAAATCAAAGCCAAGTTCTTGAATTTGCTTTAGTAGAGCTAAAACCATGTCATGGGTAATCACCTTTTGATCAGCTGTTTTAAATCTACATCTCCAGTGATCTGTACAGAAAGTCTCTCTCATGCCTTCTGGAAAAACCTTTACTCCTCTATTGGTGATCAATTGTAATTGTAGCCCATCTACATTGGCCTTTCTTAATCTTTCACCAATTACATTGAAATCCCTATTATTCTCATCCCAATCGATGAAAACATCAACACCTATTAGTTCTTTCTTTTCTTTTTTCTTTGGAGATAGGGTGATTTTCATTGGTTCAGTATCCTCTTTATCATAGACTACTGGAGTCATTTTTGTAGGCTTTTGTCCCAATCTATCAATTACAGCTTGAGCAAACTCTTCAGTTCCTACCTTTTTTGAGGATAATCCCTCCTGATAAATATCACCTGTATGTATTCCATCTTCCAAAGTTTTCATCCAGGCATTTGAGATTTTCTCGGCCATTTCCGGCATACCAATGTGCACGAGCATCATAACGGCACCGTTTAATAATCCAGATGGGTTTGCAATACCCATTCCTGCGATGTCAGGAGCTGATCCATGAATAGCTTCAAACATAGCTACTTCCTCTCCAACATTCGCAGAACCTCCCAAACCAACTGATCCAGTAACTTGAGCGGCGACATCAGAAATGATATCTCCATAAAGGTTCAATGTTACGATCACATCAAAAATTTCAGGTCTTTCAGCTATCAGAGCTGTTCCAATATCAATGATTTTATGGTCATTTTCGATTTCAGGATATTCCTTAGCAATTTCATCAAATTTCTTATGGAAAAGTCCATCAGCCAATTTCATGATATTATCCTTGGTCATACAAGTCACTTTCTTTCTACCGTTTTTCTTGGCATACTCAAAAGCATATCGGATAATTTTTTCTGATCCAGGTTCAGAAATCAATTTCAAAGTCTGGTAGACTTCTTGGGTTTGTCTATGTTCAATTCCGGCGTAAAGATCTTCCTCATTCTCTCTTACGATAACCATATCAGTCTTTGGGAAATGAGTGCGCACAAAAGGAGAAAATGCCCGACAAGGACGCACATTCGCAAAAAGGCCAAAAGACTTTCGAGTAGTTACATTCAGGGATTTGAATCCTCCACCCTGGGGCGTTGTAATAGGTGATTTTAAAAATACTTTGGTCTCTCTGAGAGATTTAAACGCGTTTGGATCCATTCCTGAAGAAATACCCTTCAGGTAAACTTGTTCCCCAATTTCGATAACATCGTATTCCAATTGAGCTCCAGCAGCCTCGAGGATTGCCAATGTAGCTTTCATGATTTCGGGTCCGATCCCGTCACCATAGGCCACTGTGATTTTTCTTTTTGAAGACATAGTATATATAATAGTGGATATAGTTAAAACTGATTTTTCACAAAAGTAATAAAAATGGTGAAGGGAATTTTGGGATTGAAAAATTTAGATGATTTAATAGGTGTAAAACAAATATATTCAGGCAGTTACCATTAATTCTATTATTTTTCTAAGTCACAAAATTTGGGATTGACTACCCTGCTTGTATATTTGTTTTAAACAGATCTACGTTTTATGGCTGAGTACAATAATATTCTGACCGAAGTAAAGGAAAGCATTCTCTATTTGACCGTGAATCGGGAGGAGAAAATGAATGCATTAAATTTTGCTACACTGGAGGAGTTAAAAGCAATATTCGAGGAAGTTGCTGACAGCAAATCAATAAAAGCAGTTATTATCACAGGGGCCGGTGAACGAGCTTTTGTGGCAGGAGCCGATATCAGTGAAATTGCTGAATTAAATGAGGTAAATGCTCGGAAATTTGCTGAGAATGGTCAGGAAATTTTCAGTATGATTGAAAACCTTCATAAACCAGTAGTAGCAGTAACTAACGGGTTTGCGCTCGGAGGAGGTTGTGAATTAGCCATGGCATGTCATATGAGAATTGCTACAGCCAATGCTAAATTTGGTCAACCGGAAGTAAATCTTGGAATCATCCCCGGATATGGAGGTACTCAGAGATTGACTATTTTGATCGGCCGAGGAAAGGCTAATGAACTTATGATGACCGGTGATATGATAGATGCAAATGAAGCACTTTCACTCGGTTTGGTAAATCATGTGCTACCTACCAAATCAGATGCGCTGGATAAAGCAGAGGAACTTGTTAAAAAAATAGGAAGTAAAGCACCTTTGGCAATCGGCATGATTATAGATTGTGTTAATGCTGCTTACTTATCAGATGAAAATGGATTCCAAACTGAAGCGAACAGCTTTGCCAGATGTGTCAAGTCAGGAGACTATAAAGAAGGGACAACTGCATTCCTTGAAAAAAGAAAACCAAATTTCAAGGGAGAATAAATCCGATTCTCTCTTATGAGTAATCTTAAAAACCTTGCCAGCCAAACTGCAGTTTACGGACTTAGCAGTATTCTGGGAAGGTCCATCAACTTTTTACTTATTATTGTTTACACAGCCTACCTGAGTAAAGAGGATTTAGGAGCTTTTACGGGTATCTATGCCTTAATTGGTTTTTTGAATATCATCTTCACCTATGGGATGGAGACGGCATTTTTCAGATTTTCCACAGGAAAAAACCTAGATCCAAAAAAAGTTTATAACAATTCTCAATCATTACTATTAACGAGTTCTCTTATTTTAGGATCATTCCTTTATTTGGGAGCTCCACTTTTAGCGGATTGGATGGACTATCCGGGTCAAGCCTATTTATTCAGGTGGTCAGCATTATTATTGACTTTTGACGCAATTTTAGCGATTCCTTTCGCAAAACTTCGTCTAGATAATAAAGCATTTACTTTTGCTGGGGCAAAAATCCTAAACATCTTGTTGAATGTAGGATTCAATCTAATATTCATCATTCTAATCCCTTATTTGATCAGCAATGATTTCATTCAAGATGGGTTTTGGGGTTACCGGAATGATTGGGGAGTTGAATACATTTTATTAGCAAATCTTTTTGCAAATGGATTGATAGTACCATGGGTTTGGTGGAAAGCTGGAATGTTTCAATACCAATTAAACAGTACCATCATTCGCCCCATGTGGAAATACTCATTGCCTCTTCTTTTCATGGGTTTGGCAGGCGTCACAAACGAACTTATTTCTCGATTATTATTTGAATACCTACTTCCCGAAAATTACTTTAGTGGACTTTCAAGCCGGGAAGCAGCAGGGGTTTTTGGGGCTAATTTTAAATTGGCAATCTTAATGAATTTGGTAATTCAAGCATTTAAATATGCTGCAGAACCTTTTTTCTTTAAAAAATCATCGGATAAAAACTCACCCATCCTGTACGCTAAAGTGATGCATGCATTTATTCTTTTCTGTACTATTCTAATGATTGCCATTTCAGTTAATCTTCATTGGATAGGTCCTTTATTTCTCAGGAGACCAGGATATGAAGAGGGGCTGTTTATTGTACCAATTTTATTGATGGGCTATCTTTTATTAGGTGTTTATTTCAACCTATCCATTTGGTTCAAAATCACAGATCAGACTAAATACAGCTTCTGGATTACTCTAATTGGGGCATTGGTTTCAATAGCAATAATCTGGGCTCTAGTTCCTATTTGGGGCTTTTTCGGAGCATCTTTAAGTACCTTAGGGTGTTATTTAATCATGTGCGTTTTATGTTACTCATATGGACAAAAATTTTATCCGATTCCTTATCAAACAGGTAAGGATATCTTTTTCCTTATTTTGGCATTTTTAATTAGTTATGCAGGGTTTTATTTAGAATTAGGGAGTCCCATGCTTAGTTTTTTATTAAAAAACAGCTTGATTCTATTATTTATGGGAATTATTTGGGTCTTGGAAAAAGACCAACTTAAAACTTATTTTAAATCTAACTCTGAGCCGAGGTAGATTTTTTTTCATCTATTGGGATCAATTTTGACAGAAAGTCGTTATTCTTTTAATATTCAAATAGACAGAAAGTCATTTGAGTTATATCCTTACCTCATTTACCTGCCAAATTGCATAAAAGGCATTATGTTTGTACCCGTTTGACGAAGCCCCTTATTACCTGTGATTTTCAATAAATTCCTTATTATATCGATTTTCCTGTTTTTAACCTCATTTGTTGGGATAGCACAGGAAAAACTTTCCAAGAAAGAGAGAAAGGCTCAGGAGACTGAGGCAAAAGGCACCCGTTATTTCATTGAAGGCGAGAAATATCTGGTTCTTGGTGAATTAGATAAAGCCTATTTTTATCTACAAAAGGCCTTGGAATTTTCACCGGAAGAGCCTGCGATCAACTACAAAATCGCTGAAGTGTTATTACGAGGTAATAAACCTGAGAAAGCACTTCCATACGCCGAAAAAGCGACAAACTTAGAAATTGAGAATAAATACTATGCTTTAATGGTAGCTGAAATCTATTCAGATCTGAAGCAACCTTTGAAAGCCGCGGAAATACTAGATAGATTAACCTCTGATGGGGAAAATAATCAGCAATATAATCTTGATTTAGCATCCATTTATTTAAATGCTGGAGAGTTTGATAAGGCTCTTGTGGTTTTGGATCGAGCTGAGGATTATTATGGAGTAATGGAACCTATCACAACTCAAAAACAACGAATTTATCTAAGAAAAAACAATCTTGATAAAGCAATTGAAGAAGGAAAACGCTTGATAGAAGCTAAATCAGGAACCCCTGATTATGTAATCAATCTTGTAGAAATCCTATATAATAACAACAGGTTGGACGAGGCTTTAAGCCTTGTTCAAAGTGAAAGCAAGAAGTTCCCAAATCAGCCTGAGCTTCACATGGCCGCCTACACATTATTAAAAGAGCAAGGGAATCGCAAAGCTTCTGAAAACTCAATTATTACCGCATTTTCAAACCCGGATTTAGACCCCGTGGTAGAAGCAAAAGCATTTGAGTCTATTATTAATGAAATGCAGACTTCTGAGAGAGATTCTTTGTTGGATAAACTAGAGTTTTTAATGCTCAAGAATCATCCTCAAGATGCTTCTGTTTTTTCTGTGTTAGGCAAAAGGAGACTGAAAAATGGTGAAAAAGAAGAGGCTTTGGAGTACTTCAAGGAATCGTTGATGATTAACCCAAGCAATGCAGAATTATTAGAACAGGTAATTACGAATTCTTTTGGTGAAAGTGCAGACTTTTCTGAGGTTGAAAAATTCACAATCATGGGTGTTGATGAATTCCCAGAAAGACCAGAATTCTGGTTTTATGACGGTGTTATAAAAAATGCAAGTAAAAAGGATTCCTCAGCAGTAGTTTCACTTGAGAAATCTATGGAGTTGAATGCAGGAAAAAACCTGGGGCTTGATCAGGCTATTTATGGAGCTTTAGGAAATGCTTACTACAACCTTGGAATGAAGGATAAAGCATTCGAAAACTTTGATAATGCTATCAAACTGAATCCGAATGATGAGCAAGTTTTAAATAACTATGCCTATTTTCTATCAATAGAAAAACGTGATTTGGAGAAAGCCAAATCCATGTCAGAAAAAGTTGTTAAAAGATTTCCAAATAATGGCACTTTCCTTGATACACATGCGTGGGTATTATTTCAAATTGGGGATTATGAAGGTGCAAAGAAATATATGGATCTCGCACTGGAGAATGAAGCTGAGCCAAGCGGGATAATGCTGGAACATTATGGAGATATTTTATACCATTTAGGAAGAAAGTCTGAGGCGCTCAGTTATTGGAAAAAGGCTGAAAATAGTCCGGAAGCGTCAGATAAACTTCCACAAAAAATTAAAGAAGGAAAATATCATGAATAAGCTTTTTGCAGGATTTACAGTTCTGTTAGTCTTTGGATTTTTATCAGGCTGCGCTAAAAAAAATGTAGTGTACCAAAGCAATGGAAAAATGGAGGACTTTTCACCTATTTACAATGACTATGGATTTTTATCAGCAAAAGCTAAAATCGTTATTGAGGAAGAGTCCGGAAAAGTCACTCGTGGTTCGTTGAATTTGCGTGCCAAAAAAGACAGTATTTTGTGGTTTACGATTTCACCAGGTTTAGGAATGGAAGCTGTTAGAGGTTTAATTACTCAGGAAAAAATTCAGATAAAAGATAGAATAGGAAAAGAGGATGTTAATCTTACTTTTCAAGAGTTTGAAACCATTTACGGTTTGAAATTATCTCTTGATTTATTTCAAAATATACTTTGGGCAAATCCTCCACTTCCATTTGATTATAAAGACAGACTGGTGAGAGTTGGTAAAGCTTTTGAGCTTACTCAAGTGAGAGACAAGGTTAGATACTTCAGTAAAGTAGATGTTGGTACTAGAAAAGTTTCAGAATTGGTTAGTAATTCTCTAAATGATCGAGGATCCTTATTAGCAAGTTTCCCCAATTTTCAGGAGGTGAATTCACAGCCATTTCCTTTTGAGGTTTTATACAAATTAGCCTATCAATTACCGGAAGGCGGGCAAAACACAATTATTAACATTGAATGGAATTCGATTGACCCTAATTCTGGTCCATTATCTTTCCCATTCAGATTTTGATCTCAATGAGTAGGAAATTCTTTATTATTTCAACAGTAATCTTTTCTTTCTTTTGCCTTATTTTCTCTGAACTTCCAGCTCAAACGAAAAAGACAAGAGAGCATTTAGAGCGTGAAAAAGCTGAGGTTCAGGAACGACTGAAAGAGTTTGACAAAATCCTAAGACAAACTACAGCAATAAAAAAGAATTCTATTGGAGAACTGAATGCTGTAATTAAGAAAGTACAGACTCAGTCAAGATTAGTGAATACACTTGATCGGGAAATAAAACTATTGGATCAAGAAATCCGGGAAACAGAATCCAAAATCAAGAAACTTGAGCAGGAATTAAAAGATTTGAAATCAGAATATGCAAGAATGATCTATAACACTTCCAAGCTAAATCGAGGACTATCCATAGTTTCTTTTGTCTTCAGTTCTGGTAGTTTTAATCAGCTATATATGCGGTTAAAATATTTGAAGCAGTATACTGATAACCGGAAACAACAGGCAGAACAAATAGAAAAAGTCAGTGTCCAACTTGCTCAAGAGCAGGTTTCTTTGGATGAAAAGCGAGCCGAAAAAGAGAAAGTTCTTGAAGAAGAGAGATTAGAAAAATTAGCACTTGACCAAGCGAGAAAAGAGCAACAGGGCATTGTAAATAATCTTTCGAAAAAAGAAAAGGATATTCAAAAACAAATTGCCGAAACAAAAAAACAACAGGACCAACTAAACCGTATGATAAAGCAGGTGATCGAAGAAGAGATCAGGCTTGCTGAAGCAGCTGCTAAAAAAACAAATAGTAATACAACAAAAAGTGCGGGAAATAGCATGCCGATGACGCCAGAAGTTGCTGCTCTGTCCAGTTCATTTGCAGGAAATAAAGGCAGACTCCCTTGGCCTGTAGAGACTGGATTCATAGCACAGGGTTTCGGAACTTACCCCCACCCTACCTTAAAAGGAATTACAATGGATAGCGATGGGATTGACATTCGAACCCAGCCTAATTCAAACGTAAGGTCTGTTTTTGATGGTACTGTCACTAAAATCACTACAATGCCTGGTTTTGGAGGAACAGTAATTATCAAACATGGCGAATATTATACCATGTATAGTAAGCTTAAAACCATCTCTGTAAAATCAGGACAATCTATCAGGTCAAAAGACGTTATTGGTCAGGTTGCTACGGGTCCAGATGGACAAGCTGAGGTTCATTTTCAAACATGGAAAGGATTGAACGTAATGGATCCGGCGACTTGGATTACGTCCAAATAGTTTAAATTATCGTATATTTATAAATAAAGAATAACTCTAGACCGTTTACTTTGTGTAAGCAGAAGACAGTTATATCTTTGTAACACATTTACCCTTAAACATAAATCATCATGACTACATTGGGTTTCATTCAAAATATGGGCGGTGGTTCAATAGTATTGATAATACTTGTCATCCTCCTTTTATTTGGTGCTAAGAGAATACCTGAATTAGCGCGCGGTTTAGGCCGTGGTATCAGAGAATTTAAAGACGCAACGAAAGATATTCAGAACGATCTCGAAGAAGGACTGAAGGACAAGAAAAAGTAATCCCTTAAGCCAATAGCTTTGGAAAAATTTATTTCATTCGACGAAATCAAAAAATCGCTCGAAAAAAGGGAAGCTAATTGTCGAGAAATCGTCAATCACTATCTTCAAAACATTAAGACGAAGGCGCATTTAAACGCCTTCGTTGAAGTTTATGAGCAATCTGCTTTTGAACAAGCAGATATTGTTGATCAAAAAATTTCAGAAGGAAAAGCAGGAAAGCTAGCTGGAATGGTAGTCGGAATTAAAGATGTTCTTTGCTATTCTGGTCATGAATCCAATGCCTCTTCAAAAATTCTTTCAGGTTTCGAGTCACAGTTCACCACTACAGCAATTAAAAGACTGATTGATGAAGATGCGATAATTATCGGCAGACTTAATTGCGATGAATTCGGCATGGGCAGTTCTAATGAAAATTCCGCTCATGGCAAAGTATTAAATGCTTTAGATGAAAACCGCGTACCAGGAGGGTCTTCTGGAGGTTCCGCTGTCGCCGTTCAGGCAAATCTTTGCACTGCTTCATTAGGAACTGATACAGGAGGTTCCGTTAGACAACCTGCAGCTTTTACTGGAGTAATTGGAATGAAACCTACTTACTCTAGGATTTCCAGATGGGGATTAATAGCATATGCATCCTCTTTTGACACCATAGGTACATTTACCAGAAATATAGAAGATGCCGCTTTATTATTGGAAATAATGGCAGGTCATGACGAATTTGACAGTACATCTTCAAGGAAGCCCGTTCTTCCATTTAGCCAACTTCTTAATTTTGAAAAAAAGGCCAAGATTGCCTATTTAAAAGAAACAATTGAATCAAATTCATTGCAAGCGGAAATTAGAACCAATACGCTTTCAGTTTTGGAAAAGCTTAAAAATGAAGGACATGAAGTTGAAGAAGTGGATTTCCCGTTACTTGATTATATTCTACCTACCTATTATATTCTGACTACCGCTGAAGCTTCTTCAAACTTATCACGTTTTGATGGAGTTAAATATGGGTATAGAAGCCCAAATGCTCATAATTTGGAAAGCATGTATAAGCTAACAAGAAGTGAGGGATTTGGAGAAGAAGTTAAGCGAAGAATAATGCTTGGAACTTTTGTTTTGAGTGCAAGCTACTATGATGCTTATTTTACAAAAGCTCAAAAGGTCAGAAGGTTAATTAAAGATTTTACTGAAAATCTTTTAAATGATTTTGATTATATTATAATGCCAACTACACCATCTACAGCGTTTAAGTTTGGGGATCATAGCGGTGATCCGGTTGCAATGTACTTGGAGGATTTATTCACAGTTCAAGCATCCGTATCGGGAGTGCCTTCGATTTCAATTCCTAACGGAAAAGATCAAGATGGAATGCCAATAGGCTTACAGGTAATCTGCAACTCATTTAAAGAAGCAGAATTATTTGCATTCAGTAATTACTTACGTGATTTCACCTCTTAAAAAGTTATCTACCTATGAATAAAATCTGGAACATATCTTTCATACTCGTAATCTTTGCCAGTTTGATACCCTTGTCTCAGGCTCTTTCGCAGGAGGACGACCAGATTTTAGTAAGTAATTCTTTTTCTCAAGAGGAAGTAATCCCTAATTATCACTATGAATATATCCCTGATTTTACATATGCTGAGGTAGAAGAACGGATTTCCAAAATGGATTCCGAATTGGCTTTTGAACTAAACGATCGGATTTTTTCATTTATTCAATATTTCACTGTTAGAAATAGAGACTATACCAGGATGGTTTTGGCACGAAAAGATCTCTTTTTTGATCTTTTTGATGAAACGCTCAAGAAGCATGAAATGCCAGTAGAAATAAAATATCTTTCAATTATTGAATCTGGATTGGACCCTCAGATTAGATCTCGAGTGGGAGCTGTTGGTTTATGGCAATTTATGCCTGCTACAGGAAGAATGTACAATATGTATGTTAACAATGAGATAGATGATCGAATGGATCCCGAAAAATCTACTGATGCAGCAGCTAAATATTTGAAATCTCTTTATCGCATGTTTGGTGACTGGGAAGTTGCCATGGCAGCTTATAATTGTGGCCCCGGTAATGTCAGAAAGGCAATTCGAAGATCTGGAGGTAAGAAGACTTTCTGGGGAATTTATAATTATCTTCCAAGAGAAACTAGGAGCTATGTTCCCCAAGTACAAGCGATGCTTTATATTTTAAGTCATTTAGAAGAACATAACTTGAATTTAGAGGATCCAACATATTATCAAGTCTCTGAAAAAATCAGATTTGATAGAGCTTTAAACCTTACAAAATTAGCAGAATTGACTGACCTGTGTGTCAAAGATTTGGAAGCCTTAAATCCTTCAATCAGACGTGGAAAAGTTTCTGAAAGCAATAAAAGTATTGCACTAAATATCCCAAAGTCTAAAGCTTCTTTCATAAAACAAAACTTAGCTTGGCTAAGTGATTCTTTGAATAATACCCCTACTACCTATCTCACAGATAATGGTAAACTTGTTTTAGAACCTTTAGAAAGTCAAAAAGAGGAAGTTGAATTAAATGCAATCACTTATAAAGTCCGGTCTGGAGATGTGTTGGGTAAAATAGCATCAAGACATGGTGTAACGGTATCCCAGTTAAAATCCTGGAATAACCTTTATTCAAACTTAATTCGGGTAGGACAAAACTTAACGATCTATTCTGGAAACACGCAAGCCCTTGGCGAAACAAGGACAAATTCTTCCGGGCAACTACTCTATATCGTTCAGCCCGGGGATTCACTTTGGATTATTTCCAGAAAACATGCGGGTCTTACTATAGAGCAAATAAAAAGGCTTAATAATTTAAATAGCAACAATATTAAACCGGGACAAAAGCTAATTATTGGTTAAATCTCTAGTTTGTTTTGATATTTTTATAAATGGGATTTTAACTCATTTTAAATTTTTAAGTAAATCAGAATCCTTATTTTTAAGTTTGACAAGTGAATTACAAAATAATTTTCATTCGAATATGAGAGCTCTAAAATATATTTTCTTACTAATTAGTCTTGGTTTTTACCTTACTTCCTGTGAAAATGATCCGAATAGACCAGACAGTTCTAAACCTAAAGCAAGAGGTACAATAGGTGAAATTATACTTGTGATTGACTCTGCAAAATGGGCGGGGCCTGTTGGAGAGGAATTAAAAGACATATTTGAAGCAGATCTTCCAGGAATGATACGATCTGAGTCGAGATTCAAGGTAAATCGAGTTGATCCAAGAGCAATGACCCGCATGCTCAAAATGTCCACTAACCTGATTTACGTAACAACTTTTGACGATAAGGGGGCTGCAAGCCAAGTTATAAATTCACAATTTTCTAAGGAATCGAAAGAAAAAGCCCAGGCTGACCCTTCTCTTTATACCTTACGTATGGAGGATGAATATGCTATTGGGCAAGAGGTCCTATATCTTTTCGGAAATAATGAAGAAGAGCTTGTTGCTAACCTTAAGAAGAACAAGGCTCGACTAATTAATCTTTTTGAAGTTAGAGAGCGAGGAAGATTAGAAAAAATAATCCTAGCTAGAAAAAATTCTGCTGCATCAGCGGAAACAAAAAAGAACCTTGGAATTGATGTAAATGTACCGGCTTCTTATCAGGTAGCTAAAAGTAAACCTGGCTTTGTATGGTTAAGACAACCTACTCCTACTGCTAATAGAGCGGATATAAGCTTATTTTTTTATGAAACTGATTACACCAGCGAGGAACAAACTTTCCCTGAAAACATTGTAAAGTTAAGAGATGAAATCACTAAAGAAGAGATCTTCGGAGATCCCGATGATCCAAGTTCTTTTATGGTTTCCGAAAAACAAATCCCTCCAGCTTTCCGAAACATGGTGATAAATGATAATTTTACGACAGAAATTAGGGGCTCCTGGAAAACTAACAATTTGAGCATGGGAGGCACCTATTTGGGGTACATCATGGTCGATGAAAAGAAAGGAAAATTGTATTACATGGAAGGTTTTGTATTCTATCCAAATGAAGTTCATAGAGACGCACTTCGAGAAGTAGAAACTATCCTTTTAAATACTGATGTTAGTTGGACAGAAGAGCAGGGGTCCTGACCCAAACTAACTTAGAGCTTTTATGGCAATTAAAATTCGCAAAGAGGACGCACTCAATTATCACACACAAGGTACACCCGGCAAAATTGAAGTGATTCCAACCAAGCCTCTTTCCAGTCAAATGGATTTGGCACTCGCCTATTCACCGGGAGTAGCTGAGCCCTGTAAAGAAATATCAGCTGATGTAGAAAATGTATATAAATATACTGCAAAAGGTAATCTGGTAGGAGTTATTTCCAACGGTACCGCTGTTTTGGGACTTGGGGATATTGGCCCTGAAGCATCTAAACCTGTAATGGAGGGAAAAGGTGTTCTATTTAAAAAATTCGCAGGCATTGATGTTTTTGATGTTGAGATCAACGAAAAAGATCCCAAAAAATTAATTCAGATCATCAAGTCTCTGGAACCTACTTTTGGAGGAATCAATCTTGAAGATATCAAAGCACCTGAATGTTTTGAAATTGAAGAGACTTTAAAAAGGGAAATGAAAATTCCTGTCATGCATGATGACCAGCATGGCACGGCTATTATTTCAGGTGCAGCCTTATTAAATGCGCTTGAATTAGTAAACAAAGATATTAGCGAAATTTCTCTTGTAGTAAATGGCGCAGGGGCGGCAGCAATATCTTGTACTAGATTTTATGTTTCTCTGGGTATCAAAAAAGAAAACATTGTCCTCTGCGACAAAGACGGGATCTTAAGGTCAGACAGAACTGACTTAGATGATATCAGAAGAGAGTTTTGTACAGATAGAGACTTATACACTCTTAGTGACGCAATGGCCGGAGCTGACGTATTTTTAGGACTTTCCGCAGGGAATATTGTAAGCCAAGATCAATTACGATTAATGGCAAAAAACCCAATTGTTTTTGCCTTAGCAAACCCAGATCCAGAAATAGGATATGATCAAGCAATTGAGGCAAGAGAAGATCTTATTATGGCAACTGGCCGCTCTGATCACCCTAATCAAGTAAATAATGTTTTGGGCTTTCCTTATATTTTCAGAGGAGCTTTGGATGTGCGAGCAACTGCTATTACGGAAGAAATGAAGCTTGCAGCTGCTCATGCTATCGCAAAACTTGCAAAGGAACCTGTACCAGATATTGTTAACAAAGCCTATGGAGAGGATAAGCTAGGCTTCGGGAGATTTTATTTAATTCCAAAACCATTAGATCCAAGATTAATTACGACTATAGCACCTGCTGTCGCCAAAGCTGCGATGGAATCTGGTGTAGCTAAAAAGCCTATCTTGGATTGGGATGCGTATGAACTAGAACTTCAGGAAAGAATAGGAATTGATCAAAGACTGATGTCTGTGGTAATTGCCAGAGCGAAGAAAGATCCAAAGCGGGTGGTATTTGCAGAAGCCGACAATAGAAAAATATTAAAGGCTGCCCAGATCATAAAAGACGAAAAAATAGCTATCCCAATTCTGCTTGGAAACAAGGAAAGAATTTTAACCTTAATTGAAGAAAACTCCTTGGATCTTCACAATGTATCGATCATTGATCCTCTTGAAGACACTCAAAAACTTTCTCAATTTGCAGGAATTCTATTCAAAAAACGTCAAAGAAAAGGTATGACTTATGGAGACGCTGAAAGGTTAGTAACCCAGCGTAACTATTTTGGTGCAATGATGGTAGAGACCGGACTTGCTGATGCATTCATTTCAGGACTCACTAGAGATTATCCTAAAACTGTATTACCATCTCTACATACTATTGGTGTAAGACCAGGAACAAAACGTGTAACTGGTATGTACATTATGAATACTGATAAAGGGCCCTACTTTTTTGCCGATGCTACAGTCAACCTGAATCCAACGGCTGAAGAATTAGTGGAGATTATCGGGCTTACCGCTGAAGCTGTAAAATTCTTTAATATTGAACCTAGAATAGCTGTTCTTTCCTATTCAAATTTTGGATCTGCAAAAGGAGATATTCCTGATAAAATGGCAAGAGCAACAGCTATGGCAAAAGCAAAATATCCTGATTTGATTATCGAGGGAGAAATGCAAGCTAATGTTGCCCTCAATGATGGAATTCAAAAGGAAATGTATCCTTTTTCAAAACTGATAAACAAAAGAGCTAACACACTTATTTTCCCTGATTTGAGTTCCGGAAATATTGCATATAAATTACTCGCTGAACTGGGGAATGCTGAAGCTATAGGCCCAATCTTGTTGGGAATGAATAAACCCGTTCATATTCTTCAATTAGGAAGTTCCATAAGAGAAATCGTTAATATGGTAGCTGTAGCTGTTGTTGACGCTCAATCTGCCCAAAATTTATGATAGACTATCTAAGTGGAAAATTAGTATTTAAAGATCCTACTTATGTCATTATTGATGTTGGAGGAATTGGTTACCATGTAAAAATATCACTTCAGACTTACAGTAAAATAAAGGATGAGGAGCAGATCAAACTCCTCACCTTTCTCCATATTAAAGAGGATGCACATACCCTTTATGGATTTAAAGAAGAAGATGAAAAAAGGCTTTTTTTACTTTTAATATCCATTAATGGGGTGGGTCCAAATACTGGACTGATGATCTTATCTTCTTTAAGTGCTGAAGAAATTGAGCATGCTATTTTGTCTGGAGACGTAGCCACCATTCAGCGTGTCAAAGGAATAGGTGCAAAAACTGCACAGCGTATTATATTGGAGTTGAAAGATAAAGTTGGAAAAACCTCAGGTTCTGACTCCTCCAATTCTCAATTTGGTTTCCTAAGGTCCGACAATAAAGTTCGTGAAGAAGCGTTGAAAGCTTTAATAACTCTCGGTTTTCCAAAAGCAGCCGCAGAAAAAAACATCACCGCTGTCATGAAAAAAACCACAGGAGAAATTTCTTTAGAAGAATTAATTAAAGCATCTTTAAAGACACCATAATTTGAAGCTGCATTGAACTTTCGGAAGTTACTGACTTTTTGCAGGAGGAGGTATTTCGGTGGTTTGCCCAAATACTTGTTTCTGTTTGGGTTTATTTTTGCCTTTTCTACTTCCCAGGCACAACAAACCGTCACTGATAGCCTCCAATTGCGAATCGATTCTCTTAATAAAAGGAGAATGGCACCTTCATTTTTGCTTTGGCAAAATATGAAGACGAATCCGCTATACCCTTTCCGAAACCCATTTGTCGCCCCAACATCCCCCTTCTTACCTACCCCCCTTACGAATCAAAATGTAGAGGTTTTAGTTGATTCTACTCTTAGATATAACATAGTAGAGCAACTAGACAGCACAAGAGTAGGTAACGAGCAAGAGTACGATTTTGAGGAGTTTTCTAAAATCCAAGAATATAAAGTAAGGCAAGAATATTGGAGGAGTCGATCAAGAGGTGCAGATGGGGAAAGTGCTGTTGAAGGTAGGGGACTAATACCCCCTTTGACGGTAAGCCCCTCTTTTGATCGGATTTTTGGTGGAAGCGAAATAAATATTGTCCCCACGGGATATGTAAATTTGGATTTCGGTGCAATTTTTAGAAGGATTGATAATCCGACTTTACCTATTCGTCAGCAGCAAAATGGAGGGTTTAACTTTGATCAACAAATACAAATGGCGGTCAATGGATCTCTGGGAGAGAAAATGAAAATTGGGGCGAACTTTGATTCAAATAATTCATTTGACTTTCAGAATCAGCTTAAAGTAGAATATAACGGATTCGAAGAGGACATCATAAAATCTATTGAAATAGGTAATGTCAGTATGCCTGTCCAAAATAGGTTAATCCAAGGAGCACAAAATCTTTTTGGTGTAAAAACCCAGATGCAATTTGGGAAAATGAATGTTACGGCTGTCGCTTCAACCCAGAGGGGAAGAAGAGATCAATTAATCATCGATGCTAACGGCCAAGGACGTTCATTTGATATTCAAGCTTCCAAATATGATGAAAATAGACATTTCTTTTTAGCTCATTTCTTTCGCGATAATTATGAAAGATGGCTCCGAGGCTTACCACAAGTATTATCGGGAGTGAATGTGACCCGAATTGAGGTTTATATCATGAACCGAGCTTCAAATACTGAAACCTTAAGGAATTTTGCTGCATTCATGGATTTAGGGGAAGGACAGGTTCTATTAAACCCCAGTAACCCGAACATTGGACAGGGAACTCCAGGAGCTCCTGCTTCAAATGATGCTAATAATCTGTTTGGCAATATTTCCTCCAATCCAAGCTTTAGGCCATTTGATACAGGTTCTAGGGCGATGGAATCGAGTCTTGGAATAAGAAAAGGAGTAGATTTTGAACAAATTAATGGTTCAAGGAAACTCAATCCAACTGAGTTCTATTTTAATGCTCAATTAGGTTATCTCTCACTTTTCAGAAAACTCCAAAACGATGAAGTTCTTGCTGTTTCTTTCGAGTATACCTATAATGGTCAAGTTTATAAAGTAGGTGAACTCACAGAAGATTATCAAAACCGTCAGGAAGATGAGTTGATTTTCCTGAAGCTATTACGCCCAGCCAGAATCAATCCAAGAGTTCCTACTTGGGATTTGATGATGAAAAACGTTTACAATCTGAACGCCAATCAATTATTAAGAGAAGGTTTCCAACTCCAAGTCATTTATAGAGATGATCGGACTGGCTTAGACAATCCCTCCCTACTTGAGGGAGAAAATGTTAAAGACAAGCCCTTAATTAGATTGACAGGTTTAGATAATTTAAACCCCCAAAATGACCCGGCACCTGATGGTAACTTTGACTATGTCGAAGGATTAACTATTCTCTCTGATCGAGGCTTGTTAGTTTTTCCGGTTTTAGAGCCGTTTGGTTCTAATTTGGAAAAGAACTTTTTGCCTGGCGAAATAGTCCTAAAAGACAAATACGTGTATGACACGCTATACCGCACCACACAGGCTGACGCAGAATTGGTAACTAGGCTAAATAAATATTTTATCAAAGGAAGGCTAACAGCTGGATCTGCTTCTGAAATTCAATTACCCGGATTAAATATTTCGCCAGGATCAGTAATTGTACAAGCTGGAAATATTCCATTAACCGAAGGTGTTGATTTTACAATTGACTACAATGTTGGGAGACTCGTAATTATTAATGATGCGATTCTTCAATCTGGAAAACAAATTTCAGTCAGTTTTGAAAAAGCCGATTTGGTCTCATTTCAAACAAGAAGTCTTTTAGGAACAAGATTAGATTATTTGTTCAGTGACAAATTTAACCTTGGAGGAACATTTTTATACTTGAATGAAAGACCAAACGTAACCAGAATAGCTACGGGAAATGAAACGTTGAGAAATAGTCTTTGGGGTCTTGATGCAAATTTCGCAGATGAATCAAGATGGTTGACAAAACTGGCTGACGCCCTTCCTTTTACAGACACCAAAGAAACATCCGTGATTCAGATGAGTGGTGAGTTTGCTCATTTGATTCCGGGAACTTCCAACCAAGTTGATGGAGATCAGGCATCATACATCGATGATTTTGAGGCAGCTGTAACGCCATTTAATTTAGGTGGAGCAGCAAATCAAAATTGGAAATTAGCTTCAACTCCCACCACAGATGATAATCGATTTGATTTAAGTAACCAAACAGAAGATTTATTGGGTTCAACTTACAGAAGAGCCCGGCTGGCTTGGTATAATATCGATAATATCTTCTATAGAGAAAGCGGTCCAGGTGTACCTTCTAACATTACTAGAGAAGATAGACGAAATCATTATGTACGTCGTGTCGTTCCCCAGGAAATTTTCCCTCAGCAAGATCGAACTGTAATAATAACACCAGAGCCTTTATTCGAGCTAGCTTATTTTCCAAGTGAAAGAGGAATGTATAATTATAATACCAACCTTACTTTCAATGGGTTATTACCCAACCCAAAATTAAATTATGGAGGTGTTACCAGGGCGATTACTACAGAAGTTGATTTTGACAGGACAAACATAGAATACATTGAATTTTGGCTTTTAGACCCTTTTATTGAAGGTGAAAACGGTAGAGTTTTAGATGGGATTTTCAATGAAAACAATACCACAGGAGGTAAACTGTTTTTAAACTTAGGGGATATCTCTGAGGATGTTATGAAAGACGGGCGGCATGCATTTGAAAATGGTCTCCCTGCCGATGGAGACCCTGCTGAAACATCCACAAATGAATGGGGTAGGATCACTCGGGAACAATATTTATTACCGGCATTTGATAACTCAGAATCTTCTAGAGAAAATCAAGATGTAGGTTTAGACGGCTTAAGGAATGACCTGGAAGCTCAGTTTTTTGAGTCAAGATTTTTGGATAGGTTAAATGTATCTCCAGAAGCAAGAAATAGAATTGAGCAAGATGTTTCGGCAGACTTCTTCCAATATTATTTAGATGAGAATTTTGATCAAGAGGATGCTAAAATCCTAGAGAGATACAAAAAATTTAATGGTATGGAGAGGAATACTCCGGTAACTGCCAACCAAAACCTACCTTATACGCCTTCTGGCTCAAATAACCCTGATAATGAAGATCTTAACACTGATAACACTATCAATGAGCTGGAAAATTATTATGAATATGAGATAGATTTAAAACCAGGAAATTTAATAGTTGGTCAAAACTATATCGTTGATAAAGTAACACACAATGAAGCAGGTGAGAGTGTTGATTGGTACCTATTTAGAATTCCTGTAAGACAACCTGATCGGGTTCAGGGAGATATTTCAGGTTTCAAATCTATCAGGTGGATGAGAACTTATTTGACTGAATTCGAGCAACCTGTCGTATTGAGAATGGCAAACTTCAGAATGATAGGTAGTCAATGGAGGGTTTTTCAGGAATCACTTTATGATCGAGGGCTTTTTGAAATTCCAGAACCAGATATATCAAATGTAAAAGTAGATGTGGTCGGCATAGAACAAAATAGTCAAGGAAGTGCGACACAAAGTCCTTATGTTTTACCACCAGGGATAAATAGAGACCGGGATAATACCTCTACAGTAGAAAGAAGATTAAACGAACAATCACTTCGGATTTGTGTAGAAGATCTAGCTTCCCATGACGCCAGAGGAGTCTTCAGAAATATCACTCAAGATTTGGTTCAATTTGAAAGAATTAAAATGTTTCTTCATGCCGATTCAGAGGATGCAATGGACGGAGAAATCACCGCGTTTTTAAGAATGGGGACGGACTACACAGACAATTATTATGAGATTGAAGTTCCCCTTATCATCACTCCTAAAGGGACCAGAGACCCAAGGCAAATTTGGCCTCTTGAAAATGAAATTGATATTGCCATTCAAGAAATCGTAGGCGTAAAAGTAGAAAGAGATAATAACCAAGTTCCTCTTAATCTTCCTTTTTCTCAGCAAATCAGGCAATATAAAGTTACAGTGGTAGGTAGGCCAGAGCTAAGCCTCATACAAGGAATGATGATAGGTGCGAGAAACCCGGGTGAAACTGGAGGGTCTAGCAAAAGTATATGCATTTGGGCGAATGAGTTAAGAGTTACTGGATTCACAAAATCAAATGGCTGGGCAGCAAATGCTTTGTTAAATGCTAAAATTGCAGACGTAGCCGTAGTTTCAGCATCAATCAGACATAACTCTATCGGTTTTGGGGGATTAGAAACAAGACTCTCTGAAAGAGCGCGTCAATCTACAACCCAATATGATATATCCACCAATGTAGATGTGCATAAACTTTTACCTGCTGCTTTGGGTGTAAGTATTCCTATGTATTTCAGTGTTGAAAATTCATCTACAAGACCTGAATATGACCCTTTGAATCCCGATGTGCCCTTTGAGGTGGCTTTGGGGAAATTTGAAACCAATGCAGAAAGAGATGCATACCGAAATATTGCGCTAGATCAATTAAATCGAAAAAATATAAGCTTCAATAATGTTAGAAAATTAAAAACTAACCCTGACGCAAAAAGTAAATTTTATGATTTGAGCAATTTATCATTCTCTTACGCTTACGGAACTGTTAAGCAAACCAATGCTCAAATTCAGGATTATAATTTCAAGACCTATAAGGGCAATATTACTTACAGTTATCAGCCTGAACCCTTATCCATTGAACCATTTAAAAATAGTAAATGGCTTGACTCGCCCCATTTAAGATTAATTAAAGATTTCAATCTAAACCTTGCCCCTACTTTGGTTTTGGCAAGAGTAGATATTGACAGAAGATTCCTTCGGTCTCAATACAGAAATGATCAGCTTAGTACTGCAGGTGTAGATCCTCTTTTCCAGAAGAGCTACTTCATGAATCGATTCTATACATTGAACTGGGATCTTACCAGAAACCTTAGGGTTGACTACTCCTCCAGAATTATGGCTGTAATTGATGAACCAGAGGGAGATTTAGATACAGAGGCAAAGCAAGACTCTGTGAAAAGTAATTTTTGGAGATTTGGGAGAAAAACTAACTACAATCATTCCATTAATCTAAACTATACCATTCCTTTTGACAAATCGCCTATTACAGACTGGATAAGGGCAGATTACAAATATGGTGCTACTTACACTTGGCAAACTGGAGCAATCGGTCAAAAAGACACACTGGGTAATGTAATCCAAAACACTAGAGATCAATCCATTACTGGAAAACTGGATTTAATCAAACTCTATAATAAAAATAAAAGGTTAGCCGTACTAAATGCCCCAAAGAGACCTTCGATACCAGGAAGGGAAAGTCTTTCTGCCGAGGACACGATTGGAACCCCCTTTACCAATAAGCTCTTTAAAATGTTGATGATGGTAAAAGAAATCACATTTAATTATGGCGTGGTGGAAGGTACTTTCTTGCCAGGATATCTACCAAATACCGGCTTGTTGGGAATGGACAGGGCATTTGAAAATCCCGGACTAGCATTCCTATTCGGAAGTCAAGATCCCATGATTCGGTACAATTTAGCCAATAGTGGCTTGATGGCCCCAAGTACAGAACTCACCCAGCCTTTCACCCAAAATCGGGCTATGAATTTGAGACTTGGAAGTTTAATTGAACCCTTCCCCGATTTTAGAATTACACTGACGGCAACTAAACGCGAGACTGGTAACTATCAGGAGATTTTCAGGACTTCTACAGAAAATCCCGATGAATACACATCGATCAGCCCTAACAGACTTGGTGCATATAGTATCACTACCATTATGATTGGAACCTCCTTCGCAATGGATGATGTTGAAAATAATTCTCCTTTGTTTGCTGATTTTGAAAATAACAGATCAATTATAAAAAGTAGGTTGGATGCTGCAAATCTTTCAAGGGGTGAGTACCCCATAAACGGTCAGGATGTTTTAATTCCTTCATTTTTAGCAGCATATAGAGGTAAAAACCCAACTGAATCAAACTTAAATCCATTCCCAAAGACACCGCTTCCTAATTGGAGAATTGAATATCGTGGACTTTCTAGGTTAAAAGGTTTGAGTGAATTATTTAGTAGTATTAATATTTTACATGGATATACTTCGACCTACGATGCGAGCAACTTCTCTAATTCTCTCCAGTATCAACAGGGATTAGAACTCTATAATAATTTACAAAGAATCCCTACCCCGAATATCACGAATGACGATGGACAATTCATTCCTATTTATGTGTTGAATCAAGTTGTTTTGACAGAAAGGTTTTCTCCTTTAATTGGTTTGGATCTTTTGACAAAGGATCGCTTAAACATAGCGATACAATATAATAAGGAACGGAATCTCGGATTGAATTTTTCTAACTCCCAAGTCACTGAACAAAGAAGTAATGATTTTGGAGTAAATATTGGTTATACAAAAGCGGGAGTAAAAATTCCATTTAAAATTGGAGGTCAACAAAAAGTACTTAAAAATGACCTGACATTTAGATTAGACACCAAGGTAGTGGACACAAGACAAGTCCAAAGAAAAATAGAAGAAGGAAGTACCATCACGAACGGGAATCTTAATATTCAAATAAGACCTACTGTTGGCTATTTAATTAATCAAAACCTAAGTATTACACTTTATTTTGATAGAACAATTAATGATCCAAGGGTTACTACTGCTTATAGAAGATCTTCAACAGCATTTGGTGGTCAATTAAGATTTAATTTGTCTCAATAGATTTTATTTAGCTTGTTTCTTTTACTTTTGAAACTCAATATTAAAAAATTCAAATATGAATATTCCACAAGAATTAAAGTACACAAAAGACCACGAGTGGGTTAGAATTGAAGATGATATCGCAACTATCGGAGTAACTGATTTCGCACAGTCAGAACTTGGTGACATTGTATATGTGGAAGTTGAAACAGTTGGTGAAACTTTGAATGCTGAAGAAGTTTTTGGAACTGTAGAAGCAGTTAAAACAGTTTCTGACTTATTCATGCCAGTTTCTGGTGAGGTTACGGAATTGAACGAAAAGTTGGCAGATGAACCAGAACTGGTAAATTCTGATCCCTATGGTGATGGCTGGATGGTAAAAGTAAAAATTTCCGGAGATGCATCAGGCTTATTATCTGCAGAGGAATATGCAGAATTAGTTGGAGCCTAAAGTTCAAAGATTTGAGATTGTCTTTAAGTATTGCCTGGCTTTTAATTGTATCAATAGCAATTTTAACTCCGGGAGATAGTTTGCCAGAGGTGGAAGTCTTTTCTTTTCAGGATAAATTCATCCACTTTATGTGCTTCAGTATTTTAAGTTATCTCTGGTGTGGAGTAGGAATAAAACCTGAAGAAAAAGGAAAATTTAGTAAGAGATTATTGGTTAACTTCTTGATTTTCGGTATTTTAATAGGAATTATTCTTGAATCCATGCAACTATTCATCCCCTTTAGGACGTTTGATTACTTAGATATGGTAGTTAATGAAATAGGTGGAATTGCAGGATTCTTTGCATATTTTAAGATACCAATCACAAAAAACAACTTGGAATAATCATCCTAAATTCTTAGACTTGTTATTCCAATTTAGAAAAAATTTAACCTGTATAAACCAATTCACCATGGAAGCAAAAAAGACTCCTAAGGCTGATCTAACCAAAAAGTCAGGTATGTTCCTGAATCTTGGTTTGGCAATTGCTGTAGGTGCTACTCTTGCTGCATTTGAATGGAAGTCATTTGACGACGGTGCTCTTAAGGACCTTGGCCAGGTGACTGACAATTTCGAAGAGCTAATTGATATTCCTATCACAGAGCAGCCACCACCACCGCCGCCACCAGTTGAGCAGCCGATCATTGAGGAAATCCCGGATGAAGTAGAAATCGAAGAAAAAATCGAAGTAAACTTTGACGTGGATGTTAAGGAAGAAACTGTAATCAAAGAAGTTGTTATTGCTGAAGCTCCTGTAGAGGAAAAAGCTGATGAAATCTTTGACGTTGTGGAAACTCAGCCAAACCCTCCAGGTGGAATGTCAGGTTGGAATCAATATTTAAGTAAGAACTTAAAATACCCAACTCAAGCTAGACGTATGGGTATCGAAGGTACTGTAATTGTAGTTTTCGTTGTTAACACTGATGGTTCTATTCAAGACGTTGATGTTTTGAGAGGTATTGGCGGCGGTTGCGATGAAGAAGCAATCCGAGTGGTATCTAACGCTCCTAAGTGGGAGCCAGGTAAACAAAGAGGTAGACCAGTTCGTACTAGAATGAGACTTCCAATCAGATTTAAGCTGAGCTAATAATCTGAAATAAAAATATTAGACCCGAAGAATCGGGTCTTTTTTTTGCCTTTTTATTTATAACTTTTTATTTAGTTAAAATTTGTTAGTGCTATAGGTTCTTGTTTTTGAAGAAGTTAACTTCTTAGGTATAATTTTTACCTAATCAAATAAGAGCCATGGAAAACAAAAAGAATCCCAATTCGGACCTCGGCAGATGTTCCAGTATGATTTTTAACCTAGGATTAATGCTCAGCGTTGGAGCTGTATTGGTGGCCTTCGAATGGAAGGCTTATGAAGATTATCAAATTAAGTCTATTTTAAACGTGGATAATGATTGGGAAATTTTGGATATTCCTAGCACCATTCAAGAGCCTCCTTCCCCTCCACCTGTTTTACAGCAACCGCAAATAGAAGTAATTCCAGATGAAGTAATTGTGGATAAAATTGATGCAATTATTGATTTTAGTGTAGAACAGGACCCTATTCCCGCTGAAGTTGCCCCTATAGGACCGCCTATAATTGAAAATCCAGATGAGATTAAGGATTTTGTAGAGGTTCAAGCTTCTTTTGTTGGAGGTATGGAAAAATGGTATCTATACCTAAAAGAAAATCTTATATACCCTACTCAAGCCAGGAGAATGGGAACCGAAGGTACTGCCATCGTACGATTCGTTGTAAATACTGATGGAAGTATTCAGGATGTTGAAATAGTCCGAACTATTGGAGGAGGATGTGATGAAGTTGCTTTAGATGTAATCAAAAATTCGCCCAATTGGAATCCCGGGAGAGTAAATGGAAAAGCTGTAAGATCACGAATGACCATCCCCATTAAATTCAGATTAAATTAATTTTTTTTTTCTAAATGAGGAAAGCTTACACATTTGTTGTAAGCTTTCTTTTTTTATCTATAAATTCAGAAAGATTATTCACTATTAAAAGAACACCAAACTATGAATAAACTTCTTCTCTGTTTAGCCTTGTCATTTCTGTTTTCCTGTTCCCAAGACACAAAAAAATATGACATAGTAATCATCAATGGTGAAATCTACAATGGAGAAGGAGGTGAACCTTATATTGGAGACATAGGAATCATTGGCAATAAAATTATCAAGATTGGGGAAATTGAGGAATCAGAAGGGATCGAAACAATAAATGCTAGTGGATTGGCCGTATCACCAGGTTTTATTGATATGCATACTCATTTAGAGCCACTGATGGATTTACCTATGTCAGAAAGCTTATTAAGACAAGGAGTCACTTTCGCATTAGGAGGCCCCGACGGAGGTGGTCCTTGGCCCTTTGGAAGTTATTTGGACAGCCTTGATAACATGAAGCTAGGTCCAAATGTAGGTTACCTAATTGGCCATAATACGATTCGAAGAGAAGTAATGGGAATGGAAGACAGAAAGCCTTCCGAGGAAGAAATGTCTCAAATGAAATCCTACATTAATATTGCTATGAAAGAAGGGGCATTTGGCATTTCTACGGGACTTAAATATTTACCAGGCACATTTTCGGAAGTCGATGAAGTAATAGCATTATCTAAAGAGGCCAGCGACCAAGGAGGAATTTATACATCGCATCTTCGTGAAGAAGGTTTAGGGCTACTTGAAGCCGTTCAGGAAGCAATAACCATTTCAAAAGAAGCTTCCATACCGGTTGTTTTAACACATCATAAAGCAATTGGAGTAAAAATGTGGGGAAAGAGCTCTAAAACCTTAGAAATGGTTGATTCAGCAAGAAATGTAGGCCTTGATATAATGATGGATCAATATCCTTATGCCGCAAGCCATACTGGGATTAGTGTTTTAATTCCGAGTTGGGCTTTAGAAGGAAATGGATTTGCAGAAAGAGTGAAAAATCCCGAACTAAAGGATAGCATCAAATCAGGAATAATTTTCAATATTCTGAATGATCGTGGGGGAAGTGATTTGAGAAGGATTCAATTTTCAAGAGTGAGCTGGAAAAAAGAACTAGAGGGAAAAACATTACAAGATTGGCTGGAAATGGAAGGAATGGAACAAACGATTGAAAATGGAGCAGAACTAGTAATTCAAGCTCAACTGAATGGGGGAACAGGTACAATTTATCATGCTATGGATGAAAATGATGTAGAAAATATCATGAAGCATCCTATGACCATGATTGGATCTGACGGCAGACTTTCTTCACCTAGAGACGGACATCCACATCCCAGGGCATATGGAACATTCCCTAGGGTATTAGGCTATTACGTAAGGGAAAAGCAAGTTTTATCTCTTCCAGAAGCCATTCATAAAATGACAGGACTTTCTGCAAAGAGATTAGGACTAAAAGAAAGAGGATTTTTAAAAGAAGGTTTTTATGCAGACATCACAATTTTCAATCCTAAGACAGTCATTGATAAATCTACATTTACAGATCCTCATCAATATCCTGAAGGAATTGAATATGTTCTTGTAAATGGGAAATTAGTCGTTAAAAACGGAGAAGTCACGGGGATTGCTAATGGGAAGGTCATCAGAAAAAACCAGCAATAAAAAGAGGGGCGTCATTGCCCCTCTTTTTATAGTACATTCATGGATTGCTCTTTGATTTTTTCAAGTTCATCTTTCATCAAAATGACATATTTCTGAATTGCTGCATCATTGGCTTTAGATCCAATCGTATTGATCTCTCGACCGATCTCCTGACTTATAAACCCTAGTTTTTTACCTTGATTTTTATCCTCATTCATGATTTTGGAGAAGTACTTCAAATGAGTATCAAGCCTCACCAATTCTTCGGTAATGTCTAGCTTTTCAAAATAATAAATCAATTCTTGTTCGAATCTGTTGGCGTCAAATGAATTTTCATCCAGCCATTCAGTAAAATGATTTCTGATTTTTTGCTTAATCCTATCCTTTCTTTGCCCCTCTTCTTTGACTATATCAGAAAGTCCCTTGGCGATAGTCTCAATATTTCCTTTCAATTTCTCCTCCAACGAGGCACCTTCGTCAACTCTGAAATCATCACAATTTTTTAAAGCCTCAGCTAAAACTTTTTTGATCATCCCCCATTCTTGTTCCTCATCCTTTTCTTCAGAAGTCACATTATTAATCACATTTGGTGCTTGTAGAGCCAACTTGAAAATATCATTTGTCTCATCTCCAACTGATTGCGCCATTTCTTTAAACTTTTTATAAAAAGTTTCAAAAAGTTCATCATTAATAGAAACTGGTAAATCCTTCGAACTCTTTGATAAAAACTCTATTGACACACTTACTTTACCCCTATCTAAAACGCGCTGAACAACATTTCTGATTTCGTGTTCCTTATCTGAAAATTGTCTTGGACTACGAATAGAAAGGTCCAAAAATTTTGAGTTGAGAGATTTGACCTCCACATGGATCATCATCTTCTCATTCTCGAATCCGGCATTTCCATAGCCGGTCATCGATTTGATCATAGTAAGTTTTGAATATTAGAAATTGATTCCCAAAGTTACATAGAATTTCAGGTCTTCATTTTTATAATTTCGAACTGGCTGTGCCACATCGAATTTGACATAATAATTCAAAAGGACAGTTCTAAGTCCTGCACCATAACTTTGTAGCCAAGGATTATTGAAATTATTTAAAACTATGGTAAATGGTGATCCTTCTGTATTGATTACTTCAGTATTTTGGTCATTTACTTTTTCCCAGGGAGCAGAATCATTCCAAGCTGATGCTATATCATAAAAACCAACCAATTGGAAGTTTCTGATAAAGTTGGAAGTTATATTTCCTCTAGTCAAATATGAGAAAATTGGTATTCTTAATTCAGTAGTGAATGAAATAACATTTCTACCTCTTATTTCATCATAATCATATCCTCTTAAATCAACAAAATCCGCAAACAATATATTGGAATTCTCTACCCCATCCGGGTTTCGGATCGGTGAAGCCTCTGGTCTATTGGAAGGTGGCCTATAAAACTCGTTAAATAGCCAATTATCCATACCTCCCACAATATATGTTTGAGGGTTATTTCCTACATATGAGCCTGCGTAAAGCTTTGAAGCCAGAATAATATTCTTATGTATTTTTTGATAGTTTCTCAAATCCAAATATATGTTTCCAAAAGACCGTGAAGAATTATTTAAAGATTGATATTGCATATATCCAATCTTACCTTTAAATCCTGATTGAGAATATAATCCGATGGCCTCTGTTTTATCAATTACAAATTCAGCACGGCCACCAATATAATTGACATCAAATCTGTTTTGATCGGGATCTTGGCCCAAAATCAAAGAATCTGAATTCAAATTGAAGTACTGCGTTTTTGCAATGAAGGGTGCTAATGTAAATCGTGAATTAATATTGAATGGGTAGGAGAAACCAGCTTCAATTTTTGTCAATACATATTTTTGGAAAGTAATATCTTCTTCAATCCTAATCGTTTTTCTATCCAATCTTGCTCTAAAATCAATTCTACTTTTTAAGTATTCATACTCAAAGAATATATCACCACCTGATCTAAAATCCAACGTGGTCATAATACCTCCATAAAACGAGTGGTTATCCAAAAGGTCAGTCATATGACCAGACAAACTAAATCCCCAGCCTCTCAATGGATCGACGACTAATCGTGTGTTGATACTATTTGTTAAAAATTGGGGTTCCATTCTTCTTGGCCCAGAAATGCGCTTTTGAAGACTCTGTTTCCTGAAGTTATCCAACAAATTAATTTTGTTACTTTGGCCAGAAGTGTTGTTTTCACGCTCTAGAACTGGATTAGGCAGGGAATCAAAAGTATAATTATCTGTATTTAACCCATTCTTTGGTTCAAATCTCAATCTATCGAGATTGATCGAAGTAACTGTATTTTTATTGGTTGTATCCATTTTAACAACCACACTATCCCTCTTTTGTAAATTCTGAATAGGATTAACTTCAGGAGTTTCTTTCTCTTCCAAAAGCCTTCTTGCTGCAATTCTTTCATTTAAAGATTTTGCTTGTTGTAATTGAACTCTTGGGGTACTTGGTGTAAATTGATCAACACTTGAATAATTTTCGATTTTAAGAAAGGCTTCTCTTCCATCCCTTACAGCATAAGCAATTTTATTCATTCGACTATTAACATCGAAAACTTCTATGCTTTTATTATTCCCTGAAATCTGATTCGAAATTTGAGAGCCAATGCTCATTCTCATCAAATTGAATATCCCACTTAGATCACTAAGAAATACTAAATTATTACCGTTTAATTTTCTAGGCAGGATATTCTTACTATCCGTATTAGTTAATTTCTTGGTTACAATTGAATCACCTACTTCCATTAAATAAAGGTTGTAAGCATCAGGAAGACTTCTCAGTTCTAAATCTTTTACTTCAACAGAATCTGACAATTCAGTAAAGTTTGTGGAATAAATGATCGTAGAATCATTTAAAAACATAGGGGTTAAATCGTCAAACAAATCATTGGTTAGCCTTTTTCCTTGACCTCTCGTGTTTAATGTATAAATATCGGATTTCCCATTCGAAATGGCAGATAGAACCATATTTCTACCTGACTCATTAAAATCAAGACTCAATATTTGGGTAATATTTCTCAAGAAGATCTTATCCTGACTTGTACCATCAATTGACCTAAGTCTCAACGTGGTAAAACCTCTTTTGAATGATGCAATAGCCAAATTCGCTGAATCTTTCCAAGCAATCACTGGACTTGAAAAGTTTGGTTGTTGGTCCTGATAGACCGCTCCGCCTTGAAAAATAGTCCGCTCATTGCCAGAACTGATTTCTCTTATTTGAACCTTATATTTACCTCCATTATTGATCACGTAGGCAAGATTCAAACCATCAGGACTGAATTTAATGTCATTTATTTTTCCAATGACCCGGGGAGATGTTGAAGCAATTTCATTTGAACGACTTACATCTTTAAAATTTGAATGAACCTGATCATTGATAGTTGTGTAGTATTTTCTCCACTCGGTCTTAAAAGTTTCGTAATTAAGACCAACCGTGTTAGCAATACTATTTTCTTCATTCCGATTAATTCTTGAAAGATTTAAAATACTTGAGATATACCTTCTACCATATCTCTCAGCAATATAATTCCACACGGATTGACCAACTAGTGCTGCTTCTCTTTCTTTTAACTTTAAAATTTTTGGATTATCCTCTTCTTTCAAATAGTGCCTTACAAAATCATCCATTTCCAAACTCCAGCCTGAGGCAAGATACAATGCGATTCCGTCGACATACCATTCAGGAAAGGCATTTCCTAAATTAGACTGAAATGCATCCGCAACAGAAGAACCATATAGCATCTCTTGGATAATTACTTTGGAGGTCGCGTAGAGTAAATCTTTTTTGAATTTATCTACCTCTCCTTTATAAGAAACCTCTGCAATTAATCGATTGAAATCCATCTGACCTTCTTCGTAGAGCTCTTTCTTATTTAGATTAAGATTGCTCTGCAGCAATTCCTCGGGAGAATTATAAATGTAGATTTTCGGCTTTGTATAAGCGACATAACCAATCATTTGAGTCAGCCGATTAAATTCGGATTCCAAAAATTCAATTGCCA
Organism: Algoriphagus sp. SE2; assembly: GCF_039563885.1. NCBI lineage: Bacteria > Pseudomonadati > Bacteroidota > Cytophagia > Cytophagales > Cyclobacteriaceae > Algoriphagus > Algoriphagus sp. SE2. The sequence continues at coordinate 316,020 of NZ_JBCLWJ010000003.1, read as the reverse complement.
TTTTAGCATTGGCACCACCTCGGTCATAGTAATAAACCTCAAAATTGTTTGAAGTATAAAAATACCATTCAAATTGCTGGTGCTGAACTCTGTTTTTACCGAATCTATCCTGATCAAATTGACCAAGAACTAAAAATGAATTCAACCATAAACCAGCAAAAATCAATATTCGGAACAGGTGATATCGCATTAGTTTTACTGAAAGATGTTCTTTAAATATAATTAAAATACCGAGCTATGTCTACTTCTTTGCTTATGGATGTATTTCCCAATAAATAGTCACGCATAATTTTACTGAAATATGGAACCAAGGAAACACCTTTCGCTCCAAAACCATCGAATATGTAAACGCTCTTAGCCTTAGGATGTTTTCCCAAAAATGGTTTTCTATCTCTTGTTGCAGGTCTGATTCCAGTTTTATGAGAGATTATTTCATTTACTGGCAAATCAACTAAACCATTTAATTTTGTCAAAATCTCATTTTTGGCTTCTTCAGTGGCCCCAATTTCCAAATCGTGTTTGGAATAAGTAGATCCTACTCGATGAATGCCATTTCCTAAGTAAACTCGAAATACCCCCCTATTTACAATATAGTCAGGGCAAAAATCTTGTTTCAATTCTAAAATTTCACCTTTGACCGGAGCAAAAGGTAGATATTCAAAGAAGGAAGACTTCATTGCACCTAAACCATTACAAAAAATCAAAGATTTTGCTTTGATCCCTTTATATACCCAAAGGTCCCCTTCTCTTTTCAATTCATCTTCTGAAAAATATTCCTGAATCAATTCCTCAGAAAAATATTTCTGCATAGCATCAAGAAATATATTTATTTCGAGCCACCCAGACTTCTTCAACATTACTCCGCCAAATGAATCACATAATTTTTCACTTTGGCTTTCTGTAAAAATAGAATCCAGATACAATTGAAACCCTTCTTCTGCACTATGCCCCATCCATTCATTTTGCTCTTCAATGGTAAGGAATGGTCGATAGATAGGCTTTTCATGAAAAAATGATTCTCCAGTCAGTTTCTCTAAATCCTTATAGAATGGTATTATTTCTGGAAAAAGAAAATCAGCAAACCAAGTTTTCACCATTTTTCTTCCAGTTATTGGATTAAATAACCCAGCAGCAACCCTACTCGACTGATTCCCTGAAGGTTGATCAATTATTCTAATAATTTTCCCTGCTTGCTTTAAGCGGTATCCAAGTGCGGTTCCCGCAATCCCTTGACCGATTAGCAAAAAATCAATTTTCATACCTCAAATTAAAGGTATAATTCTTTATTTTGTTGACTTCGTACTGACAATTCCAATGCTTAACATAAAGACTTTTACATTTAACCCTTTTCAGGAAAACACCTACCTGCTCTATGATGAAAACGGTGAGGGAGTATTAATTGACCCTGGCTGCTATGAAGATTTTGAAAAAAAGGAATTGAAAAATTTTACTGAAGAAAATGCTATTAATATCTTTCAACTTCTTAACACGCATTGTCATATAGATCATGTTTTAGGGAATGCTTGGGCAAAGAAAACTTTCGGAATTCCTTTATTTATTCACAAAGCAGAATTGCCTGTTCTGAAATCAGTTGAAGCCTACGCCCCCAATTATGGATTCAAAATGTATGAAGGTACAGAACCTGATGACTATCTTAAGGAGGGTGAGTATATTAATGTGGGAAGTGAATCTTTAAAAATTCTATCTGTACCAGGACATTCACCGGGGCATGTGGTTTTTTACCATAAAGAATCAAAACAATTAATTTCAGGAGACACTATTTTTAAAGGCAGTATAGGAAGAACAGATCTGCCTGGAGGAAATCATAACCTTTTAATTGCCAAAATTAAATCTGAGTTGTTTTCTCTACCTGAAGAGACGGTAGCTTATCCAGGCCATGGACCGAAAACTACGATAGGTTTCGAAAAAATAAACAACCCTTTTGTGGGGCTAAAAGCAAGGTCTTGAAAATCAAATCACATATTCCCAACTCTGTCACTTTACTGAATTTACTTTCAGGAATAATTGGAATTATTTGGGTATTGGATGGATATATAATCTCAGGAGCGTGGTTTATATTAATTTCAGCATTCTTAGATTTTATAGACGGATTCGCTGCACGATTACTCAAAGTTCAGGGTGAATTGGGTAAGCAGCTGGATTCCTTAGCAGACATGGTCTCATTTGGAGTTCTTCCAGGCATGATCCTGTTTGCTATGGCAAAAACTAATTCTCAATTAGAATGGTTACCCTATTTGACTTTAATCCTTCCATTATTTTCAGCTTTGAGATTAGCCAAATTTAATTTAGACACGCGTCAGACAGATCGATTTATTGGAGTTCCAACTCCTGCCGCTGCACTCTTTGTAAGCACCTTACTTCATTTTGCTATTCAATGGCCCAAAATCGGAACAGTAATTACTTCTCCGTTCTTTCTTATAGCAATAGCCTTCACGCTTTCCATTTTGCTAATTTCAGAAATACCCTTGATTGCTTTGAAATTTAAGTCTTTTGCTTTCAAAAAGAATGTTTTCAGATATGCGTTGGTGGGCTTGAGTTTATTGATTTTTATAGGATTTGGATTAGCTGGAATTCCTTTGATTATCCTTTCTTACATTGGTTTATCTGTGGTAGAAAACGCAATAGGAAGTGAATGAAACCCAGCAAAAGAAAGAACTTCTTTATTTTAATTCTAAGTCTTTCGATTTATTGGAATTCCTTTTCCCAAACTAAATTCTACACTTTCAAAGTTCCTGAATCCGGAGTTTATAAACTAACAGAATCGATGGCACGAAAACTAGGTGCCAACTCAATTTCAGAGATTTCAGTATATGGCTATCCCGGAATGCTTCCTCAAATTCTCAAAGAACAGCAACTGGAATTACAGGAAATCCCAAGCTCAATTCAAGATGGCGTCTTATATATATTTTTAGAAGGGCCGCATACTTTCAATGCCGATAACCAAACAGAACTGGCATATCAAAATCATTTATTTTCTGACAGTTTAAGCTATTTGGTAGAGGTGGGGAAACCTCCAAAACAACTGGATAAACTCCCGGAGGAAGCCCCTAATACTACTTTTGGAACCCTTTATCAGATGAAAGCCTATAAGGGTGAAACAACAAACATTTTAAATTCCGGTAGAAAGTGGTTTTCAGAACCCATATTTTCAGGAAGTTCAAGAACTATTTCAGTTTTCGAAAATGCTGGAATCACAGGTAATTGGAAAATATTTGGAACTTTAATGTCAAGTTCCTTTACAACCTCCACCCTGTCTGTTTTGGCAGACGATAGTTCGGTTTATGAAACAGAATTCTTACCGATCCCAAATACTACGTATGGTGTAAAAGGTATTGAAGAAAGTTTTTCCGTAGAACATAATCCCGGATCCAATCGGTTGGAAAGGATTCGAATCAGCTTTCAAAGCTCAGATTTGAACTCCTCTGGATATTGGGATTACATTGCTTTGGGAATCCCACATTCGAGCGAAGATTTACAAGTAGGAATCTACCATAATCTTGAAAATGAAAGTTTTAAAATTGAAAGAAAAGCAGATTTAAATTATTGGGATATCAGCGATTTTTTTAACCCTATTAACCTGAACTCCTCAAAAAGTCAATCTCTTAATAGTAATCGAATAGTGGTTTTTGACTCATTTGAAACTCCTGAATTAAAAGATTTCGATTTAGTTACTAGAAATTTGGCAGAAAATAGATCTTCAGAACTTATAATTATCGCTCCTAAAATTTTCTCATTTGCAGCGGAAAAGCTTAAATCACACAAGCTCTCCCTGGGAATAAATACTGAAATAGCATTTTTAGATGACATCTATGATTCATTTGGTTATGGAAATAAAGATATCGTCTCCATCAGAAATTTTTTAGCTTCTCGATATCATCCTGAAAAAAGCCTGAAAAACGTTTTACTTCTAGGAAAAGGAACTTTTGATAACAAAGGAAAACTAGGAGGCCGGCCGAGTCTAGTGCCGATTTATTCAAGCGTGAATAGTTTGAACCCGCTTTTTACATTCAGTTCAGATGACTTTCTAGCTCTTTTGGAATTTGGTCAAGGGAGATGGGAAGAAGATAAAGATGGGGATGAGTTGATGCAAATTGGAATTGGTCGCTTACCGGTTGTGACTATAGATGAGGCTATAAATGTGGTTAATAAGATCATTGAATATGAAACTTCATACGAATCAGGATTTTGGAAAAAAAGCATTACCTATTTGGTAGATGATGGAGACAATAATATTCATATGCGAGATGCAGAAAGGCATTCAGAATATTTAAAAATAAATTCCTTTGAAATTATTCAAGAGAAGCTTTATCTGGATAGTTTTGAACAAATATCATCTTCAGCAGATCAAAATCAAAAATCTCCCGATGCAAAAAAAGCATTAGAAGAAACTCTTGAAAGAGGAACGTTGGTTCTAAACTATATAGGACATGGAAATGAAACAACGCTTGCTGCAGAAGAAATTTTTTTAGTTTCAGATATTGACAATTGGCCCAAACAAAAAAAAATGGCTTTATGGATGACTGCTACCTGCGAGTTTGGGAGGCATGATAGTCCATTTTTGAGGTCAGCAGCAGAAGAATTAATTATTGCAAAGGGAAAAGGGGCAATAGGCCTATTAAGTACAGGGAGGCCTGTATTCTCTAGTGTCAATTTTACCATAAATGAGGCATTTACAGAGGAGTTGTTTAAAACCGAGAATGGTGACTATCAAGACTTAGGAACAATCTTCAAAAACACAAAAAATAATAGCTTGAATGGTGCTCTCAACCGCAACTTCTCTCTTTTAGGCGACCCCAGTCTTAAACTTGCATATCCGGAATTGGAGATTGAAATTAATTCACTTCAGGATAAAGAAGGAAATAACTTAAGCTCAATAAAAGCCGGTCAGGAAATTATTTTGGAATCCATAATCAAGGATGCGCTGACAGGTGCAACTCAAATTAGTTTTAATGGAACCTTCCATATAGAAGTTAGAGGGGAAGAAAGGCAAAAAGTAACGTTAGGGAATGAAAATAGCCCCTTTCCATATACTGAAGAAGACATTGTATTATTTAGAGGCGAAGGAGTGGCGACAGAAGGAAAAATAAGCTCAAAATTTATTTTACCAAAAGGGATCACCCAAGAAGAGTTTTCAGGAAATCTAAGGATTATTGCAAAAGATGAGAAAAATGAAATTGAAGCCTTTGGACCTGATATCATAAAGGTTGCTGGTAGCATTGAAAATGAGGCTGATATATCAGGCCCTGAAATCAGTTTATTATTAAACGGGTTAAACCCTATTGGAAATAGTTTTCCTTCTAAGTCTCTATTTGCAAAAATTGATCTGGAGGATATCAGTGGTATTGATATTTCAGGGTTAATTCCCAATCAAGAAATTAGTGTTCAAATTAATGGAGGAACTCCTTTTTCCTTAAATAATGATTTTGTAGCAGCTGGGAATGGTTACCAAAAAGGAAAAATTGAAGTATTATTTACAGGATTAAAGGAAGGTGAGAATCAAATAATAATAGAGGCTTGGGATAATTTGGGAAATCAAAGTATCTTTCCTGTTAAAATATTAGTAGAAGGTAGTGAAAAGCTTAAAATCATTGATTCTAAGACATTTCCAAACCCCACAGATGCAGTTAGTAATTTTGTAATTGAGCATAATAGACCTGGAGAAAATTTTCAACTTACAATTTCAGTATATCAAACTACAGGACAGGCAATATTTACAGAATCATTTCGTTTGATTCGTGCATCTGCTCGAATAGATGATTTATCATGGATATTTTTTCAGAACCAAACAAAATATCCAGCAAAAGGAACTTATATTTACAAATTAACGCTTCAGTCAGAAACCGATAATTCCATAGCGGTGGCTAGCGGACAAATAGTTATTAAATGAAAATAATGGCCATTAGAAACAGGAAAACGATACTCCTATTCATTTTCATCCTGGCTAGTTTTGAAACTTTTGCTCAGAATAGCACTATAATATCTGGTCAAGACCCATCAAGACGAGTTATCACTACAGCTGTGCCTTTTTTAAACTTCGCACCAGACTCTAGGCATTCTGCTATGGGTGATGTAGGAGTTGCTACTTCTCCTGATGCAAATTCAGCCCACTGGAATTCAGGTAAACTTGCATTTGTTGAGGATAAGATGAGTTTTTCATTGTCTTATTCACCTTGGCTTGGCAAACTAGTCAATGACATGTCTTTAAGTTATTTAAGTGGTTTTGTCAAAATAGATGATGTCTCTGCATTCGGATTTGATCTTCGTTACTTTAATATGGGAGATATTCAATTGACAGATGGACAAGGAAATGAATTGGGAGAATTTAACCCAAGAGATATTGCCATCGGAGGCACATATTCCCGAAAGCTATCATCAAACCTAGCTTTAGGTATTTCTGCTAGATTCATCCATTCAAATCTCTCTGGAAACATATCTTCTTCTGGTGGAAATGAAAGTAGACCAGGTATCAGCGTAGGTACAGATGTTGGGCTTTATTATCAAAAACCAATTTTCTCTGGATCTAAAGAAGGAACATGGTCTTGGGGAGTAAATATTTCAAACATTGGTCCGAAGATTACTTATAATAGTGCAGACGATTTAGATTATATCCCAACCAATTTAAGACTTGGAACAGCTTATTCTATAGACTTAGATCCTTTGAATACCATCACATTTGCCTTGGATTTTAATAAGCTTTTGGTGCCTACACCGCCTATTTATGCGACAAATGAAGATGGAACCTTAGTTACAGATGAAGATGGAAACTTGATTATCGCACAAGGAAAAGATCCAAACAGACCGTTAATTTCAGGGATGTTCGGTTCATTTGCTGATGCACCAGGAGGTTTTTCTGAAGAAATGCAAGAAATTACAGTTTCCTTTGGGGTAGAATATACCTATGCGGAGAAGTTTAATTTGAGAACCGGATACTTCTTTGAAAACCAAAGTAAAGGAGGACGAAAATACTTCACCATGGGTGTAGGATTTGATCTTAAAAGAATTGGATTTGACTTTTCATATTTAGTGCCTCAAAAACAAAATCACCCATTAGCTGAAACACTTAGATTCTCATTACTCTATTCAATATCGGATCTATAATGGAATTAGATAGGTCGAAAGCTCCTGAATTTAGGATTCCGGAAGATTTTGAGCTCGTTAGTCCTTTTGAAACCACGCTTAAGAATGGCGCTAAGGTTTTTTTCAACAATACTCCGAATTTAGAAGTAGTTAAAATCGAAGTGATTGGAAAAGGTAGAAAAGCATCCTTACCTCTTTCTCAGAATTTGGTCCCATCTTTCACTCTTTCTTTGCTCCAAGAAGGCTTAAAGAACAGAACAGGTGAGAAAATTGCTGAGTTTTTCGATTTTCATGCAAGTGAAGTAAACCCAATTCTGACTTTTTCGAATGAAGGTTTGGCTTTATTGACGACTAAAAAACACTTGTTTCAAGTCCTTCCTATTTTTGTAGAATTGTTTACCGAAGCTTCATTTCCTTTTGATGCTATTGAAAAAAGAAAATCTCAAAAACGATTAGGTCAAAAACTAGAAAAAGAAAAAACTTCTTCAAGAGCAGGGCAACTATTCCGGAAATCTTTATTTGGCCCTTTTCATCCTTATGGTGTTGAACCAGAGGAAAGTCATGTCAATGAAATAAATCAAGACCGATTAAATTTTTATTATCGTGAAATGCTTTGGCAAAATATTGAGATTTTTGTCAGTGCAAATCTTTCAGATTTTGAATTCCAATTACTCGAAAAAAGCTTATCAAGTTTACCAAATAGAATTGAATCAGAACAAATTCTAATTCCTGAAATCACAACAAATTATAATTTAATAGAGCCTAGGGAAAATTCAATGCAAAGTAGTATCAGAATGGGAAGTTTTTCAATTCCAAAATCACATCCTGATTTTATTGGATTGACGGTTTTGAATACCATTCTTGGTGGTTATTTCGGGTCAAGATTAATTAAGAATATAAGAGAAGATAAGGGACATACCTACGGAATATTTTCAAGCTTGGCTGAGATTGGAAATTCTGAATACTGGGTGATCTCTGCGGATGTTCAAAAAGTTTACTATAAAGAAGTAATAAACGAAATCTATCAAGAGATAAATAAATTGGTCCATGAACCAATATCTTCTGAAGAGCTGGAGGTTGTAAGGAATTACATGATTGGTCAAATGTTAAATCGATTTAGTTCTTCCTTCGATCTCATGGATAGATTTAGAGCTGTGCACCATTCTGGATTGGATCTCTCTTACTATTTTAATAAGCTTTCTTATCTAAAATCCTTTCAGGCAACTGATCTTTTAAAATTGAGCGAAACGTATTATAAAGATAAAAGTCTCGTAGAGGTAGTGGTAGGATAGTTAAGTTAATCGAGTGTAAAGCCAAGAGAGGTCAATTTTTAATCGAAGCCATATCTTATATATCATAAAAAGAGGATTTTTAATATTGATTTCATCTCCTAGTTCAATAAAGCCTCTTGCCACTTTGAAATTAGCCGACCAAAGTGCATGCTTTAATTCAAATAAGATTCTTTTCTTCAAAGCAATATTTTCAGATTCAGTCTCATTCATCTTTTTTATTTTCTGACAAACCAGAAGTGTGCTTGGAAGCATTTTAGAATAATAAGGAATATATTGACTGCTGGATAAAGAATCTAAATGTTTTCTTTTCAAAACTCCTACATGATCCGAAAAAACCAAAGGATATTTTCTTGATAAACGTACTTGAATATCAAAATCCTCATAGCTCAAATTCTCATCATAGCCCCCTTCTCGAACCAAAATATCTCTATTAAATACAATAGTTGGCGCACAAATAGAATACGATTGAATCAAGGTCTCATAAATTTTTCCTAACTCAATTTCCTCTTTTAATTCTCCTCCACTTTTTCTATCATAAAAAGTTTTTACAATCCGATCTTCATCGAGGATATAGGCATCAGAAAAAACAAATGCTATATCTTTGGAAGGCTTCAGACGAGCAATTGACAGGGATAAGTGATCTGGGTATAACAAATCATCCCCAGCAAGATCAACTATATATTGGCTTTTGCTTTTCCTTAAAGCATCATTAAAAACCTTTAAATAGGATTGCGGTTCTTTGTGTGAAACTAATTCCAGTTTTAATGAGCCAGAATTTTCTTTAACCCATTTTTGAATTATTCTTAGGGAGTTGTCGGAACTTCCATTATCAATAATTATCAATTCTTTTTGAGGATAATCTTGAAGTTTGACACTTTCAAGACATTCTTGAATCCAGGATTCATGATTGTAGCAAATACATACTATAGTGACTAGCCCTGAACTTTTCATAATATATTTTTTATCCAGGTTATCTTATTTGAAAAGTCAGTTGCGAATCTGGATTTAAAAAACATTAAGGGATGGTTGACCTTTCTTCCCAAATCTGAAGAACCAAAATCGATTAGTTTTACCTTCTCATCGTTGGCTAGCTTAAAAAGCTGATGAAGGAGAATATCACCTCCATTTTTCAATTTAGACTTTGGATTGATTGCGGAAAGAAAATAATACAAGGTATCTGGAAAAAGCTTCACCGCTAAACAATGAGCAATCGGTTTTTTTGAATCAAAAATACTTATCAAGAAATATCTTTCTGGATTCTCTGAAACTTGCAGGATGATCCTATTTTCATCATAACTCATTTGATATCCTCTTTCCATATTCCATTGCCTGATATCATTTAGAAAATGAAAATTATTGATTGATTCACTTTTGATTTTTATCTCTTGTTTTTGTATTAATTTTTGAAATTTTGATTGTTCTAAAGTAACCCATTTTTTAATTTTTTTTCTACCTAAAAAGAATTGGTGGCAAAGGAGATTTTCAATTGTAAATTTATTTTTAAATAGGAGGTAATTAATCAAGTCATGATAATCTTCATAAGGCTTTGGAGCACTCGTTATTTCAATTTGATTTACACCTGTTTCTCTCAAGTAAGAGATAGTTTCTTTAATAAAGATCTCCAAGGCTGCAGAATTAATTTTATCCAAAATATAAAATCCACCAAATGGTGCTAATGGAATAGATTTAGCTTGATATTCCTTTGAAATCGAAAAAGTGATAGTAGCCTTTTTCTTACCATTTTTAAGTAAATAAAAGTCTAGTAATTGTAGATCTCCCGGAATTGAGAAATTAGAAAGTAAATAATCTTTCTGACTTGAAGAAAATAGATCTACTAGCAATTCAAGACCCTTACTTATTTCTTTTCTGATAGTTGTCAAATTCTTTTTTATCTCTAATGTAATCCTCTTCTGAAAAAGCCCTATTACATAATCCTAAAAGTATGGAATCTTCAGAGAAACTAATAGATATCCAATTTAAAGGCGGAATAAATAAACCTTTGGAAGAGGAATCCAAGGTAAATAGTAAAAACTCCCCTTCTAGTGTTGTGACTTTAACTTGTAAAACTCCTGCAATAGAAACTATAACTTGGGATTCATCAAGATGAGCATGGTTCCCTCTAGTCTCTCCCTTTTTTACTTTTGAAATCCAAAAGCACCTTTGAATCCCAGAAGGAAAAAGGTCTGCATTATCCCAAAAATTTAAATTACCACTCTCCGAGAAATGTCCTGGAATATCTAATAAATAGGGTCTATTTTCCATAATGAATTTCTTCAAAATCAAGGATTGCCTCTCCACTTAAAATTAACAGAAATAAAGAGGTATTCCAGTTATGGAATGGTTAAATCTCTAATTTAGCGAGTGATTCTATTAACTCGTGGTCAATTAATATCATGAATTCGGAAAATCTAAATGATACGTATTTAACAATTCAGCGAATAAGTGAAGGCCTTTTTAAAGACCGAAGTAGTAAATTTTTCTATTTCGCATTTCCAGTCAGGAATGAGGATGAGGTCAAAGAAAAGTTACTTGAACTCAGGAAAACTTACTACGGTGCCCGTCACCATTGCTATGCCTATGTTTTAGGTAAAGATGGTGAGACTTTTAGAGCCGTTGATGATGGTGAGCCAAATCATTCCGCAGGTGATCCAATATTGGGACAAATTAGATCAAACAATTTAACCAATATCTTGATCGTTGTTGTTCGTTATTTTGGAGGAACAAAATTAGGCATGAGTGGTCTTATTAATGCCTATAAATCCTCAGCCGCATTAGCGATTGAAGAAAATGAAATCGTAGAGGAAATGGTACTCGAAACGATACGGGTAAAGTTCCAATACCCCGCTATGAATGAAGTAATGAAACTAGTTAAAAAACATGATTTAAAAATCCTGGATCAGGAAATGATGCTTGACTGCCAAATGAAACTTGAATTTCGAAAAGGGTTAGAAAATGTATTGATAAAAAGCCTTGAAGAAATAGAAACCCTTCAAACTATTAATTAAGAAGAGAATCAAGGTAGCCTTCTGCTTTCAATTTCTCAAAAATTTTCAAACAGGCCCAAGCATCCGTAGCGGCATATCTTTTTTGCTTTTCAGTTAGTTGTTCCGCTTCCCAATTAGATACTTGCTCTGCTTTGGAAATTCTAATCTTCAATACCATCCCACAAAGATTCCTTACCCCAACATTGTGAAATCCGACTTTTTTTAATTCGTCATTCAAATCAAAAAAAGATTGTGGGTAAAATGAATCGGTCAGTTTTGCAAGGCCCTTAATATCATCATGAACCGCTGCTCCGACTTTAATGATATTTTCCTTTTCTAAAACATTCCTTAAGGATTCGGGAAAACTACCAATATTATTAAGCCTGAATAAAAATGCCTGAGTAGAAGTAGACAATTGAAGTAAAGCCACCTGGTTTATAACTCCTCTTCGAAATGCAGGTTTTGTTTCTGTATCAAAGCCAATAATTCTTTGTTTCATCAGGAATTCAGCTGCTTCATCCACATCCTCCAAATCGTCAATTAAAAACATTTCCCCTTCAAATTGACCAAGTGGAAGTTGATTTATTTCATCTTTACTTATACTTAAGGGAATCATGCTAACTCTTCTTCTTTCTCGTAATATTTGATACCAATCTTAAAATACCCATACATAATCGTCATAAAAGGGCTGATGATGTTAAAAAAGCAGTACGGAGCATAGACCAGAGTGGCTACACCCAAAACTGATGCCTGGGTAGCACCACAGGTATTCCAAGGAACCAAAACTGAAGTTACAGTTGCAGAATCCTCTAACGTACGGCTTAAGTTTTCTGGTTTAAGACCTCTCTTTTTATATATGTCTGCATACATTCTTCCTGGAACCAAAATAGCAAGATATTGATCAGAAGTGGTAATGTTAAAAAACACGCAAGTTGCCGCTGTGGCAGCAATTAAAGATCCAACTTTATGCACTTTTCTGATCACAGCTTCGGCCAATACTTTAAGCATACCGCTTTCTTCCATTATTCCGCCAAAAACCATGGCACAAACAATCAACCAAATAGTATTTAGCATTCCAGCCATTCCTCCTGTTACTAGTAATTCATTTACCACGTCATTACTAGTCACCACACTAATCTCACCATACATGGCCATCATTAAAGCCCTAAACCCTTGAAAGGCATAGGAACCATCCTCTCCTGCAATTAATGATATTATTTGAGGTTGGAAAATCAATGCAAAAACCCCTCCCAACAACGCTCCAGCTAACAAGGCGGGAATTGCAGGTATCTTTTTAATAATCAATATCAAAACCACTAATGGAACAATAAAAAGCAATCCATTCACATTAAATCGCTCAAGTATTACAGCAGAAATAGCCTTAACATCGTTTACAGAACCATTCGTTTCATAATTGAAACCAATAATGATAAACATAATTAATGCAATAGTAATAGAAGGAACTGTCGTTCTGGCCATATATCTGATATGAGTGAACAAATCTGTTCCAGCCATTGCAGGTGCCAGATTAGTAGTATCAGAAAGTGGAGACATTTTATCACCAAAATATGCTCCTGAGATTATGGCTCCAGCAATAATACCTTCATCGAATCCAAGGGCTTTCCCGATTCCTAATAATGCCACTCCCACTGTAGCTACTGTGGTCCAACTACTACCAGTGGCAATGGATACAATTCCACTGACAAGACAAGCTGCAACTAAAAAAATTGTCGGATTTAAAATCTGAAGTCCATAATAGATCATAGCTGGCACTATGCCACTTAGCAACCATGTCCCCGCTAAGGCTCCAATCAAGAAAAGAATTAATATACTTGACATGGCAGAGCTGATACTTTTAACTATGCCATCTTGGAGAGTTTCCCATCTAAATTTAAGTCTGAATATAGCTACTATTGCCGCTACAGTTGCGGATAGAATTAAAACGATTTGATTTGAACCTGATAATCCATCTGTTCCAAAAACCTGGATATTTAATACCAGCAGTACAATTAAAAAAATAAGAGGGATAAGGGCGTCAATAACTTTTGGGGCACGTACAGTTCCTTCCATTAAGTGGTGTTTTGTAATTTTAATTTTTGAATCTAATCAAAAAAAACCACTTTATTTTTCAGAAATCAGAGAAGCCAAGTCTTTTCCAACTTGCCAACCGATAGCTACTCCCATTCCACCTAGCCTTACTGCAATTACAGCTCTATTCCCTACTTGTTGGATTATAGGCGTCTTCTTTTTACCAAAAGCCATAATTCCTGTCCATACTGTATCCCATTTTATTTCCCTTCCCGGGAAAATCACTTCATTAGCCAACCTATCTAAATGAGATTCAATTTTGGGATTAATCATGAAATCGGTAGTTTCCTCATTTTCAAAATCAACATTTCTCGCTCCCCCTAATAATAATCTTCCATCTATTTTTCGGAAATAGACATATCCTTTATCCATATGAAAACTCCCTTTCCATGAGATTTTAAAGTCTAAAGGCTCTGATACCATCACCAAACCCCTTCCAGGATTCAAATCTTCCTGAGGTAAAAGTTGATTAGTAAATGCATTCGTGCAAATTGCTAATTGTCTTCCATGAAATTCAAAGCTTTTGCCGTCCCAAGAATTTTTTGCTAGAACCTGTCCCGTATCTTTATTTAGCTCACTTACATTTACCCCATTTAAAAGTCTGATTCCCAATTTCCCTGCTAAATCCCAAAGACTCTTTAAATACCTAGCAGGGTCTAATTCTCCTTCAAATTTATTTTGGATCACCATCTTTATTGAATCAGAAAATCCATATTTTTTGAATCCTTTTACTTCAGAAAACACATCTTCTTTAAATAATCCTTTGAGCATTTTATTAACCCGAGCCAATTCACTCAAAGCAGATAATTGGGACTCCTCCAATAGCTCATATCCTTTACTGTCCTTATATCCTAGTTCCTTCTTTCCAAATTTTTTTTTGATCTCTTTCAGCCCCATGTATCTTTTATTCACAAGTCCCAATACTTCGTCCTCGGACATGTGCCTAAAATCATCCAAGATTTCTGTAAGGCTTCCAAAACAAGCAAATCCAGCATTTTTTGAACTTGCACCACTTGGAAAAATCCCCCTTTCTAAAACTACTACACTCGATTTGGGATGTTTTTTTTTGAAGTGAATAGCCGTTGAGAGACCGACGAAACCTGAACCGATAACAATCAAGTCATACTTTAAAAAATTCTTTTGTTCCCAATAGCTAAACATTTTTTTATTCTCTTTCTCTAAATGATAAATGGATTTGCTAATTTGAATAAATCTAGAGTTTTAATCACAAAATACGATGAGAAAAATTGATGGTTTGTTGAATGAATATGGTTTGAGCCATCAAAATCAAACTAATAAGTTAATTCACTGGGTTTGCGTACCAGCAATCTTCTTTAGTATAGTTGGCTTGATTTATTCAATTCCTGCTGATATTATTTATGATTTTGCCCCATTTTTAGAGGGATTTGCTAATTGGGCAACCTTAGCTATTTTGATAGTTTTAGTATATTATGTTTCTCTTTCCCCTCCCCTTGCACTAGGTATGTTTTTTTTCTCAGCTTTGTGTTTAGCATTGGCAAATTTCATCAACTTGGAAGTTCCTGGTAAACTCTGGCTTATTAGTTTAGGGATATTTGTAATAGCATGGGTTTCCCAATTTTGGGGACATAAAATAGAAGGAAAAAAACCCTCATTCCTAAAAGATATTCAATTCCTATTAATCGGACCGGCTTGGTTGATGCATTTTATATATAAAAAGATCGGGCTGGCTTATTGAATAGAATCCCTAGCCATCTCTTCTTTTTTTTCAAAAATATCACCTAGCCTTTGTAGACTTAGCTGGTTTTTTTGAGTATAAATGCTGGCTAAAATTGACTTTTTCTCTCTTGCTGTAAGCCTCCAGTTCAAAGAAGCCCGCTGCATTGTTTCCTGGCTTTCACTTAATTCTTGCGCCTGAACCTTCTCCGGCGCATATTCAAATTCTATTTTTTCTATTTCAAAAGGCATGGATTCATTCATGTAATTGAATAATACTTCATTCTGGATAGTTTGAATATTGTCCCAATTCGAGTATATGTTTTTTAGAGGAGTAAAAATCTTTTCAAAAATTTTCGGTGGAGTTGTAGGGGGTATTTCGGTAGATTTTTCAGAGTCACGGATAGTAATTAAAACCACACCAGACGTATTTTCAGAAATCCATTTTTGAAAAACATACATAAATCGAAGCGCATCCTGAATACCGAAATTATCTGAGAGGCCCGTATCCATGGTTTCCATCTCGGGAATAGATGGAAGTTGAATATTTGGAGTAATAAAAGGAAAAGTAGCACTCATTCTTAAAGCAGAAAGAAATCGTAAATTCAATGGGTCATGGTCATGAAAGAAGCGGATAAAATCTATAGATTGCTTTTTTTCATCTTCTCCACTTTTACCCAAAACTGAAGTACCCAAATAGGACATAGAATTTGGAGAAATCACCAATTTCCTACCATCATTTGTAATTAATGATGTAACAGGAAGAATTGGGATAATAGCTGCGTTTTCAGGTTCCCTATAGGCTAATATCGGCTTATCCAAAATACCGTTTGTATTTAGATTCAACTGGTTTTCAAAAGCAAAACCCCGGTCTTTTAAATGGCGATAACCCCTGTATTCAAAATATTGGTTCCTTATTAATAAGTCATTTACTAGAAGGGTAAATATGATTGGATTTAAGTTGTCAGCAGAGATTTGATCCAGAAACTTTGGATCAGTTGGATCAAAACTAGAGTCCGTCTGTGATCTCAGATAAATTTCTCTAAAAAAAGCTTCTCCCAAGACGCCACCTGATGCTCCAGTAAATAACTCTGTATGCTTTATGATATCCCCATCCTGAATCTTATAAATAGACTGGAGTACATGTAGGGTCCATAATGCTGCTCTTTGGCCACCTCCGCTTGCTGCAATCATGACTAATTTAGGTTTAGTCTCTTTGGGAAACTTTGCTTTCCAGTTATTCAAAATCTTGATCGTATGATTTCGATCTTTGGCGACTGTATCAGGGTGAAGAAGTTGATCCAGTCTCTGAAGATTATACAACTCAGGTTTTACCTGGTAA
Organism: Algoriphagus sp. SE2; assembly: GCF_039563885.1. Classification (NCBI taxonomy): domain Bacteria; kingdom Pseudomonadati; phylum Bacteroidota; class Cytophagia; order Cytophagales; family Cyclobacteriaceae; genus Algoriphagus; species Algoriphagus sp. SE2. The sequence continues at coordinate 299,521 of NZ_JBCLWJ010000003.1, read as the reverse complement.
TTGATTCCAAAAGCTTCGTGAGGTCTATTTAGAAAGGAAAAATTAGAAAAATAGTTGAGTAGAAATATTACAAATATCACTGTTACTGTTGCCCATTTTCTAAGCCAGAAACTTACCGCGCCCACCAGCATCACCAAAATAGCCAAAAGTAATGTGGCACTCATTGCAGCTGGTAATTGAAGAACAGGTTTCTCCTTAAAAAACCCTAGAAACAAAACAAAAAGAATCAAAAAAACCTGTATCAGAAAAAGATTTAAATGATTTTGATCAAATACTTTTAAAAGCTTTGTTCCCTCAAATCTAGAAATGTCAGGCCTTACTTTTTCTAAACCGAACCTCAAATTCAAAAAATAAAGCACTTTATCTTGTTTTGATCTCAGTTCTTTATATTGACTGATCACATTCGCTCTTGTCAATTTAACTTTCCTTAGTCTCTTGTCAAGCGAACCTGCAAAGAGAACGAAAAAGTCCTTATTGGTGAACGAAAAATAACCAAAGATGACGGTAAAAGATAAAACACTTCCAACAGCAAAACCAAAAAAATAATTGAGGACTACCCATTCAGATGACAGGTCATTTGCAAGTTGAAAAAGAATAAATTTAATACAATAGATAAGGTAAAAAATCAAGGGGATAATGGAATTATTCAAGCAATAATGAATAAACGGTTTTGGCAAAACAGCTAGAAACTTAAATTGACTTCCATCCATGATGTAGGTAGTCATATGAAAAGCCATTGTAAGCACCGCAAAACCAATCCCAACCATCATAAAACTGATCCAAGAAACTTGATGTAAATATTCTGGATCTAAAAAGAGATATGGAATACCCAACATGATCCCGAATTTTTCCAGAATGATTCCCAACAGCAATACCCAAATAAAAATTAGAGCTAAATTTTTTCTTAAATGAAGTAGTAGAAGTTGAACTGGAAAACTATACCAGATTTTTTCGCGCATGCTTAAATATTTGTTTTCAATTTACAGTTTTTATCAAAACTGAACCAAAAATGAGTGTCCTCTAAATATTAAAATTCCAAAAAAATATTTTTTCTAATAATCAAGATGATATTCAAGTACTTGCAATTAAACGATCTGTTTTATGGGTACTTTTAACTCGAAAGTCATGGTTCTTCAAATGATAAGATTTAGATTCACGATTTAATAAAATGGAAAGATGAGAACTTGGTTTTTGTGTAAAGTAAAATATGCGAAGGAGAATGAAGAAGGGTTACTGAAAAATATCTCCGAACAGTATTTGGTTGATGCTGTTTCATTCACTGAAGCTGAAGCGATAATTTATGATCGTCTTGGATCACAGATTAGAGGTGATTTTCAAATCACGGGTTTAAGTAAGAGTAATATTGTTGATGTGTTCTTTTTTGAGGATGCTGACATATGGTATAAATGTAAAGTATCATATCTTGTTTCCGACGGAGAAAGTGGAAAAGAGAAAAAAGTCACACAGTATATGATTGTAACAGCATCAGACGTTAAGGATGCCTTTGACAGGATTCAGGAGAGTCTAAGCAATATGTTGGTGAGTTTTAGAGTACCTGATATAGTGGAAAGTCCAATAGTCGAAGTATTCCCTTACGAAAAAGACGAAATAGCTGAACAGTTGCCAGAAGGTAATTTTAAACCAGTATCAGAAATTCAAGCAAATGAAGAATAAAAAAAGGCCTCATTTGAGGCCTTTTCCATAACTTGTTTTTTTACTCCTCCACTTCTTCAACCTGGACTATTTCATACATTTCTTTTCCATCTTCCTGGACCGGCATATAGTACGTGTCTCCAATCTTAACATAAGTTTGATCTCCAACTTTAACTTCTTCTCCTCCTTCCGGTAAAGCATCTACTACGGCGCCAGCAGGAGGTGGAACTACGGTATACCCTCCATCGCTTTTTTCATAAAAAACCCCTCCATAATAATAGTTATTGATCGTGGGAGACACCTCCACTTCTTTTGATTCTTTTGGAATCACTTTAACAGTTGCACCCTGAGGTGCCTCTACTACAACATAACCATTATCAGTTTCAACATAAAAAACCCCCTCATCATAATTATAATCTTGGTTATCGACAGATACTATAATTGCTGTCACAGCTAACGTGGCGACAAAAAATCCCCAAGGGTGCCAAACTGGTCCCCAATAAAATGGAGTGTAGGGATGATAGTAATAAGGTCTAAACCAGCTAAACCCAAAACCTCCCCAAACATAAGGCGGCCTTGGATAAGGTCTATATGGTGGTCGATAAGGTCTATAATTTCTAACATTATTATTTCTAATGTTTACATTATTTCTATTGTTGACGTTAACATTAATATTTTTACTATTGTCGATATTAACTCGATTGCCGACATTATTTCTTGAATTATCATTCCTGATATTGGAAACTCTTCCTTGATTATTTTTTTTATCTGTAACTCTATTAGACCCTCCATTAATGGTAGGTCGTGAACTGGAGTTAGTAGGTCGTGAGATTTGTCCTGAGGATGATGGTTTGGATCTATTATTTGAAGGCCTTGTTGTGGGCCTAGTGGCCTTTGGAGTATTCATAGGCTTTGAAGGTGCCGTTCGTGTTGTCGCTGGTCTTGCAGCTGGCCTAGCTCCACCAGCTCGCATTCTTTGAGCATTTGCAAAGTCTGTAGAAATAAGCAATCCCAATAGACCTACTCCAAGAACCCACAGTTTAATTTTTCTAGTTTTCATAATTTAAATTCTAAATGACTTATTTCCCTGACATCCAAGTAATTTGTTTAGCGCTGGGAGGTGGCAAAAATTCAAAAATTGAGTCTGGATAATCTTGATTTATTTCCCAATTTGAAAAATCGATTTGATATTGATTTGCATAAGGCCCATCAAAATAGGTTATCAATGTTTTGATTGGAAGAAAGTATGAGTCATTGGAAATCCAGATTTGAACTGTCATCAAATCGTTACTACCAGCAACATGAAAAGCTTGCTTTCCATCGACTTGCGCCATTCCAAGAAATGAGATATAATCCATCTGGTTTACGAAATCCTGTGAAAAAGATGGATACAGAAAATCCGCTGAAGTAAACTCAATTCCAAAATCATTATATAGCCAATCAATTGTTTCTATCAGGTTATCGGGAGCATCAGCTACTGTGTAAATATTATCTTTAAAGGAATAATATACTACTTGCTCCCCATTGTAGGAATAAAGATCTTCTTTGTTCTCACCATGTACTCTCGAAATAAACTTATTGGGTCCCTTGATTTTTACATCACTACGAGAGAAGACTTTTATGAAAAAGTTTTCCGCATAAACTACATCTTTAGAGACGTTCGATGTAAAACCCAATGCTTTCATTTCCCCAAAAATGGAACTCATCCTGTCTAAAATTAAAACAGCAGTGGTATCAATAACTTTATCTTGAGCATGAACAGAAAATAAGGGTATGAACAACAAAAGCCCTAAGAATACTTTTTTCATAATAACTTATGTAAGAGTTAATATTAAATCTAGCAATACTTTTAAATTAGTTTTATAAAACTATCCCTTTCAATGCATCTTTTTGATGAATGATTACAAAATTAATTAAGTCTTCAACTGAAATTCGGGCTCTTTCCGAGGCATCTGCAATATCCTCTCTACTCACTTGGGCTGCAAATGTCTTATCTTTCAACCTCTTTTTTACTCCTTTAACCTGCATACCCTCATATGCTGTAGGCCTCATTAATGAATAGGCATGTACAAAGCCACTCAATTCATCAAAGGCATATAACATTTTATCCATTTCTGTTTCAGGCTCTACCCCAAAATATCTAGGACCATGAGATGCAATCGCCCTGATTATTTCCGGATCAATATTTCTTGATTCCAATTCTTCAATAATCTTTTTACAATGAAGTTCCGGCCATTGATCCCAATCAGCATCATGAAGCAATCCCGCCAAATACCATTTTTGACAAATCTCCTTCGAATAGTTTTTGCTTTCAGCAAATTGCCTCATCAAATGAGCTACCTGAATCATATGGGCTTTCAACTTCTCATTTTTTACCCAATCATTTAAAAGAGTAAATGCTTCCTCAATTGACATGAGATTCCCGTTATTATTAGGATTACCAAAGTTTTTTCTTCCCAGAATTAAAGATTTATTTTCCATTCATGTATATTTAATTGTATTTTAAATAATATTTAATGTAATTTATGATCTTGTATTTTTCTTGTATTATGAATGATGTCAAAGTTTTAGATATATTAAGCCAACTGGCAATTACATCAGAATATTTCATGCAAGTGACCTTGGATAAGAATGGACAAGTCATAAGTTCAGATTCAGGAATAGGCCCCATCCCATCACTTTTTGATAGTGCAAAAAAACCTTTGCATTTTTCTGATTGCTTCCTTTCTTCTGATTGGATCAAATATGAAAATAATAGATTAAAAGCTTGGAACAATCATCAGCAATCTTTTTCAGTTGATTTACAAAAAATTAACCACCCCACCGATAATCTCTTAAAATCTAAATGGGAATTTTTCTTTGTCTCAGAAGATTTTGGAACCTGTGTAGGAATTGGACACCCTCTTGACTCTTTAAAACATTATAATATTCATTTGGGTGATTTCATTGATACAGAATATTCTTCCTCTGAGATTATTGACACGCTTTTGGAAGATAAATTATTAGGTTTTTGGGAGTTTAATCCATTTGAAAAAATTAATACCATCAGCTCAGGTTTGGCTCAGACATTAGGTTATACAGAAAATGAAATTGAATCAATAGGAAATATTTCATGGGAGAATCATATCCACCAAGAAGACTATCATGAGTTAACCCAGCAATTAACCCATCATTTTAAATCTCCTGGAAACTTACCTTTTAAAAAAGAGTTTCGATTAATCTCAAAAGGCAAACAGACTATTTGGGTAATGGCATTCGGAAAAACAATTAATTGGACTTCAGATGGATTACCTAAAAAAGTCCAAGGAATAATATTAGATATTACAGAGAAAAAGAAACAAGATATGTGGATGAAAGAACATCAATATTTTTTAAAGGAATTAGCTTTTCAGCAATCTCATACACTAAGAGCTAGAGTTGCCAACATATTGGGGCTTATCGACATTTTGGACATCGAGCAGCAATCCGGTGAAGCAAAAAGAATCATGGAGATAATAAAAAAAGAAACTGCTCAACTAGATCAGGCTTTAAAAAAGAGCATTAAAGAATCAGTGGAACAAAACAAAAGTTTTGAATTAGACTCAGATTCTCTTTCTTAGCAAATAAAGGAGTTTAAATATTCCTGATCTTCCATTTAGCTTTCAGATAGCCCCAAAGAATTTTGGGGCTTATACTTTTTTTCCTCTTGAAACTTCCATCATATCCCACATTTCTTTCGGTATTTGATCAAGATTATTGAATTCTCCAGCCCCTTTTAACCATTCACCACCATCTATTGTAATAACCTCACCATTTACATAAGAAGAAAAATCAGAAACTAAGTAAGCCGCTAGATTTGCCAGTTCTTGATGCTCCCCTACCCTTCCTACGGGGACTTTTTTAGCTGGATCAAATTTCTTGACCAAATCCCCAGGTAGTAATCTACTCCATGCTCCTTCGGTTGGGAATGGTCCTGGGGCAATAGCATTTGAACGAATCCTATATTTTGCCCACTCCACTGCCAAGGATCTTGTCATTGCTAAAACTCCTGCCTTTGCAGCTGCTGAGGGAACTACATACCCCGAACCCGTCCAAGCATACGTTGTGACAATATTTAAAAAAACACCTTTTTGGTTTTTCTCAATCCAATCTTTTCCTGCTGTCAAAGTAACCTGAGAAGTCCCTTTCAGAACAATATCCAAAACTGTATTAAATGCATTGGTAGAAAGTCTTTCAGTAGGACTTATAAAGTTACCTGCAGCATTGTTTAATACTACATCTATTTGTCCAAGTTCATTTATAGCTTCTTTCCACATACCTTCCACTTGGTCTATTTCCCTTACATCACAGGCAACGGGGATTACTTTACCTCCCTTATTTAACATCATTTCCGATGCCGTATTTTTGAGAATATCAATTTTCCGTGAAGTAATCACCAAATTTGCTCCCAATTCTAAAAAATATTCACCCATTGACTTTCCTAAACCAGTACCTCCACCTGTGATTAGGATATTCTTTCCTTTCAATGCTCCTTCCCGAAGCATGCCATCTAAATAATTCATAAAATATTTAATTCAATATGAGCCAAGATAGTCATTCGGCCCAGAAATTGAAAGGAACATTATAAAGCAAAAAGGAGCTTATTTTACGATATTGTCAATGATATGAAAAGAATTAACTTTTTACTTATTTCTTTATTTGTACTATTAACTAGCTGTCAAGAAGATGCGGATAAGGTTATCAGAACAGACTTACCGGCAGAAGCCGCTCAACTATTTAACATTTCAGAAGGCTGGAGCGAGAGTCTCTATTTTGCTTTATTAACATTTGAAGAATACCAAGCTTTAGAATCAACAAGTTCATTACCTGGTTGTCCAAATTTGATAATAGAAAACGATACTAGAAAAGTTTTCCTTGATTTTGATAACGAAAATGAATGTCTTCAAACAGGCACCAAAAAAAGATCAGGGAAATTGATTATTGAATTCTCCTTGTCTGGAGGAATCACACCTACTTGGATTTTGGAATATGAAAACTATTCATTTAACGGGATTAGTATGCGTGGGATTAGAACCTTTAGAAGAAACAGTCCTAATGATATTACAGAAAATTTTGACCCCATTACTTTCAAAACAACCAAGGACTTAACGACTGTGTTTTCCGGGAATTTAACGCATTCAAGAGGCCTTTCAAATTCTATTGGAATTATTTCCGGGGGAAATATCACAGGGATAAACCCTGCCGGCAGGGAATTTTCTGTGGAGATTCCTAATGATAGATTAATGCTATCAACCTGCTTCCAAAATAATGAACTAATCCCTGTTACGGGAACGGAAATATGGGAAATCTCAAGAGGATCAAACAAAAAAGTAACGCATCAATTGAAATATGAATTGATTGATTCTTGCAAAGTCGCAGCGAATGTATTGTTACCTGATGGGAGGCAACTTCTCCTAAATCCATAAAAAAAGGCAGCTGAATTGCTGCCTTTTAAACTCTATTGGATCAGAATTAATATCTATAATATTCTGGTTTGAATGGTCCTTCTACAGTCACTCCGATATATTCAGCCTGCTCTTGCGAAAGCGTCTCTAGCTCTACTCCTAATTTAGAGAGATGTAAAGCAGCCACTTTTTCATCCAGATGTTTTGGAAGAACATAAACTCCTGGCTGATATTCATCCGTATTCTGCCATAATTCCAACTGCGCTAAAACTTGATTCGTAAATGAATTAGACATTACAAAAGACGGATGACCAGTAGCGCAACCTAAGTTTACCAATCTACCTTCTGCTAAAATAATAATTTGTTTGCCCTCTAGCTCATATAGATCCACTTGGGGCTTAATTACATTTTTGGTATGGCCATACTTCTTATTCAACCAAGCCATATCGATCTCATTATCAAAATGACCGATATTACATACAATCGCTTTATCTTTCATTGCCATAAAATGCTCTGCAGATAAAATATCCTTATTACCAGTTGCAGTAACAATAATATCAGCTTCCTTCGCTGCATCAACCATCTTTTTAACAGCAAATCCATCCATTGCGGCCTGAAGTGCACATATAGGGTCTATTTCAGTTACAATAACTCTTGCACCTGCTCCTCTTAAGGAAGCAGCTGATCCTTTTCCAACATCCCCATATCCTGCAACTACTGCCACTTTACCAGCCATCATCACATCCGTTGCCCTTCTGATAGCATCTACCAATGATTCTTTACAACCATATTTATTGTCAAATTTTGACTTTGTTACAGAATCATTAACATTGATCGCCGGCATTGGAAGCGTTCCATTTTTCATTCTCTCATATAGCCTGTGAACACCAGTAGTCGTCTCCTCAGAAAGTCCTTTGATTCCATCAACAAGCTCAGGATATTGATCTAAAACCATATTTGTCAAATCCCCACCATCATCCAGAATCATATTCAGTGGCTGACGATCTTCACCGAAAAACAATGTTTGCTCAATACACCAATCAAATTCCTCAGCAGTCATTCCTTTCCAAGCATAAACAGAAATTCCAGCTGCAGCAATAGCAGCTGCAGCATGATCTTGAGTGGAAAAAATATTACAGGAAGACCAAGTCACTTCTGCTCCAAGCTCAACCAAAGTTTCAATAAGAACTGCAGTTTGAATTGTCATGTGAAGACATCCGGCAATTCTCGCATTTTTCAAAGGTTTTGAAGTTCCAAACTCCTCACGAAGAGACATTAGACCTGGCATTTCAGCTTCTGCCAATTTAATTTCTTTACGTCCCCATTCAGCTAAAGAAATATCTTTTACTTTAAACTTAACGTATTTTTCAGATTTAGTTTCTGACATATTATTGATTGTTAACTAATTAAATTCACTTAAAACTTGCGCAAAGGTATCGCTTAAAGTTTAGAATCGAAAATCAGATATTTAATCCAAGAACACAATTTCCTTAAGATCAAAAAGTCTTAATTGCCCTTCTTCAGTTTCAATTTGAAGTTTGCCAAAAGATGTAATCCCCTTTATTTCGCCGTAAAATATTTCTTCATTTGATTGAAACCGTGATTTATTATTCCTTAGATATAAATGATTAAGATATTCATTTTTGATCTCTCTTAACCTCCCCCTTTTCAACATTAAATAACTTTGCTCAATCCTACTTATCGATAGCTTAAAAAGCTCCTTCAGATCGAAATTGTTTTCAGTTATTAAAGCTAGGGATGTTGCCTCTGGATTTAAAAACGTTTTCTGATTGATATTTAGTCCAATACCAACAATAGCATATTCCCAGTTACTTCCCGAAAAGGTATTTTCAACCAAAACTCCACCTATTTTACCATAACCGGGAACTTTAATATCATTTGGCCACTTTACTTTCACATCCGCAATATAGTCTTCCAACAAACCTCTAATTCCATTCGAAATACACATATTTAGAGAAAATTGTTCGGTGATATCCAAAAAATCAGGTTTTAGAATCAAAGAAAAAGTTAAATTTAAGCCCGCTTGGGATTGCCAAACATTTCCTCGCTGGCCTTTCCCTTTTATTTGGTGGTCGCAAATAACAATTGTGCCCTCCGAGACATTTCCTTGTCTGACCATTTGCAACGCTATATCATTAGTTGAATGACAGTCTGGCAGGAAATGGACATCTTTCCCCAAAAAAATGGTATTGGCAAGAATTTTATACATAAATTTTAGGATCGTTGGAATAATAGTAAAATCCCAACTCACAAAATTAGAATAATAATATGACAGCAGAAGAGCTGAGCAAAGTAATAATCAAAGGAATGGAAGAAAAAAAAGCTTCCGATATATTATTGATGGATCTAAGACATATAAAGAATTCAGTTACCGATTTTTTTGTGATTTGCTCTGGCAACTCAGATACGCAGTTGGATGCTATCTCTGACTCTATAGAGGAACAGGTGATAAAAGCAGGGGATAAAGGTCCCTGGAGAAATGAAGGGAAAAGCGGCAGAAATTGGATTTTAATGGATTATGTGGACGTAGTAGCACACATCTTTCTTAAAGACAAACGGGAGTTTTATGGACTCGAAGATTTGTGGGGAGATGCAAAAGTCACCCGAATTGGCTAAACTGTCACAAACTTTACCCGAGCAATTCCGTTTTACAATAAGTTTACCGAATTACAAATTTAGCGATGAGCGAAAAAAATAAAAACAAAAAATTTATCCCAAAAGCACCTCAACAAAAGCCGAATTTTCAACTCTGGTTGATCATTGCTGCTGTGCTAGTGCTTTTAGGCCTAACTTGGATACAACAGAGGTCATCAGTAATTGACATTACTCAAAAGAAGTTTGAAGACATGTACATGGCGGGCGATGTATCTAAAGTCGTGATGGTCAAGAATATGGAGAGAGTGGATATTACTCTTAAGCCCTCTGCCTTATCTGAACCAAAATATAAAAATGAGTTAGAATCAAATTCAACCTTTTTCAACCCATCCGGACCTCATTATTCTTTTCAAGTTGCATCGGTAGATAAATTCGCAAACGATTTTGACACGCTTAAAGAGCAAGCAGACCCAGAGAATAGAATAGATTTAGAAGTTTCTACAGAAGAAAATTGGACCAGCTATTTCAGTAGTTTTGGATTTTTAATCCTGCTATTTGTCTTTTTCTGGTTTATGATGAGAAGAATGGCAGGGCCATCTGGTCCAGGAGGTCAAATTTTTAATGTCGGTAAATCAAAAGCTCAATTATTTGACGCAGAAAATAAAGTTAAAATTACTTTTGACAATGTGGCAGGTCTTGATGAAGCAAAGGAAGAAATTCAAGAGATTGTAGAATTTCTTAAGAACCCTGGGAAATTCACCAAGCTAGGTGGTAAAATTCCTAAAGGTGCTCTTTTAGTAGGACCTCCGGGAACTGGTAAAACTTTGCTCGCAAAAGCAGTTGCTGGTGAAGCGGGAGTACCATTCTTTACCTTGTCAGGTTCTGACTTTGTAGAAATGTTCGTTGGAGTTGGTGCCGCCAGAGTAAGAGACTTATTTAAGCAAGCTAAAGAAAAAGCACCTTGTATCATTTTTATAGATGAAATTGATGCTATCGGTAGATCAAGAGGAAAAGGGCAGATGCCCGGATCAAATGACGAAAGAGAAAATACGCTGAACTCATTATTGGTAGAAATGGATGGCTTTGGTACAGATTCAGGAGTCATTGTACTTGCTGCTACCAACAGACCAGACGTTTTGGATAGTGCCCTTCTTAGAGCTGGTCGATTTGATAGACAAATCTCAATTGATAAACCAGATATCATTGGTAGAGAGGCAATTTTCAAAGTTCATTTGAAACCTATAAAAACAAGTCCAGATATCGACCCTAAAAAACTTGCTGCCCAAACTCCGGGATTTGCTGGTGCAGAAATCGCCAATGTTTGCAATGAAGCTGCCCTGATTGCCGCAAGAAGAAATAAAACTGCGGTTGATATGCAGGATTTTCAGGATGCTATCGATAGGACTATTGGAGGGCTTGAAAAAAGAAATAAAATTATTTCCCCAGAGGAGAAGAAAATTGTTGCCTACCATGAGGCGGGACATGCAGTTGCTGGCTGGTTCTTAGAACACGCAGATCCTTTGGTAAAAGTAAGTATTGTTCCAAGAGGTATTGCAGCTTTGGGATATGCGCAGTATTTGCCAAAAGAACAATTCCTGTATCAAACAGAGCAATTGATAGATGAAATGTGTATGACCCTAGGTGGTAGGGCAGCAGAGGAAATAATATTTAATAAGATTTCTACAGGAGCACTTAGTGATTTGGAAAGGGTGACTAAAATGGCTTATTCCATTGTTTCTATCTACGGAATGAATGATAAAATCGGCAATGTTTCTTTCTATGATTCAAAGAGTGATGGTTATAAGATGACCAAACCTTATTCTGAAACAACAGCTGAAACCATTGATGAAGAAGTTAGACAGTTGATCCAAAAAGCGTATATCAGAACTAAGGATTTGCTGACGCATAGACTAAAAGAGCTTGAAATTCTTGCAAAAGAACTTCTTGAAAAAGAAATTTTGTTCCAGGCAGATTTGGAGCGATTAATAGGTAAAAGGCCTTTTGAAACAGAAACTACTTATCAAGCTTTCACTAATAAAAAAGAGAGCGCACCAGTTCCTGTGATCGACCAATTGGAAACACCTACCCTAGATCCAGATTCTACGTCTTCAGATGAGCCGAGCTCAGTTCCAGAATCGAAGGAAGAAAATTAATAAAAAAAGCCCCCTCTCTTTTGGGGCTTTTTTTTTAAGCGAACTCCCGATTATCTTTAATCATGCAAGCAACTTCCCTGAATATAAAACTGGACGGAAAAAAATTATTTTTTGCTTCCGATTTTCATTTAGGCGCGCCTAATGCATCAACCAGCAAAGAAAGAGAAAGAAAAATAAACAGATGGTTGGATTCAATTCAAGATAACGCAGCAGCTATTTTCTTTGTAGGAGATATCTTCGATTTCTGGTTTGAATATGGGAAAGTTATCCCAAAGGGATTTATTCCATTTATTTCCAAAATATCCCAACTTAGAGATAAAAAAATACCAATCTATTTTTTTACTGGAAATCATGATTTATGGATGAAGGATTACTTCACCCAAGAATTGGGTATTCCTGTTTATTATGATCCGATAGAATTAACTGTAGGGAATAAAAAAATATTGGTTGGCCATGGAGATGGTCTTGGCCCAGGCGATAACTCCTATAAGTTCCTTAAGAAAGTTTTTGTTCATCCTCTATCTCAATGGCTTTTTAAATGGCTTCATCCAGATATCGGAATTAAGATTGCCCATGCCTGGTCGGGACATAGCAGAATCACCAATATTGAAAAAGATGAAAACAGATTTTTAGGTGATGGAGAATGGCTTTGGACCTATTGCAAGGAAGTTGAAGAGAAAAAACATCATGATTTTTACATTTTTGGACATCGTCATTTGCCATTGGAATTAAAGGTAGGTGATTCCTCTGTTTATTATAATTTGGGGGAATGGGTAAGTCAGTATACTTATCTAGAATTTGACGGAGCCGAAGCCTTACTAAAAACATTTGAAGGATGAAAAAAATATTGGCTATCATTTCGATGTTATTGCCAATAATCACCATTGGTCAAACACAAGACAACATAGGGGTACCTATTTCGGAAATTTCAATTGAAAATCTGGACCTTATTTCTTTTGATAATAAAGACCAAATTTTTGCAAGTAATACTTCAGGAGATATTTATCAGTACACTACTGTTGGAAAACAGCTGAATCTTTTTTCTCCAATGCGCCAAGGAAGATTACAACAACTTGAAGCTGCCTGGACAGTAAATATTTTCAGCTTTTCTGCAGACCTTCAGCAATACAGAATATTGGATAGATTTATGAATCAATTGTCTGAACAAGGGTTTTCTCCAACTGAGATTAATCTTGCAAAGGCCGCCACCTTGGGCAACAACAATATGATTTGGGTATGGGATGAATCAGACCTTAGTCTTAAAACACTGGACTACCTTCGGAATATAGTTACACAAGCTCAGCCTCTTAACTTAATTCTGAACTCTGAAAATTTAGAAGTATTGGAAATAAGGGAATTCAAAAATCGACTTTTTATGAACGTGGCAAACGAAGGGGTTTTCATTTTTGACAATCAAGGAAATTTTATTAGCAAAATCAAAATTGTAACAGACCAGCGAATGTGCTTTTATAAGGAGCATTTACTCTGGATCCAAAATAATCAGGTTATGGCTTTTTCAATTTCAACCAAAGCCATTTTAACGATAGCTCAGATACCCCCTAGGGATTACAGATATATGCAGGTGGGGCAGGAAACCTTGGCATTGATTGAAAAAGATAAAATCAATATTTATCCATTACCAAACTGGATAAAATCTCTACGATAAATGAAAAAACCGGAAAAGAATTTCCGGTTTGGTATATTAAAACTTCAAAGTATCTGGTAAATATTTAGAAGCCAAATCTTCATAGAAAGGTCTTAACTCTTTCACATTGGGTGGCACAGCTGCTTTAGAGTATAAGTCATATGGATTAAATTTATTTACCCATTCAAATAGCTTGTGATCATCTTTATTCATTAAATGGCTATATGCATTTTCTCTATGCTGAGAATAAAAAGAATGGTACCGTAACATCGCCAAACCTTCTTCAGGTAGATAATTTTTCATGATCTGGTAAATGTATTCATCATGCCCCCAAGACATATGCACATTATCTAAGCCACAATTGGGTTCATATACTCCAAACTTCGAATTGAACCTTAGATCATTATAATCCGGATTATCTTTAAAATATTCTGGATAAACAATCTTATCAGAATGTTTACAACCCACAGGAAAGGTGTCACCCACTACACACCATTGAGGTTCTCCAAATAAGCAAAGCACCTTCCCCAAATCATGTAAAAAACCTGTCAGTACAAACCAATCAGGATGACCATCAGTTCTGATTGCTTCCGATGTTTGAAGCAAATGCTGGGTCTGATCTAAATCTGTATCTGGATCAGAATCGTCAACCAACGTATTTAAAAATTCCACAGCCTCCCAAAGAGTCATTTCCTTTTTATCAAATTTCAGAAACTCATTTTCTTTCGCTAAAACAAAGTCATAAGTCTGATTAATATGATTAATTCTATAAAACTCTTTTACAGTTTCTCTTTGAGGATCGTCGTAATTTCTAAATTCCTCTTTTGCTTTTTCCTGTTTTCCATTTTCTGGGTATCTTTTTAATAGATCCTCTTCCCAGAGCTCTTCCATTTGATGTGGGGTAACTTCTTTCATACTGTAGAGATTTGCACTAATATATCGAATTTCAAGATTTTAATTACCTAACCAAATATAAATAAGGACAGTAACCACCACTAGAAGTAGACCAAGATGCTTTGCATATTTCCAGGGATGCATGTCGATATGTCCAATATCAGTTGGTTTGAATTTATTTGAATTCGGATAAAAATAAGACACACCAAACATGACTGCCATATTAAGCAAAAACTCTATCCCCCAGATATGAACGAAATGGGTCTCCACTTTCAAGATAAATACAGTTAAGATATAAAAAGCTAAACCTACAAAAAGACCTGCTTTTGCGCCCATCGCAGAAATCTTAGGAAGGAATAAACCTGCAATGATAATGGATGCGATTGGGATAAAGAATATTCCATTTAATTGCTGCAACAGTTGATAGAGCCCATCCGGAGCTCCCGCCACCAAAGGTGCCGCCATAATTGCACAAATAGCTAAGACTATTGAGGTAAGCTTTCCAACCCATACCAGTTGCTTTTCGGAAGCATCGGTTTTAATATGTCTTTTATATATTCCCAGACTGAAAATGGTAGCTGTACTGTTCAAAACGCTATTAAAAGTACTTAAAACTGCTCCCATAACCACTGCTGCAAAAAATCCAGTCAGCCCAACAGGCAATACTTTTTTAATCAATTCAGGATAAATTAAATCTTGATTATCATAAAGACTATCCCCGAAATAATAAAAGCCAATTACTCCAGGTAAAATAATAATCAAAGGAATAAAGAGTTTAAAAACCCCGGTATAAAGCAAACCTTTTTGTGCTTCTGCTAAACTTTTTGCTCCGAAAGCCCTTTGAATAATCGTTTGATTCATACACCAGAAGTAGAGCTGATTAATCATCAATCCAGTAAAAAGAGTCTCGAAAGGAAGTACTGAATCCTTGGCTCCGATCACATTGAATTTCTCAGGGGCTGCTTTATAAACTTTACTCAAACCTGAAACTATATTCCCATCACCAATATCCCAAAGCGAAAATCCGAGAACCAGCAGTCCACCGACAAATAAACCAATTCCATTGATTGAGTCTGAAAAGGCAACAGCCTTTAAGCCTCCAAAAATTGCATAAACTGACCCTATTACCCCAATCACTACTACCGTCAACCATAAACCTTCCTGTTGGCTAATTTGAAGTGTCTCTGAGACATTAAATATACTTTCGAGGTTAATGGCACCAGTGTAAAGCACGATCGGCAACAGCGTTACCACAAAGGATACAATCAAAAATAAAGCAACAAGGGTTCGGGTTACTCGATCAAATCTATACTCCAAATACTGTGGGATTGTGGTTAAACCCATTCGCAGAAAACTGGGAATAAAATATAAAGCTCCAATCACCAATGCGATTGCCGATGTTACCTCCCAGGCGATGACTATGAAACCGTTTTTGTAAGCAGAGCCATTCATTCCGATCAAATGCTCGGTCGAGATATTTGTTAGCAACATGGAACCTGCTATCACAATCCCTGTCAAACTTTTTCCTCCTAAAAAATAGCCTTCTTGAGTGTCTAGTTTATCCTTCCGAAGTTTATACCAAGAAAATATTGCAACAAAAGCGGTAAAAGCCAAAAAGGAAATAATTGTAAGGGTCATGCTAATTGAATTGGTTTAAGCCAACGAGTCAATATACTTCAGTTATTCAAAAATTGAGAAAAGAATTACGAAATCGTTTACGCGTTTCCATCTTACTTATCAATATTCACCTATAAAATGACCAAATTTTACAAAATGAATCATACTTGATTTTGTAACATTAACATTGGAATCTACTAAGCAAATCAAATGTCATTAACAAAAAATCTATATCTCCTAATTTTTCTCACATTGGCAATAAGCTGCGGAAAAAAAGAGAACTTTTCTAATGTGCCACAACAAAAATCTTTTGATGGGTTGATTATCAAATCTCCCAGTTTAGAATTGAATAAAGCTTTCATTTGGGCACAAGAAAAAGCTCTTTCATATGTTCAAACAAATAATACAGGTCCCATCAACGCATGGGAAAATGGCCCTGGAACAGACTCTGTAAAATACATCCCCTCCTATTGGGCGGGTTATCCTAAACGATCTGCTTTTTATTCAAGAGATTTCTGCCATCAGCTAGAGGGCGCTCATCTGTTAGGACTTGAAAAAGAAAATTTCAGTATGATGAAAGCTTTTGCCTCATCCGCAAGTGAATCTAAAAAGTGGTATCCTCTCTGGGCTATTAATTTCGATGGTTCAGCTTACACGATTGATTACAAATCGGATTCGAACTTTGTTCGTGAAGTCCCTGCTACTTTCGAACTAGTTGAAAAAGCTTACGAACTTTATAAATGGACCGGTGATCCACGCTATTTAGAAAATAATATTCTTTGGACTTTTTACTCAAAGGCTGTCAATGAATTTATTGAACTCCATGATCAAATAATTCCAAACGGAATTGCTGAAGGGACCGGAAAAGGGATTTTTGATGGCGCTGCATCTTATAATGAACAAAGAGACCAGCCTTTGATAGAAGCTGGCGATGCCATAGCGAGTCAATACAAAGCGTTTACCGCCTTTGCTAAAATGGCAGAAATAAGACAATTGCCAGAGTTAACCAGCGATTTCAATAAAAAAGCCTCAGACCTCAAAAATTACTTTAATACAGATTGGGGAGTGAAAAACAGCAATCTTTTTAACAGGGGATATCTAGCTGACGGGACTCCTGTCGATGGTTGGGGGAAAGAAAACTCTTGGTTTATGCCAATGAAAGGGATAACGAAAAAAGGGAGCCTGAGAACATTGGATTATCTAAACTTCATTGACGAGCGATTAGAATCCAAAGAAGACATTCCGGATAACATTGAAGCAATTAGCTATATCCCAGAGACTTTTTTCCTTCATAACCAAAATGAATTAGGCTGGAAATGGATGAAACATATTATTAATAAGTTAGATCAAGATCATTCCTATTCTTCAGCAACTGGCAGAAACGGAGATTACCCTGAAGTTTCTTATGTTCTGATTAGAAATGTGATTGTGGATTTGTTGGGAATAATCCCAAATGCCTCAAAAAATGAATTGAGCACCTTGTCTCACCTTCCA
Organism: Algoriphagus sp. SE2; assembly: GCF_039563885.1. Taxonomy (NCBI): domain Bacteria; kingdom Pseudomonadati; phylum Bacteroidota; class Cytophagia; order Cytophagales; family Cyclobacteriaceae; genus Algoriphagus; species Algoriphagus sp. SE2. The sequence goes on along the minus strand of NZ_JBCLWJ010000003.1, from coordinate 282,026 downwards.
AATGAATTAGAATTTTTAGAAGTTGAAAACATAAAAATCGGAAATTCAGTCTTAAAAGTCAGACACCAAGGAACGCAAAGCAGCAGCATCAAATACCTTTCTGGTGATCAGGTTTTAACTTGGAAAGCCGAATTCCCAGGGAATTTCAAAAATATGCTAGTCAATGAAGAGGAAAAAGATGCTACCCAGGTAATAGAAGATGGATTTGAAAAATCAAATATTATAATCCACCTGAGCCCTGGGGAAGAAATAGAAGTAATAGTTAAGGAATAAAAAAGGCCCTCTTAGAGGGCCTTTTTTAATTTTTCAATATTCTGAATTAACCGATTTTCACCAGTTCAATATCAAAAATCAAATCTTTACCAGCTAATTGATGATTTGCATCTAATGTGATTTTCTTCTCATCAATATCTGTAACAATTACTGGCATTGGCTGTCCATTTCCTCCTTGAAGTGTCAACTGCATGCCAATCTCTGGCTTGATATCAGCGGGAACCTGCTCAATAGGCACATCAATCATCATGTCATCCCTTTTTTCTCCGTACGCTTCTGCCGCAGGTATAGTCACTGTTTTTTTATCGCCAACAGCCATTCCATGAACAGCAGCATCAAATCCTTGTATCATTTGACCTGCTCCAACTGTGAAACCAAGTGGTTCTCTATTTGCTGAAGAATCAAAAACACTTCCGTCCTCTAATTTTCCGGTGTAGTGCACTTGCACCGCATCGCCTTTTTTAGCTTGCATGATATTTTTTTTGGTTAAAGTGCAAAGTTACAGAAATCTTTTAGGTCATAAAAACCGAACAACTGTGTCCGTTTTCAGAGTAATAACGTACATTTATGAACACTTGTGTCCGAAAAAATGCGGTTTACGCACTTGATTAAGTGTTGGCATTATTTTCCCCCTATTATAGACCAAACAAAAAACCATGGAAAATCAAGATTTGGGAAGAATACTCATAATTGACGACAATGAGGATTTACTTTTTGCTGCTAAAATGCTGTTAAAAAAGCATGCCAAGGAAGTATCTATTGAAAAAGACCCAAGAAGAATCCCTTTTTTAATCAACAACAATTCATATGATGTGATTTTGCTAGATATGAACTTCAGGGAAGACACTACTTCCGGAAAAGAAGGGTTCTATTGGTTAAAGCAAATCAAAGAAATTGATCCAAAAGCAGTGGTAATTCTTATAACAGCGTTTGGAGACGTCGAAATGGCCGTTCAGGCTTTGAAAGAAGGAGCAACCGATTTTATCCTAAAGCCATGGCAAAATGAAAAACTATTAGCCACGCTTTCATCTGCTGTAAGACTTAAAGAAAGTTACAATGAGGTTGAAAAGCTGAATAAAAAACAAAAACAGCTTCAGTCCGATCTGAAAAAACCCTACAGCGATATAATCGGGCAAAGTTCTTCCATGAAAAACATTTTCTCCATCATAGACAAAGTGGCCCAGACAGATGCAAACATTTTAATTTTAGGTGAAAATGGAACAGGGAAAGAGCTTATCGCAAGAGCAATCCATGATAGGTCACTTCGGAAAGATGAAATTTTTGTGGGGGTTGATATGGGAGCAATTACAGAAACCCTATTTGAGTCAGAGCTTTTCGGACATAAAAGAGGAGCTTTTACAGATGCCAAAGATGATAGGGCAGGCAGATTCGAAGTTGCAGATAAGGGAACTTTATTTTTGGATGAAATCGGGAACTTATCCATGCCTTTGCAATCCAAATTATTAACGGTATTACAAAGAAGAGAAGTAACAAGAATTGGTACCAATAAAGCCATTCCTGTTGATATCCGACTGATTTGTGCAACCAATATGCATGTGCATGAGATGGTAATGGAAAATACATTCCGTCAGGATTTGCTTTACAGAATTAATACGGTGGAAATTTTTCTTCCTCCGCTAAGAGAAAGACAAGACGATATTCCTTTATTGGCAAAGCATTTTCTAAAAAGTTACTCTCAAAAATACAGGAAGAATTTCACTGGTTTTAATGATTCTGCCATGGACTTACTACAGCGATATAACTGGCCAGGAAATATCCGTGAACTGCAACATGCTATAGAAAGGGCTATCATCATGGCTGAAGGTGAAGAATTGGATTCAAGAGATTTCTTCTTCCTTTCCGCAAAACCTGCTTCAGATAAAGCTCCAGCAAATAATACCTTAAATCTCGATGATATGGAGAGAAGTACCATTCAACGGGCTATTGATAAAAATGGAGGAAATATCTCCAAAGCAGCTAAGGAGCTAGGCTTAACCCGCGCTTCTCTGTATAGAAGACTGGAAAAATATGGATTATAAAGTAGGCCTACTGGGTAGAATAGCCTTTCTAGCCGCAACCCTCTTCCTTTTGGCATATACCATTTTCAATGATTGGGGAGTCTTCATGATTTCCCTTTTCTTAATTTTGGTAGTCATCCAGATTATATTTTTTCTAAAATATTCTGAAAGCTCTTTCAAAAAAGTAAGAGTGTTTCTGGATAATATTAAACAAGACAAATACTCCCAACTTTATCCCGTCAAATTTGATGGAACGGAAACAGATGATTTACATATCGAGTTTAATGCCATTCTGGCGAAGCTAAAAGAAGATCAAGCTGAGAAAGAAGCACAATACCAATATTTCAGGTCTGTTTTCAAACATTTGAGCATTGGCTTGATCACCTTTGGTGAAGGCGGTGAGATTCAAATAATTAATACTTCTGCCAAACGAATTCTTGATGTCGAGGAACTAAAAAACATCGCTGAAATTGAGGGTATCAATAAAGAGCTTCATTTGGCAATCAATAACCTTCGGACTGGTGGTTCAGAATTGATCAAAATTGCCCACCCAGATGGAATTATGCAGCTCTCCGTCTACGTAATCGAATTATTGATGCGAGGTGAAAAGTTTAAGTTAGTTTCCCTCCAAAACATTCAATCCGAACTGGAAGAGAAGGAAATGGAAGCCTGGCAAAACCTGGTCAAAATCCTAACCCATGAGATCATGAATTCCATTGCTCCGATTTCTTCTCTGGCAGGTACGATCAAAGATGAAATTGAAAGTAAAATGGAGGATGTGAGCCAAGTTGGACCATCTGATATGGAAGACTACTTAATGGGCATCAGCACCATAGAAAAGAGAAGTCAGGGATTGATTAATTTTGTTTCTGATTTTAGAAGCTTAGCTCATATACCAACACCAAAATTCAGCAGTATCGGTATTAGAAATCTTTTCGATCAGTTAGAAGTATTATTAGCTAATCAACTGGAAACCAAAGAGATTTCACTAAGGAAGGAATTGAATCCACCGGAATTGATCCTATTTGGTGATCAGACTCAGATTGAACAAGTACTTATAAACTTGGCACAAAATGCCATCCATGCCGTTGAAGATTCCGAAATCAAAGTGATTACTTTTAGGGCCTTTATTGATGAAGCAGGAAAAATCATTCTGGAAGTGAGTGATACCGGAAAAGGTATTGAAGAGGAGGCCCTTTCAAAAATATTTATCCCTTTCTTCACCACCAAAAAGAAGGGATCTGGAATAGGACTCAGTCTCTCCAAACAAATTATGAGAAGGCATAAAGGAAATATTCAGGTCCGATCAGCAATTGGAGAAGGCACTACTTTCAAGTTAATTTTCAATGGGTGATTTTATAATTCAGAATGATTAAATCATAAAGCTAAAAGATCGAAAATAGCCTCCTCATGATCCATTAGTGAAGAATCTGGAAAACAAATTCCTAAACGACCTTCCAAACTTTTATAACCAAATGCAGCAAAATCTATTTTTATTCGGATTTATACTGATCAAGTTTGTTTTACAGTATTTTTTGATAGACTCAGGTTACGATCTTCATCGAGATGAATTTCTCCATCTTGATCAAGCGCATCATTTGGCTTGGGGATATATTTCTGTCCCTCCAGTCACTTCTTGGTTCTCCTATTTGATTTATTTATTAGGATACACAGAATTTTGGGTTAAGTTTTTCCCTGCTCTACTAGGAGCTTTGACTATCGTATTGGTGTGGAAAACAATCGAGGTTTTGGGTGGGAACTTATTTGCATGTTCACTTGCTGCTATCGCACTGATTTGTTCAGCTTTGGCAAGATTGAATCTTCTTTTTCAGCCAAATTCATTCGATATCCTTGCCTGGACATTTATCTTTTATACACTAATCAAACATATCCAGACTGGGAAAAACTCATGGTTTTATTGGATGGGAATTGGCCTAGGTTTTGGGTTTCTGAATAAATACACCATCATTTTTCTAGCTTTGGGACTTCTCATTGGAATTATTTTTACCAAGGAGCGAAAAATATTTAAAAACCGACATCTCTATTTTGGTTTAGGCATTGGGCTATTAATTGCTCTTCCCAACATCATCTGGCAGATCATCCATGACTTTCCGGTAATCTGGCATATGAGAATGCTAAATACGTATCAGTTAGTCAATGTTAATCGCATCGATTTTCTTACAGAGCAGCCGCTATTTTTTATCGGTTCCATTTTTGTCTTAATCTTTGCCTTGATCTCTTTTTTCACCTATCCTCCTTTCAAAAATTATAAATTCCTCTTTTTCACCTTAGTTTCCACATTAACGATTTTCACTTTTCTCCGTGCCAAAGCCTATTATGCAATTAGCCTCTATCCGATTTTCTTTGCATTCGGATCTCTTTATTTGACTCAACTCCTTAAAAACGGACGAATGCGCTATTTAAAACCTGTAGTATTACTTATACCGATAGTCGTATTTGGATTGATGATTCCTTTGGTTTTCCCATTCAGGCCTCCTGAAAAACTTAAAGAAGTCTATAAAAAATATCCCGAACTGCAGTTAACCCGCTGGGAAGATGGCGTAGATCACGATATCCCACAGGATTTTGCAGATATGCTGGGATGGAAAGAACTGGCAACAAAAGTCGATTTTGCTTATTCAAAAGCTCCTTCAGATGAATACACTGTGATCATTTGTGACAATTATGGATTAGCCGGTGCGATCAACTTCTACACGAAAGAAAAAGGTCTCCAAGCAATAACAATGAATGCTGACTATGTTAATTGGATAGATTTAAGCAGAGAAATAAAAAATGTGATTTTGGTACGGGAAGCATCCGATATAGTGAGTGAAAGGGAAATCTCCTTATTTGAAAGATCAGAAGAAATAGGAACTATAACAGATCCAAATTCCCGTGAGTTTGGAACTATAATCCATTTACTTTTAGGAGCTAAAACCGATATTAATTCAATTTTAGCTAGAGAAATTGATGAAAAAAAAGCAGAATTGAGAGAATAAAAAAACTCCGTGAGTTTGATTTCTCACGGAGTTTTAATTTTAATATGTATTCAGTTTTGCCTTAGTCTTTCAAAGTAACAGTTCTGGTAACCTCATTAAATCCACCTTGGATCAAATTCCCATCAGCATCTAACAACTCTAACTTAATAGTTGCCTCTCCCTTAGGTAAACCTTTTATAATATAGGGAGCCCATTCTGTAATCATAAACTCCTGACCATTGATTGTTGCTCTTACTTTGTTACCCGATTCAGAAAGAGTGGTATTCAATAAGAAGAAATCCAACATCAAGTTCTCAGTATCTGCTCCTGAATATTCTCCTTTAGGTCTGCTATAGATCATTGTTGGTTTCTCAAGATCTACATTCATATCATCACTGGATTCACCTACTACTATCTTCTTTGCAACAAAAGAGTTTGGGTTTTTTACAGATTCATGATAGGATCTACTCAAGAATGCCACAACATAATGCGTTCCCGCAGTCATTTCTTTCTTAAATTCTGGCTCATAGTGAGCGGAGTAGGGTCCGTTGTCCACAATGAAGTGAATGTGTTGACCATTTCCTGAATTAGCCAAATTTGCGGCCATTCCATTCTTTTCGGTTTGAGCCCCTAACTCATAATCTCCTACTTCAAAAGAAAAATCTATCTCACCTGCTTGTGGTACGGACATACCGCTTGGTTTAGTCATCGTCAAAGATGAATTAGCATATGCAGGAGAGTCCTCGAATTTTTCTATGGTAATCGTTGCTGGAGTTGTTGTCTCCATTTCTTCAACTATCACTTCTTCGTTTTCTGCCTTTTTAGGTTGGCAACTTACTGCCATTACTACTGCCAGCGCTGCTGTTCCAAATATTTTCACGTTCATAATTTTCATTTTTTGGTATGTAATTCTCTTATAATCTTACAAATGCTATTCCATTGGAAATTGGAGGTTATATTAATTCTCCTACTTCCGAAACTTTAAACAAATCTCATGGGATTTCAATTCATTAAATGGCGAAATTAATTAAGAGAGTTCTATTCTGCCTAAATGTTTCTTCCTCTTTGAGGGATTATTGAATAGAACTCTCTTAATCAGAAAAGGTTATCTAACTCAATCTGGTGGTATTTTTTTTCCTAGATCGGGGAATTAATTTCTAATTATCTTTATTTCCAGTGGAATTTTGAGATTAAAAAGAAAGAACCTTATTGAAAAATAATCTCTATCCATGACTAGATTTTCATTTTAGTTTGAAAAGCTAATTCAAAACAATCTTTTCAAAGACTTGCTCTTTTTCATACCTATCGAAATCAGATTTCATCTTAGTTAAAGCTTGTTTAATTTCCTGATCTACTAGTAAAAGTTGAACTTTTTGAGAAATAGATTCAGAAGTGTCATTCTGAATATCTCCTGTCAAACCAAGCTTTTTGGTCTTAACCCTAGCTTGAAATCCATTTTGATCTGTAACCCTTAAGCTAAATGTCAGCATTGGAACTTGAAAATGAATACACTCATGAATAGTATGAAACCCAGCAGTAACCAAAGCACAATCCGCTTCAGGCAAAACTTTTAAAGCTGGAATCCATTTAAAAAAGTGAATATTCTCAGCAGTAACTCCCGAAGGTTTTTTGCTTTTACTCCCTAATCCAATCAGTATTTCCCAATTTTTCTTGTTGGAAAATGCCTCCACTAGCTTGCTTAAAAAAATAGTATTTACCGCTCTGTAAGAACTCAGGCTACAGTAAATCAATTTTTTATTCTCTCTTTTTGCTTTTTTAATGATACTTTCAATAGCAATAACATCTTCTTTTGGAGTTCCATCCGCCCTATCCAAATAAATCATTGGTCCAACATAATATTCATTTTTCCGAAGCTTGTGAACGAAGTCCATTTCTCTAGAAGTAATATAAAGGATAGGTACTTTAGAAAAGAAAAAAAAGGGGCCTGGTAGCACTGTTCTGCTCAACAAATAATCCCTTTCCTTCAAACCCATCGCTTTACCAAGTTTAATCAAGAGGCTACGACGATCTTGAAACTTATTTTTAACCCTTTCCAGAATTGCCTTTGCGCGCAATTTATTCCTGGATACGAGCCAAGAAATCTTTATATTCAATTGACTTAAAAAACTCTCTCCTGGGGAAATATCTGTATTTGGAATGGGCGCATCTGCAAAGGTGGGAATGGGTAAGAATTGATTAAGAATGAAAAGTTTTTTTCCCAATGAAATACAAGTCAATATATAAACAGGACACTCCAAATCAACAATAAACAGATCTCCATCTAATTCTCGAATTGCTTCTTGGTATTTAATATGAAAATCAGCCTCAAAGGATTTAGGAATAACTTTAGAAGGCAATCGGATAAAGGAATAAGGATAAACATCGAGCCATTCGGAGAGGTCACTTGATGAACAATAAACAATCTCATATCCCTTTTTTGAAAGTCTATTAGCAATCTCAAGACTCGCATGAAAAACACCGCGAAGTTCAGGTAATATAATAATAGCTTTCATAGATAATGCTTTTAGGCAGAAACCCTTAATCCACTAAAGTAAATGAAAAGCTCTAACCAAGCCGATTCCAGAGACAGAATTTTCCAAAAAAGAGTAAAACTTATCTTATAATTTTTTAATCCTAAATTGAGTAAATAAACATTTGCTAAATGAAATTTAATCGAAATCTAATCTTTTGTTTTTCCTTGGTTCTGTTCTGGTCGTGCAATGAAAGTCAAAAAGAATCCTCGGAAAATGATTCCCATGTCACTAAAGAAAACTTTCATTTATACATCCTGATGGGTCAATCCAATATGGCGGGCAGAGGCCAAGCTGAAGCAATTGACACACTAACCCATCCCAGAGTTTGGATGCTGGATTCTACTATGAACTGGGTTTTAGCGAGAGATCCGATGCATTTTGACAAGCCAGTTGCTGGTGTAGGACTTGGTCTTACCTTCGGAAAAATCATTGCGAATGAAAATCCATCTGATAAAATCGGATTGATCCCAACAGCAGTTGGCGGTAGCTCCATCAATGCCTGGTTTAAAGATTCCATCCATAATCAAACCAGGACTTATCCTTATAATGACATGATTGCCCGAGCTAAAAAGGCTTTGAGTAATGGAACCTTAAAAGGGATTTTATGGCATCAAGGGGAGTCCGATACTGGCAGTGAAGAATCCGTAGCTAATTATCCCACAAAGTTTTATGCCATGTTGGACTCACTTCAAAAGGATTTGGGAATAGAACCAGTCCCCATTGTCATGGGTGAAATAGGTCATTTTTTCTATGGAAAAGCTCATTTGGCAAAAAACATGAATGACATATTTTCCCAGATCGCCAGCGAAAACCCATGCATTGAGTTGGTGAGTTCGGATGGATTAAATCACAAAGGAGACAGCACTCATTTTGACTCCAATTCCTATCATGTTTTGGGCATGCGCTATGCCTCAAAAATGATAGAATTGCAGAAAGATTGTTTTCACTAGATCAAATAGTCTAATTAAATTTTTAATTTTAATTAAAACTGTTTTTTAAATTCAAAAAACTATTTTTCAAGATGTTATGAAATCAACGCTTTTTTTCCTTCTACTTTCCGCTTTCTTCCTTGAAGTCTACTCTCAGGGTTTTAAAGAAATAAAAGATACGAGTCACGCTTGTTCTTCCATGAATCTAGCTTATAAAAATGGGGAAGCTCTTGGTTATTATCATGAAGTGGAAGTGATGCCAAAAGCAACTATTTCCTTCCCTTCTATTGCCCAATCGCTTCAAGAGAAGATCACTCATTCGCCTGAATCTACCGGAACCATCACATTCCAAACTTTGATCAACTGTGAGGGAAAAGCTGCAGACTATCAATTTTTGGCTTGCAGCCCATCAGACTCTAACACTTGCCGCCAAGTATTAAAGTTTTTTCAAAATGAGGTCACTTGGCAACCTGGAATACAAAAAAGTAAAGCTGTTGACGTTTTGATACGGATAGAAGTTCAAATCGAAAAAGAAGAAATCAAAGTAAGAAGAATCTAAAAAAAGGTCCAATTCTAATAAGAATCGGACCTTTTTCCTCAAATCGTAGATTAAAACTTACTTCGTTTGTGCTTTTTCCCGTTGTAGTTCCAACATATCCACAGGAGGAGGAGTATTATCACCTAATAAGTGCTGAACAAAATAATCCCCCATTCTCCAGAAGAAATACTCCACCATATCACCATATCCATGCCTCTGTCCTGGAAGCATCACAAAATCAAAACGCTTACCTGCCTTTATTAAGGCATTAGCCATCCGGATAGTATTAGCTGGATGCACATTATTATCCACGTCTCCATGCGAAAGCATCAAGTGCCCTTTTAGATTTTTTGCCAAATCAGGATTTTTCTCTATCTGATAAACAAAAGTAGTATCTCCTTTTGGAGAAATCTGCTCTTTCACCCCATGGTGCTTTTCTGACCACCAGCGGTTGTAGATATTGTTTTCATGATTTCCTGCTGAAGAAACTGCTACTTTGAAAACATCTGGATAAACTAGCATCGCAGCAGTTGACATAAACCCGCCTCCAGAATGCCCATGAATCCCTACTTTAGACCTATCGATAAAATCATGACGATCTGCCAACTGCTCTATTGCAGCCTTTTTATCCGCCAAACCATAATCTCTCAAATCACCATAGCCATAATTATGATACCATTTAGATCTTCCTGGATGACCTCCCCTATTTCCTAAGGTAATCACCACAAATCCAAATTGTGCCAATCTATCAGTTCGGTCTAATCTTGCTGAAAAGGATTTATTAACAGCTTCTGTCTGAGGACCCGGGTAGACATATTCAATAATTGGGTATTTTCTCGTGGAGTCAAAATCAAAAGGCTTATACATCACACCATATAGATCTGTAATTCCATCGTCTGCTTTAAAAGTAAATGGCTCTGGAAATTGATAGCCCGCTGCAAAAAGATTGGATAGATCAGTGGTTTCCAAATCCATCACTTTGGCTCCATTTCGATCTTTCAGCTCGGAGACCGGAGTAGTATTAACTCTTGAATAAGTATTGACAAAGTAGGTGCCTGCATCATTCATATCAGAAGAGTTATTATAATTTCCTTTGTTCAACAAAGTAATTGCCCCTCCATCCAAGCTTACAGAATACAAATGCTCATAGTAAGGATCTTCGCCATTTTCTTTTCCATTGGCTACAAAAAATAACCTTCTTCCCTTTTCATCCACTCGTTCCACACGATCAGTATGGAAAGCTCCAGAGGTCAATTGTCTTTTTAAAGTACCGTCTTTTCCATAGAGATAAAAATGTCCCCAGCCATCTCGCTCTGACCAGAAAATCAATTCCTCTCCACCATTTACCAATTCAGGTCTGCTCAAATCAATATAGGTATTGCTTCGCTCTTCAATGACAACTTCTTTGGAATTTGTGGATAGATTCCATCTCACGATATCTACCTTTTTCAGATCTCTGGATGTAATTCCAAAGTAAAACTCATCGGCATCACCTAGCCAAGTAGCAGCTCTAAAATCATCATCTCTGGCATTGGCTGGAGCTGGCGTAGACCAAAGCGAAATAGTCTGATCTTTGAAAGTTGCAACAGGCAAATTCTTCAGCTCTTCAGTGTCAAAAGAAAAGTGATACAAGTAAATGATTGGCTGCTCTTTCTCCCCTGGCATTGCATACTTGTAAGTTTCCAACGTGGGTCTAGGATCTCGGGTATTGTGCAAAACCCAAAGATCCTTCACTTTTCTATTATCAGATCTAGTGAATACAAATTGAGAGCTTGCTTCATTCCAAAGTACGCCTACTCTTTTTCTCTTGTCTTTATTTTTCTCAACCTCCACATTATCTTCACCTCTTCCACTAAAACCATATCCAAAATCCTCCTCTCCATCCGTAGTCAATTGATATTCAACAATGGTCGAATCTTTTTCATCTTTGACTGCTTTCAGGAAATTTTCTTTATCCATCCAGTAAAGATTATTCTGCTTTGCAAAAACCACTTTGGAGGAATCTGGAGAAATCGAAGCCCAAGAAAGCCGTTTTGGATCTTCTTCTGCATCGGTGATCTCTACCAAAGTCTGATTGCTGATATTGTATTTGAAGACAAATTTTTTCTTCTCCAAGGAGTCTTTGGCATTCTTATTCTTTTCCTTGATTTCAGCCCAATCCTTTTTTAAAACTTCCTCGGTTCCTTTTACCTTAAATCGAATGGAATTTTCATCTTCCAAAAATTTCAAATCCTCCAATTTCAAGTGCTTTCCATCAAATGGATCTTTCATGATTTTGGTGATTTCCATGGCAAGCTTATCCCGGTCAAACATCTGGGATTTAGTCTTACGAACCGGATCCACGATATACCAATTTTTACCATTGCTGGTTTCATATTCATACCAGAAGCGATCTGATTTTTTTAACCAGTGAGGCGAAACAGAAGTCGAAAAAACCATCTTACGCATTTTCTCAGGAGAGAACCTGGCTGCTAATTCATAATTTCCAGGATAGGTTTTCTCTTGGGCAAAATTGCCATGATAGACCAACAGGAAAGAGATAAAGAGTAAAGCTTGTTTCATAGGGTTTACATTTGAACAATCGAAACTACTGGAAAGCTCTTTTCAAAAAGAACCATTGATATAAATTATCACCTGCTTATTCTATTTTTTGCTAAAAATCCTTCCTGAAAATTTAAAATCAGTCAAAAGCAATGGTGAATTTTAATTTTTAGGTAATACAGAATTCATAAAACCCCGCTTAACCTCCTTAAAATATAGCTTTTTAGTAAAATGAATTTCATTCTTAGTTGATCTTGAAACTATATATTTCGATCAAAACAAGAAGCGTGAAAACCAATTTCAAAACGATAGTCGTTTCCGATGTGCATTTGGGAACTAAAGGCTCAAAAGCAAAGGAAATCTCCCGTTTTCTGAAACAATATGAATGCGAAAATCTTATTTTAAATGGAGATATTATAGATGGGTGGCAATTGAAAAAGTCTGGTTCGTGGAAAAGAAAACATACCAGATTTTTCAACAGGATCATCAAAATGATTGAAAAGAAAAACACTCAGATTTATTATCTAAGAGGCAATCATGATGATTTTCTCGATCAGATTCTACCACTGCAAATCGGAAATCTTTCCATCCAACTCGACATGATTTATGAGAGTAATGATAAGAAATATTTTATCACACATGGAGATATTTTTGATAGCATCACGACTAACCTTCGATGGATTGCTTATATAGGGGATGTAGGATATACTTTTCTTCTATGGCTTAATCGAGTGGTTAATTTCTATCGATTCAAGCGTGGACTTCCTTATTTCTCACTTTCGAAGTATGTCAAAGGTAAAGTAAAATCAGCTGTTTCTTACATAGATCAATACGAAGTAGAACTTGCCAAAATGGCCAAATCCAAAGGTTGTGATGGGATTATTTGTGGACACATTCATAAAGCCGAGAAAAGGATCATTGATGGCATTGAATATTTGAATTCTGGGGACTGGGTTGAAACCATGAGTGCTTTGGCAGAAGATCATGAGGGTAACTGGCAATTGATTTATTACAATGAAATCGATTTTAAATCTTCTGAAGACCAAAACTTTTCCGATTTACCTTTAGAAGAAACACCTCAGGTTTACGGACCATTCAGAGAGGTTTCTTTCACAAACAGAGAAGACGAAGACTTAGACAATCCTGCTATCCGGCTTTAAGATGAAATTTTTATTTATCATTCAGGGTGAAGGTCGTGGACACATGACTCAAGCCATCGCATTTTCTGCCTTACTCAGACAAAATGGCCACCAACTCTGTGGAGTTATTGTTGGAAAAAGTAAAAGGAGGACCATTCCGGATTTTTTTATCCGTGAAATTGGCACCAAAGTTTGGGCTGTGGAAAGCCCTAATTTCGTGGCAGATAAATCACAAAAACGGATTCTAATCGGGAAAACTATTCTCCATAACATAAAAAATGCTCCAACATTTATAAAGAGCTTAAATCAGATCCATCAACTAGTCAAAGAAAAAAACCCGGACATCATTCTCAACTTCTATGATCTTTTGGGAGGTTTTTACAATTTGTTTTATCAGCCGAGTGCTAGCTACTGGGTGATAGGCCATCAATATTTAATTGAGCATCCGAAATTCACATTTGCCAAATCAAAGGCTTTTGCCAAGCAATGTTTTCAGTTAAACACTTGGTTGACAGCAATGGGAGCAGAAAAGAAACTGGCACTGTCATTTCAAAAAATGACTGAAAGTAAAGATCCAAAATTAAAGGTGGTTCCGCCACTTTTAAGATCAGAAGTAAAGAGACTTAAAGTAACTTCTGGAGATTTTTTCTTGGCTTACATGGTCAATTCTGGATATGCGGAGGAAATCATATCTTTCGCAGAAAAGCATCCTGAAATCAAAATAAAGGCCTATTGGGATAAAAAGAATGCAAAGGAAACAGAGTATCCTCTACCCAATCTTTCATTGCACCGAGTGCATGACCAACGTTTTCTTCAGGACATGGCATCTTGCAAGGGTCTGGTTTGTACAGCCGGATTTGAATCGGTGTGCGAGGCCATGTATCTGGGGAAACCTGTGATGGTAATTCCTGTCAAAGGTCAGTACGAACAAGCTTGTAATGCTCTTGACACGGAAAATTCTCGAATTGGTATTACATCAGAAACCTTTGACTTTTTAAAACTGGAAGGGTTGATACAATCTGGATTTACCTCGCCTAAAGAAATTAAAAAATGGAATAATTCCTGGTCAGAAATTCTCCAAAAAGTACTTCCTGAAACAAAAATGACTGAGTCAGCATTTCAGCAAACCCAGTCATTTTCATTATGAGACATTTAATTCTAACAATTATTTAAAGCTCGTTGCTCAGGTGTCAGTTCATCAAGCGCTTTGAATGTCAATAATCCATTTTCCTCAATAGGAATGTAAGGAAAATTCACATGTTTCACTTGTCTTCTTTGCACAGCATTCATAGAGAGAAATAGCTCCTGGAGGCTATTATATAATTCAAACATCAATTCCCTTTCTGCCATGGGTTTTGTAGAATATTTTCGCCCTTCTTGGTTCAATAGCTCATATTTTAGATACATCTGTTGGTAGGAAGCTACCTTATCTTTGGATGCAGGAGGAGGTGGCGGAGGTAATTGACTTTTTTCTTCATCTGTCAAGTTCTCTCTTAATTTATAATAGATGCCTTTTTCTGACTCCAGTTTGACATAAGGCGCGTGAGGATGAACTGGACGCTTGGCAGTTTGTTTAAGCTCCAATGGAATTCTATAATATAAACTTCCCAATTCTGAGAACTGCGCAAGCAATTTTTGCTGCTCCTCTTCTGATCTATTTATAAAATGAGGTTCCTCTATTCTTTTCTTCTCATAGTCAGTATTAAGCTTTTTATAGTTTTGAATAGCACTTAATTCATTTTCTTGTTCCTCTGTTGGTGGATACTTTTCATGATCACCTAGATCTATAGTAGTTGCTTTGCCAAAACCTGAATTCTCAACAAAGTCTTTTCCCATTTTATTTGAATGAAGCACTTCTTCATTACCCTGTAATTTAGGCTCTTGATTTGCAGTCACTTTCTCACTAAATACATAAACCATTACTCCTAAAACTGGGATCATTACAAGCAGTTTGATCCACTTATGAAATGGATTGGGTTGTCTGTTCATCATTTTCAGTCTTTTTTTAGTAAGAGAAAAATTCAGATTGCTTACCAAAGAAAATCGCACTTCCTGACTTGCCAAGGATAGTAACAACTTTTGATACGTATGAAGAGATGTGGTTTTCAGAGCTTTTTGGTCGGCGATAAATTCATGGTTTAGGCGAATTGCCTGTTTTGCCAGATACAATCCCGGATGAAACCAAAAAGGAATCAACAAGACTTCAAGGAATAAAATATCATAGCTATGACCTTCTCTGACATGGGTATATTCATGTTCAATAATCGCATCCGCCATATTCCCATTTTCAAAATCCTCTCTAGAAACAAAAACATATTTAAAGAAAGTATAGGGCAATGAGGCTTTAGGAAGTAAAACCAGTGTCATGCCCTTGTAGGTAACTTTCAAATTCTGCTTCACTTGATCCATTAGAAATTTGATATTTCTGATAAAACGGATCAGTATAACCAAAGTGATCAAACTATAAATTGACCATAAAACTTCAATCCAAGGAAATGGTTGATCAAGATATTTTGCCGTTTCAACAGTGAAATTTTCCTGCGAAAAGCTTTGTTCCGGTAGGATAATCTCATCTGAAAAGTCTGTTTCAGTACTCTGCGAAAAAGCTATTTCCTCTTTCTCAGGTGCCACTTCGATCGAATTGAAAGGGATGATGAATGAAAACACCACGGCTACTAAAAGAAAAAATCGGTTGAACTGATGCATCACTTCCCGCTGAAGAAACAATCGATGAATCAAGAGCAGGACAACTAAACAAAGTATGGATTTTAAGAGATATTCCATCATTTCTTCTTGGTAAGTTTGTCTTCAATAATTTCTTTTAAAGCCTCCAGTTCCTCTTCAGTAAAGTCTGCCTTTTTGGTAAAAAATGAGGCAAATTGAGCAGGAGAATCGTTAAAAAAATTCTTAATTAACCCCTTAATGTGCTTCGTAAAATAGCTTTCCTTAGAAACGAGGGGAAAATATTCCCTTAATTTTCCATTTGCCTCATACCCGACAAAATTCTTTTCCTGCATTCTTTTCAGAAGTGTAGAAATTGTCGTTGGCGCTGGCTTAGGCTCCGGGTATTCCTCCATCAAATCTTTCATGAAAGCACGTTTAAGCTTCCATAAATGATTCATTAATTCTTCTTCACTTCTCGAGAGTTTCATTCCTTAGGATTTATACAACTTATTCTACAAATGTAGAGCAATATTTTTATTCTACAAATGTAGATTAAAATAATTTCTACACTTGTAGATCAAAAGCATGATTCTAGTTGATTTTCAATTGGAAAGAACTTTTCTAAATGGTTCTATTTAACCTTAATTCGACTCAAAAAATGTAATTCCTAAAAAAAATAGATTAAAGATATTTGTCCTTTAATTGCCATATAAAAAAAATAATGGCTGTTTCTTTAATCAGAGATATGAAAATTAGCCCATTATCCGAGGAAAATCATAATTTCGAAGTTCGTTCATTTGATAATGACATGATTGCTGAAAAATTAAGATTACAAGAAGATAGGGAAAGGATAAAGCATTGGAAGAAGTGGGGACCCTATCTGACTGAAAGACAGTGGGGAACAGTAAGGGAAGATTATAGCCCCGATGGCTCAGCTTGGGAAAATGTCACGCATGAAGATGCTAGAAGCAAGGCATATAGATGGGGTGAGGAGGGAATTGGTGGAATCTCTGATTCAAAGCAAAAGTTTTGTCTTGCTTGGGCATTTTGGAATGGTAAAGATCCTTTTATAAAGGAACGATTATATGGAGTTACTGGGAATCAGGGAAATCATGGAGAGGATGTAAAGGAGATCTATTATTACTTAGACTCAACTCCTACCCACAGCTATATGAAGATGCTATATAAGTATCCTCAGTCCGAGTTTCCATATGAAGAGTTATTAGCTGTGAATCTTAAGCGAGGGAAAACCGATCCCGAGTATGAACTTATTGACACCGGGCTATTTGACAAGGATGAGTACTTCGATATCTTTATTGAGTATGCAAAAAATGATGTGGAAGATATAGTAGCCACTGCTACAATCCACAATCGAGGTTCCGAGAACGCCTATTTGTGTGTAATGCCCACCCTCTGGTTAAGAAAAACCTGGTTTACCGGCCATGAACCTTTCTTACCAAAATTGAGCAAAGTCAATGAAAATACGATCCGGGCCTACAATCCAAAATCAGGAAATTATACTATTTCTTTTGACGGGGAACCTGAACTTAAATTTTGTGATAACGAAACCAATAGAGAAAAAGTCTATCACATTGCCAATGAGAAAAAGTTTCTTAAAGATGCAATTAACGATTATGTGGTAGATGGCAAAACAAAACATCTCAATCCAGAGAATTTTGGGACAAAAGCCGCTGCTATTTATCATTTAGAGATCCCTGCCGGCGAAAGTAGAACTGTGAAACTTAGAATGATGCATCAACAGGTCGATGCACCATTAGAGATCTGTGACTCCATTATAGAAAAGGCAAAAGCCGAAGCTGATGAGTTTTATGAGGAACTTCAGGATCGGGTTTTAGATGAAGATTTAAAACGAATCCAAAGACAGGCCTATGCTGGAATGATGTGGTCCAAGCAATTTTACTATTACGATGTTGAACGATGGTTAGAGGGTGATCCCGGCAGATATGTCCCTCCTGTCTCTCGTAAAAAAGGAAGAAACAGCAATTGGAAACATTTGCAGAATTATGATATCATATCCATGCCAGACAAGTGGGAATACCCTTGGTATGCTGCATGGGATTTGGCTTTTCATTGTATTCCAATTGCAAGGATTGATCCTGAATTTGCAAAAGCCCAACTCCTTCTTCTTTTAAATGAATGGTACATGCATCCTAATGGACAAATTCCTGCCTATGAATGGAATTTCTCGGATGTAAATCCTCCTGTTCATGCTTATGCTGTACAACGTGTATATCAAATAGACAAGAAGGCAAATGGCGGGAAAGGTGACTTTGAATTCTTAGAACGAGCGATGCATAAGCTCATGCTGAATTTCACTTGGTGGGTAAACCAAAAAGATAGTGATGGCCAAAATATTTTTGAGGGTGGCTTTTTGGGATTGGATAACATCAGTGTTTTTGATAGAAGCCATGCCCAGCGATATCAAGGCAAATTAGAGCAGGCAGATGCCACCTCATGGATGGCTATGTTTTCCCTAAATCTACTACGGATCAGCTTGGATCTCTGTGAAAATAACAAAGTGTACCAGTTTACGGCCACCAAATTTCTGGAGCATTTTCTGTACATCGCCGGGGCAATGAGCAATATTTCGGCCGAGGGAATTTCACTTTGGGATGATGAGGATAATTTCTTCTATGACGTGTTTCACGTTCCTGGTAAGGAATCCAAGCGGATGAAAGTGAGATCCATTGTAGGATTAATCCCACTTTTTGCTGTGGAACCAATTAGAGAAGACTTGTTTGACCAATTACCGGAGTTCAAGCAACGTTTGGAATTCTTCCTGAGGGAGAAGCCAAAATTAGCTGCTTTGGTCTCAAGTTGGATTCAGCCGGGCTTTGATAGAAGAAGATTGTTTTCTCTTCTAAGAGGGCATAGAATGAAAAGCATTCTTCATAAAATGTTGGATTCAGATGAGTTTTTAAGTGAATACGGGATTCGATCACTTTCAAAATATCATCTGCACCACCCATATACTCTTAAAGTTGCTGGAGATACACTCTCTATTAAATATACGCCAGGAGAATCCGACACCGTCATGTTTGGGGGAAATTCCAATTGGCGTGGCCCAATTTGGTTTCCAATCAACTTCTTGATTATCGAATCCTTGAAAAAGTTTGATTTTTACTATGGGGGAGATTTCTCGATTGAGTACCCCACAGGATCTGGTCGATATATGACGATGGATATTATTGCGAAAGAACTTTCTTACAGATGTATGAAGATTTTCATGAAAGATGAAAAAGGCAATAGACCTGTATATGGATACAACAAGAAATTTCAGGAAGATCCTCACTTCAAAGATTATATTCTTTTTTATGAATATTTCCATGGCGAAACAGGATTAGGCTTGGGAGCTTCACATCAGACCGGGTGGACAGGGCTTGTCGCAGAGATGATTCATAAATATTACAAAATAAGAGAAGACAAAGAGCATGACTCTCAAACCCTTTTTAGAAGCTAATCGAATAGAAGCAGGTTGTGACGAGGTAGGAAGAGGTTGTTTGGCTGGACCAGTTGTAGCAGCAGCCGTAATCCTTCCTTCGGATTATTCCAATCAATGGATCAATGACTCCAAAAAATTAGGGAAAACCCAACGAGAGGATTTAATAGAAGAAATCAAAGCCAAAGCTTTGGCTTGGAAAATTGCCGAGGCTTCTGTTGAAGAAATTGACAAAATCAACATCCTTAACGCTTCTTTTTTAGCTATGACTCGAGCGATTCAGGGATTAAAAATTTCACCGGAACATCTCTTGATTGACGGAAATCGGTTTAAATCTGATTTGAAAACACCCTATACTTGTGTGATTAAAGGAGATGGGAAATATGCGAGTATAGCCGCAGCCTCTATTTTGGCCAAAGTCCATCGGGATAATTTTATGGAGCAACTTGCGGAAGAATTCCCTCAGTATGGATGGGAAAGAAATGTAGGCTATCCAACAAAATCCCATAGAGAGGGAATTCAGGAATTTGGTTCCTGCATTTGGCATCGAAAAAGTTTTAGATTGCTTCCGAAGCAACTAATCCTAGATCTATGATTAATATCTATTGAAATTTGTTTGTTGCATAGACAGGCTTATTAAATCATGCATTGAATAAATTCATGCTTTACAGTACTTTGAAATAAAAAAGCAAGCCATTAGAGCTTGCTTGAGTATATATTCTTTTTTTGGTTTTTTACTTTTCCTTCTTTACCACAATTCTTTCAAACACTAATTTCCCCGCACTATTTCCATTTGTTGAAATGGGTTCTAGAATTAGGTTATTGCCATCAAGCTCAATGATTTTAGCCTGTTTAATATTCTCGCCTTCGTGTATGGTCACAATATTATCTTCACTTACCTCTATTTTGGCTTTCTTTAAAATGATTTCTTGATTCACAAAATCCGTGTACGCCAAGCTATCTCCTTCCGTGAATTTATAAACAGTGTTTTCAAGCCTATAATTAATTTTCGACTCCAAATTTGCTCGGAAATCCGCACTGGAACTAAGATATTCCGGGGATGATTTGATTTTTTTAATCCCATCAAAATCGACGAGTTGCCAACTTCCAATTAGTTCTTGATACTGAATCTGGCTCCAGCCAAGAAGCAGGGTTAAAAACAGCGAATAAATAAAGGAAAGATTCATGCCTTTTGACTGGCAATTATTTTGCCAAAAAATAATTGAAAAATCGTATTACGATTTTATCAGTCCTTTATTGAACCACTTTGCTTGCTAAAAATGGAAGCCATTCTTCAGCTTGACGCTCGGCATATTCCGATAAGAAATAAGAAAGAGTAGGTCGGAAAGGTTGATTTCTCAGCGTCAAACCTGCTTGTTCCGGAGATTTATCTCCTTTATTTACGTTACACCGGTGACAAGCTGTAACTAAATTCATCCAATTTGTTTTTCCTCCTTTTGATCTAGGCACGACATGATCAATCGTTAAATGCCTTTTACTTCCGCAATACTGGCATTCTCCGTTATCTCTGCGAAAAAGATTAGATCTATTTAACAATACCCCACGGTAGGGAATATTTTTATAGGAAACCAAACGAATTACAGCGGGGTATTCAAAATCCCTACTTACAGTTCTGATTTTTAATAGCTCATAGGTAGAAAGACAATTCGCCTTTTCCATCAACACCAGGACAATAGCCTTTTGCACTGGTACTACCGCTACCGGAGTATGATCTAAATTCAACACCAATACTCTTTTTTCCATTCTAACTAATTATTGAGTGGCCTTTTAAAACATACCGTTTATTTGAATTGTTTTTTTGAATCGTTTCCCATTCATCAATATCAGAGATTCTCATTTTACCATCCATCCATAGGACTTCTTCCGCACCTAAATACATGGAAACTTGAATAATTTTCTCATCTAAATCTTTGAAAATAAACAAATCCCCCGGGATAACCTGATCAGGTTCAATCATTTTTCCCTGCATTTTTTCTAATGTCCACTGGTATCCAGCAGTGGCATAAATCAATTCAAATCCTTTAATCTCATCCAATCCAAAAATACTCCTGCCTCCAGCCTGATAGGGTGCATTCAAGTACTTTAATGCAATTTCCAACAACTCATCTCTTCCTGCTTTTACTGCATGGCTCCTTACAGAACCTGTAAATCCAATATGATCTTGCCAATTAAACAACTCTAATTCTGAAAAATGGAGTCGGCTTCCAGGCAACAAATAAAGATTGGTTCCTAAATATTCGATAATAGCAATGGGACTTGTCACCACCTGAAAATCCTGACTAAGAAAGGAAGCATAATCTTCAGGTAAAATGGTTTTGATGGATTTAGAGGTTATCCATCCTTCCAAGCCGGTATCTTCATGAAAAATCTTGTACCAGCTTTGGTCGGGGTTAATTGCTTTTACTTGGTAGCATTCCCCAAAAAGTAATTGAGAAATAAGAGCGGATTCAAAGGTAGGTTTTCTGTAGAGCGGTAAAATTGTCTGGCGGCATATCCCAAAGACATCAGTCAAAGGCCATTCGCTGGATTTCTCTTTTCGCATCTTTTTCTTTCAGATCGTGTCGTTTATCATGAAGCTTTTTGCCTCGACCCAAAGCTATTTCCATTTTGGCTAAACCTCGGTCGTTTATAAATATACGAACAGGAATGATAGTCAGCCCCTTTTCTTGAGACTTAGTTTCCAATTTCTCCAGTTCTTTCTTACTCAGTAGTAATTTTCTATCTCTTACAGCCACATGATTGTAGCTTGCTGCCATTGTATAGGGGGCAATGTGCATCTGTCGAACAAATAATTCCCCTCTTAGAAAAACGCAAAATGCCTCTGTCAGAGAAACTTTCCCCTCTCTTATAGACTTTATTTCTGTCCCCTTCAGAACCATTCCACACACAAATTTTTCGATGAATTCAAATTGAAAACTCGCTTTTTTATTCTTGATATTGATGATCTTATCAAACTTCGAAGGCTTCGCCATATTAAATTTTCATTTTTGCCAAAGGTGTCACATCAAATGTTGAAAACTCCTTTGCCAGATACTTATAATATGCAGCCATGGCTATCATGCCTGCATTGTCTGTACAATATTCGAATTTTGGAATGTACAGGTTCCAACCTTCTTTAGCTGCCAATTCATCCAGTGTATTTCTTAAGCCGGAATTTGCAGAAACTCCACCAGCAATCGCTACCTCTTTCACCCCATATTGCTTTACTGCCTCTTTCAGCTTGATTTGCAGCATTTCTATTAAAGTCCATTGAATACTCGCGGAGAGATCTGCTAAATTCTCTTCGATGAACTTGGGATTTTCCTTCAGCTGATCTCTTAAGAAATATAAAACAGCTGTTTTAATACCACTGAAAGAATAATTTAATCCAGGCATCCGAGTTACCGGAAACTTAAATGCCTTTGGATTTCCATCCTTTGCATACTTATCAATCAAAGGTCCTCCCGGATAGGGTAATCCCAATAATTTGGCAGTTTTATCAAAAGCTTCTCCCACTGCATCATCTTGAGTTTCTCCGATTTCCTCCATTTCCAGGAAATCTTTTACCAAAACTAGCTGGGTATGACCTCCACTTACGGTCAAACAAATGAAAGGAAATTTCGGTTTTGGATCATCAATAAAATGAGCCAAAATGTGGGCCTGCATATGATTAACTTCAATCAAAGGAATATTCCTTGCAAAAGCCAATGCTTTAGCAAAGCTTACACCTACCAACAAGGATCCCATTAATCCCGGGCCTCTGGTAAATGCCACTGCCGAGAGTTGATCCAAGGTAATCCCAGCCGATAAAACAGCCTCTTGAACCACAGGGATCAGATTTTCTTGATGAGCCCGAGAAGCAAGTTCGGGAACAACACCCCCATATTTTTCGTGGACAGATTGTGTAGCGACAATATTATTAAGTACTTTGCCGTCTACTATTACAGAGGCAGATGTCTCGTCGCACGAGGATTCAATTGCTAGAATAAAGTTATCGTTGGTACCCATTGGAAAAGAACGCGAAAGTTACGGATTTTTTGCACAAAGCGTTTCGGATAATCCTTTGGATTATCTTTTCTGTAATTCTTCTATTCATCTTTATTGCTTTAAGTCTTCAAATATCCTTTGTTCAAAACTGGGCAGTAAATACTGTTGCAAGCTATATAAATCAACGAAGTGATTTCAAAACTGAAATAGGCAAAATCACCCTCAATTGGTGGGATGCAGTCAAACTTCAGGACGTAACAATCTTCGATCATAAAGATAGTTTAATGATTGGAGCCAAGACAATAGAAGTAGATTTTGAGCTCAATTCCCTACTCAATGCTGGCAATCCAAAACTGCAGGAAGTTATTTTGACGAACCCCGATTTACATTTAATCAATCACGATGGTGACAGTTTAATGAACATCAATCTCTGGGTTTTACAAATGACAGAGGTTTTTGGTTCAGGAAGCAGTTCAAATAATAATTCAAATTTTGGGATAGACCTTGTGAAAATCCGGGGAGGAACTGTTCATATTGAAAATTTAAATTATCCCCCAATTGAGGAAGGGTTTGATTACAGCCATTTAAAATTCGACGAAGTTTTTTGCAACGCCAATTCTTTCTATTTGAAAGGGGGTGATATTGGAATCAATGTTCAAATGATCACCGGAGTTGAAAGTTCTTCTGGTCTTGAGATCAAAGAATTAATTACTGATTTCAGATATTCTCCCGAGTTCATGGAGTTTGACAATTTGAGC
The DNA here is from genome assembly GCF_039563885.1 of Algoriphagus sp. SE2. Lineage (NCBI taxonomy): Bacteria > Pseudomonadati > Bacteroidota > Cytophagia > Cytophagales > Cyclobacteriaceae > Algoriphagus > Algoriphagus sp. SE2. The sequence goes on along the minus strand of NZ_JBCLWJ010000003.1, from coordinate 258,207 downwards.
TTGAGATCAGAGAAAACACAGATTAAAGACTATGTTCGATTTGATATGTTGACTGATTCTGCACTTTCTAATTTTATCAACGAGGTGAAAATCACGGCAAGGATGGAAGAAACACTTCTGAATCTATCTGACCTTCGGAAATTTGCTCCAAACCTCCCTCAAATTGAAGATGAAATTTACTTAAGTGGAGAGGTTATTGGAACAATTTCAGACCTTAAATCAGATGAGTTCTTGATTCGACTGGGAGAAAAAACCGCCCTGTTTGGAGCATTTCAACTAGAAGGACTTCCAGATATTGAGGATACTTATATTAATCTCTCATTGAAAAACTCAACTGTGTTGGCAAGAGATTTAGGTCCTTACCTAAAACCGGAATTGGAAAAAGAAATTTTCAAGTTTAATACCATTCGTTTCAATGCCGATTTCGCAGGATACTTGCAGAGGTTTACCACTTCTGGTGATTTTAAAACAAGCATTGGAGAAATAAATGGAAGGATCAACTTTGACATCGTAGACAATAAGCCTTCTGTTGTTTCTAGGTTGACGGTAAATGACCTTGATCTAGGAATTTTGGCAGAAGATCGCGCCCTTTTTCAAAAAGTTAGTTTAGATGGAAATGTTACGCTTCAAGGGGATTCCAGAGAAAACATTTTAGTAGGAGTAGATGCGGAAATCTCCAAAGTAGGATTTAAAAATTACATTTATACCAATATTACCACAGACGCTACTTATGGATTGAAATTGTTCAAAGGAAATCTTGACATCGCAGATCCCAATTTAAAAATGCAGGCCACCGGTCTGTTAAACTTAAATCCCACAGTAGATTCAGTGAGAATGCAGATTGATTTGGACACAGCTTTTCTTCAAAACATCAATTTGACTGATAAGCTCAACTTCCTGAGTGGTAATTTAATGATTGATACAAAAGGAGTCACTATTGATGACATCCAAGGAATCGCAAGATTCACTAATTTGGAATTAGGTTTCGAGGATAGATTTTTGGAATTGGGTGACTTTAATTTCCAATCACTTTTTGCTGGAGGCACCCGTACGATGTCTATCAATTCAGATTACCTAGTTGCCGCCGCCTCAGGTCAATTCAACTTAGAACAGATCTCGAAAGATCTCGATGTCTTACTGGATCAATATATTGCCATTATCTTGAATGAACCTCAGCCAGTAGCAGACCTGGAAACTATTTTTGACGAAACTTATAATCTGGACTTAAATATTAGGATGTTCAATGTCAATCCTATTGTACAACTTATCAATCCCGACATTTATATTTCAAGAAATACAATCCTGGAAGGTGCATTTTACCAAACTCCTGAAAACACCGTATTCAACTTTTTTACTAGCATAGACACTCTCAGCTATCAAAATAAGACTGCCTATTCTACAAATATTGATTTCAATACCTCAAAAATCATTAACTCTGAAGAAATTCTTGCCTCTTTTTATATTTATTCAAAAGCGCAGGAAGTAGGTAAAACTATCACATTTTCAAATCTGGGTTTAGAGGCCATTTGGGATCAAAACAAGGTGGCTTTAGATTTCACCTTAGATCAGGATTCAACTCAAAGTGCAGCGAGAATAAATGCGAACGCACAATTTTCACAACAAAACACAAAAATAAATTTTGCTCCCTCTTCTTTAAAAGTATTTGATCAGGAATGGAAGTTTGTTGAGGAAAATCTAATCACATTAATTCCAGGAGAAATAGATTTTTCAAATGTTAAAATCTATGATGAAAATCAATTTATTTCTTTGGAGGGAGCAATTTCTGAAGATCCCAACCGGGAATTACAATTACTATTGAATGAGGTAAATGTCAATCTTTTAAATACTTTAGTGCCACAGGAATTCGAAGGAACCATCAATGGTTTATTTACGGTAGAAGATGTTTATTTCCAACCCCTTGTCCAAGGAGAAATCAGTATTGACAGTTTAGAAATCAACACTTTTCTTATTGGTAACCTTAATGGCACAGCTAATTTAGATACTGATCGGCTGGCTTTGAATCTGACAAATACCAGAGGAGGTATAAAAACCATAGATATCGATGGAACTATTGGGCTTGAGAATCAGGATATTTTAGTTGATGCTATCCTCAGCAAGACCAACTTAATTATTTTAGAACCATTTCTATCCAATTACCTCTCTCAAATGGGGGGATCTGTTACTGGAGATTTTCAAATAAGAGGTACAACGAAAGAACCTCAAATTCTGGGAACTGGAAATGTTAGTGAAGGAAAGCTTCGTATTAACTTTCTCAATACTTCGTATCAATTGGATGGTGAAATCGCATTCAATCCAAACCTGATTAATTTTAAAGATTTAGCACTTCGGGATGTCAATGGTAATTTAGCAAGCCTTAGCGGTGGAATAAACCACAATGGTTTCAAGAACTTTTACCTAGATATCAATTCCAATCTGACGAATTTTCAAGTACTAAATACAACAGCACGAGATAACGACACCTTTTACGGAGATGCCTATGTGACCGGAACAGTTGATTTTTTGGGTAGTACAACCAATCTTGATATTAATGCCAGAGCGACAAGCCAACCAAATACGCGGATTTATATTCCTCTAACGGATGATACAAGAATCGCCCAAGAAGAATTCATTCACATTATCAATATTCAGGATACAGTAAGGATTAGAGAAATTACTGAAGAAATAAATAGGCTTGATATCGAGAATATTCGGATGAATTTCATCTTGGATATTACACCGGATGCGCTGGCCGAAATTATTATTGACCCAAGAACAGAGGAAGGGATTTCAGGAAGAGGTAGAGGTGTATTGACAATGAATGTAGACACTCAAGGTAATTTCTCACTTACAGGAAACTATGAAATTACAGAAGGAAAGTACAACTTCTCCCTTTATAACATTGTTAAAAAACAGTTCAACATTAGACCTGGCAGTAGAATTACCTGGTATGGGGATCCTTATGAGGGGGTTATGGATTTGACTGCAGAATATGTGGAAAATGTTTCGATCCAACCTTTGATTAATGCCACAACTACTACTGACCCGGATAATACCCAAACTCGTAGGAGATATCCAGTAAAAGTAATCATGGATCTTGATGGAGCTTTGCTTTCTCCTGATATCCAATTTGGATTTGATTTTAGTCAGTTTCCTTCCAATGGGGACTTACAAACTACGATTTCTGCCTTCCAAAACAGGATCGCAAATGACGGACAAGAGAAAAATAGGCAGGTCTTCTCTGTAATCATGTCCCGTTCCTTTTCACCTGAAGGCCAGTTTGCAGGAGTTACAAATATTTCTTCTAGCTTGGGGCAATTGCTTTCTTCCCAACTCAATGCTTTCTTAGGTCAAGTGGATAAAAACTTGGAAATCGATGTGGATTTAGCTTCGCTTGATGCAAATACTTTAGAAACCTTTCAGCTTTCAGTCGCCTATACTTTCTTGGATGGAAGATTAAGAGTTTCTAGGGATGGAGGATTTACCAATAATCAGGGAAATGCGAATGCAGCTTCCATAATCGGGGACTGGCAAGCAGAATATCTATTGACGGAAGATGGAGTTTATCGAATCCGTATTTTCAATAGAAATAATTTTAACGTTTTCACCTCTTTATCACTTTCTAAAAATGTAGCTACTTATGGGGTATCTGTATCGCAGAATGTTTCCTTTAATTCATTTTCTGAACTCTTCCAGAAGCTTACCCGAAAGAAAGATGAAAAACTTAGGATCAACGATACCGATGATTTCTTGCGATATAATTACGAAAATGGCGAAAAATGGACTCCCATAAATTTAGAGAATCTTGAAAACAGATTAGATTCTTTGGAAAGGATTAGACAGGCAATTCCTGTCCCGGACTCGATTCCTCCAAAAAGAGATACTTTAAACAATTTCATTCTAAAGGAGCTTTTCTGATAAAGTAAAATCATGGAGAAAATAAGTATTTTTTGGTTCCGCAGGGACCTGAGATTAGATGACAATACAGGTCTTTACTATGCTTTGCAGCAAGAAACTAATGTTCTTCCACTCTTTATATTTGACAGAAATATTTTAGATGATCTGGAGGATAAAGCTGATGCAAGAGTAGAATTCATTCACGATCAGATTAGTCGAATCAAGGAGGACTTAGAAGAAAAAGGCAGTACGCTTTTGGTAAAGTATGGAAAGCCAGTTGAAGTGTTCCAAGAGATTTTTAAAGAATATGAAATTCAGGCTATTTATACTAATCGAGATTATGAGCCCTATGCCAAAAAAAGAGATAAGAGAATAGAAGAATTAGCTAAAAAGCATGGTACGACTTTTTTGACCTTTAAAGACCAAGTGATTTTTGAGCCTGGAGAAATCCTCAATGGTTCTGGAGAATTTTACAAGGTTTTTACGCCATTTAGTAAGGTATGGCTGGAAAAATTCAATAATACTTCCGTTGAGCCCCTATCCTATTTCCATTGGAAAAATCTTTATCAAACCAAGCCTATGAAATTGATCTCCTTGGAAGAAATGGGCTTCAAAGAGTCCAATATTAAAATCCCTTCTTCAAATCCAGACGAAGAAATCATAAAGCATTATCATGATACCAGGAATTTCCCTGCCCAAAACGGAACCAGTCGACTAGGAATTCATTTGCGATTTGGCACAATTTCTATTAGAAAACTAGCATTAAAAGCCAGCGAACTAAACAAGACCTATCTGAATGAATTAATCTGGAGAGAGTTTTATATGATGATATTGGCTTATAATCCGAAAGTCGTTGATAAAGCTTTTAAACCAGCATATGATAACATACCTTGGCGAAACAACGAGGAGGAATTTGAAGCTTGGTGCACCGGTAAAACTGGATATCCCATAGTAGATGCGGGTATGAGAGAATTGAATGAGACGGGTTATATGCATAATAGAGTTCGAATGGTTGTAGCTTCCTTTTTGACCAAACATTTATTGATAGATTGGAGATGGGGCGAGGCTTATTTTGCCAAAAAATTACTGGACTTTGACCTCTCAGCGAATAACGGTGGCTGGCAATGGGCAGCAGGAACAGGAACAGATGCCCAACCTTATTTCAGAGTTTTCAACCCGGAATCTCAAAAAGATAAGTTCGATAAAGACCTGAAGTATATTAAAAGATGGATTCCTGAATTTGGTACTGATCAGTACCCAAAACCAATTGTAGAACATAAATTTGCCAGACAAAGAGCACTGGATACTTATAAAAAAGCCTTAGATAAATGAATATCGGAGATAAAGTAAGATTAATACGTGGGACGGAAGAGGGAATTATCCGAAAAATCTCATCTGGAGGTAGAATTGAAATAGAAATCGAGGATGGTTTTATCATTCCTGCGATGAAAAATGAGGTGGTACTAGTTCATGCTACTGAAAAAGCCTATTTCGGAGAACAAGAATCAAAAAATCCAGAGCAGGAAATACCTCAACCTATTTCAGCGGCAAAAGATCAGGGTTTATACCTAGCCTTCATTCCTATTAATGATCAGAGTTTGAGTTTATATTTGATCAACGATAGTAAAAAGCCTTACCTAGCTCATGTTTCAGAAGTTTTTGGAGATAACCAACGTACTTTAATGGCCACTACTTTGGCAGGTGGAGAGTCTAAAAAATTCGATGACCGATTACTCAAAGAAATGGATGAATGGCCTGCTTTTTTACTCCGTTTTATTCCTATCCAAAACACCTTAGAAAAAGCCCTACCAGCTTTCGAAAGGCAACTGAAGATGAAACCAACCCAGTTTTTTAAACACTTGAGTAAAGCTCCATTACTTGGAAAGACTGCTTATATTTTTTCGCTGGAACAAACCACCAAAGAATTGGATATCCGTGCTTTAAATCAGGAATTGGAAAGTTTGCAACCAAAAGCTGCGCCCATTCAAACCAAAAGACCTCCTCGGTCCATAGATCTTCATATAGAAAAATTGAGGTCAGATCATCAAGGAATGAGTAATTCTGCCATCTTAAAACTTCAATTGGAGGTATTTGAGAAAAATTTAGACCAGGCTATTGCGAGCGGAATGGATGAAATAACTTTCATTCATGGAATAGGAAATGGAATTTTAAGAAAAGAAATCCACCGGCATTTGAGTCAATTAGGAAATATTAAGTACTTTAAGGACACGCAGAAAGATCAGTGGGGTTATGGTGCCACATTAGTGAAAATTTCCTAAATGATGCAGAGCAAGGTCTCTCCTATTTTTCAGGTTTTTGAAAGACAGCATTCGGATGCTAAAGTTATTTTTTTGGCCTTGGGAAAGCAGATAAAGTCAAAAAAAGCAATAGAACTATTGGGTAAAATGGAGTTTTTGGAACTCTATTGCAATCTCCTGGGGAAAATACATTTTGATAAAGAGGGACTAAACTTCGATATTTTTTCTTCTTTTAAAAAGCTCATGAAAAGCCTCAAAAAGGTTCACCACTTTAAATTGGTGGAGAATAACTTCCAGGTTTACGAAAAGAAAACCAAACTTACCTTCAATAGCTATCATCTATATTTGGATAAGCAAAAGAAGAATCTGTACAATGAAACCTTTGACTTGGTGGTAGGAAGTACCCTGAAAAGTTGGGACGAACTATATCTCGATGCACATCAATTAAGTAAAGGTCTAAAACCTCTCGCTATAAGTTCCGCTATTAACCAAATCATCAGCGAAGAACTAGAATTTATTCAATTAGACTTAAAGGCGAAGCTCGACAGTAAAGCTCTGAAAGAAATTTTTGATGGATTGCGGACGATTATAATGCTAGAAAATCTTCTCATTCATTTAGGTTTCAACCCAATATTTGTAGGCAGTATCCATGTGGAAATCAAGCAACTAAAGGATAACTTAAAACCCTGGTATTCCAATCAGCTTTCATTACAGTCTCTCACCCATTTTGTGGCTGAAAAGGAGGATATCTCTAAGAAATACCTTGACTGGATCAACGAACTTAAAGTTCAAAAGATAGCTCTTTCCACTATAGCAGAAAAACAGGCCCACCAACTTTTTGATAAGATCTTAATTTGAGCAGTAAAGAGTTTAGATTTATTAAACAATTTGTATGTAAGCTTGAAGAATCTTATTTTCAGTAATACCATGAAAATAGACCCACTGTTTTTTTAAATTCTTTTAAAGTACCAAGTCCTTTCCTGATGAGAGTCTTCAAATCCTTCACACAAAAAAATCCCTTCCGCTTTGTCTTGCTATTTTTGCTTTTTGTCCTTTTGGGAAGCTGCAATTATAAAATTAGTGTCCCTGAATCTCCGTATCCAATAAGTGAAGACCAATTTCAAGTACAGACTTTAGCTGAAGGCTTTGTGGTCCCTTATGGACTTGCAATTCTTGGGGATTCGGAATATTTGATCAGCGATCGAAATGGCAAATTATTTCATTTCAAGGATAGTGTTCTTACTGAAATCGAAGGAATGCCAGACGTAATCACCTTTGGCACACCAGGTATTCCAGCGATAATGCATGGTGGTTTGATGGAATTGAGCCTTCATCCAAACTATGCCAAAAACGGATGGGTTTATGCCTGTTACCTCCCAACAGACGGACATGCCACTGTCTCGAGGTTTAAAGTGAAAGGAAACCAAGCAGTGGATTTTGAGCCAATCTTCAAAACCCGTTATGAAACCTACACTGGAAATGGCATGCGGATCGTCTGGGAGGATAGTACCCATTTCTTTTTGAACATCGGAAACTCCAACTTATCCACCTATGCCAACCCAGTGATGTATGCACAGGATATGGGAAATGATATGGGAAAGATTCATCGCCTAAAGGAGAATGGAAGTATCCCCAAAGATAATCCGATTTTCAAAGGATTTTCTGAGCCTCAAAGTATTTGGAGCTTCGGACATCGAGATGTTCAGGGATTGGTTTACGATAAGTCTACCCATACACTTTTCGGTATCGAACATGGCCCAAAAGGAGGTGATGAATTTAACATCATCGAAAAAGGCAAAAATTACGGTTGGCCTTTATTTTCCTATGGGATCAATTATGACGGAATGGGAGTCTCCATGATATCCGAAGATTCTGCTGCTAAATTCACTGTTTTTCCAGAACATTCTTGGACTGTGGCTACTAATGATGGTGGTCAGGCAATAGCTCCGGCATGCCTTCTGAAAGTTGATAATAGTAATATTCCGGACTGGAATGGCTATTTCCTGATAGGTTCCTTGGCTTATCGAAGATTGATGAAATACGACAGGAACAGTAAAGAGACATTTGGTCTAGGGATAGAAGGACGTGTCAGAACCATCAAGCAATTACCGAATGGAGACCTAATTGCACTCGTCGAAAGAAATGATCTTCGAAAGAATAATGGTAAAATGATCCGGATTTTTAATTAAAATGATGATCTCTATTGATAGAAATAAGACATTGCTACTTTGCTTAAAATTTGTTCTTTTTTGAAAAATTCTGAGGTCTGATTTAATAGAAGTCTAAAAGAAGAAATCTTCAAAAATAAGTAAGCAATATCAGAGCAAGCTTGAACCACATTTATAATAAATATCCACCCAGTATGCAAGATCAAACAGTCGGGAAAGAAAATTATAAAGCAGATGTATGGACCCGATGGCTTTTTGTAGTTTACCTTCTGATTTTGTTCTGGATTATTTTACTGAAACTTGGGGTTCAGTTTACCTACTTGGAGAAAAGAAGCCTAAATCTTGTCCCTTTTATTACGCTGTATTTGAGCAAATGGGAGGTTTTAATGAATGTGGTGATTTTTATCCCTTTAGGTACTTACGCCGCTATTTTGGGCAAAAAGTGGACAATTGGAATACATATTTTCTCTTTTTTCGTATTAAGTTTTTTCTTGGAAAGTATCCAATACATCTTTAGAATTGGAACCTTTGATGTCACTGACCTGATAACTAATACCATGGGAGCCTGGATGGGATATCTACTTTTTCAAATATTAACAGAAGTCCTAAAAGACTCTGTAAAAACTCAGCTGATTATGAATTGGATTGGTAGTTTTGGGACATTATTGATGATCATCCTTTTAACATTTCTCAAACTAAATATGCTACCAATCCGGTATCAATAGAATTCTTCCAAACTAAATATGAGGATGAATGGATTGATTCGAAAGAGGATGAAGTAAATGGCTTCAGTTCACCTATTGAAATGGATTAAAAACTACTAGATTGTAGTTTAAAAAAATTTAAAGTATTGAATCTATAGCCATGACCGGATTTAATTCCGTGACCAATTCAATGAATAATCAATGATTAATTTCTTTAGAAAAATCCGCCAAAAATTATTGGCTAAAAACAATTTCAGAAGGTATTTGACCTATGCTTTTGGTGAAATATTACTTGTGGTGATAGGAATTCTAATCGCTTTTCAACTTAACAATTGGAACGAGCGGCAAAAACAACTCAAACTGGAGAATGAATATTACTGCAGGTTGCTTGAAGACGTAAGACTTGATCAGGTTCAATTCACAGAACTTCTAAGATTAGCCCAAGATCGATTAACAGCTTCCAACCAGGCGGTGAGGTTGCTCCTGAATAAGGAGGCAAACAAACTAGATATAGGAATGGAGATTGCGCTCTCGACTAAGGCCATTTATTCAGATTTTCAGCCTAACAATTCTGCCTATGAAGATTTAAAGTCTGGTGCCAACTTGAATATTATCAGTGATAAATCAATCATAAAAGCACTTAATAAATATTTTAATAAAGTTGAAGAACTCAAAAGTATAATCATGGTCAATGGAAAGCACGCGGTTGACATCTTATTTGCACATGACGATAATTTCGCCAATGGCTCCAATCAAGCCTCAATAAAAGTAGGCCGTTTTGCTACGGGACTGGAAGAGGATGTAAAGAAGTCATTTCTAATAAATGACATGGAAAAATTAAGCCCCGTAATGCAAGCCAGATTACTAAACGAATCAATTGAATATGTATCTGTAAATACCAGACAGGTTGAACTTTTCTCTTCTATTCTTTCAGAGATAAATATTTTAGAAAAACTTCTACATAGCAAATGCAATTGAAAGGTTGAACCCTAAGCCTTTCTATTCATCTTTCTCCAAATACCTATCTATGATTCTTTGCGTTTCTTGATTCTCCGAAAACTCTAGTAAAGCCCTATTAAACTCATATACCAAAGACGATTTGAATGGAAAAGCAAACCCATATCCCTGTTTGAAATATTCAGCTTTGGCTAGATAGAGATTCTCTGTCTGGTTTTGCTTAATGTAATAAAGCAACTGTGGTCTATCATAAACAACTGCCTCTACCTCTTTATTTTTCAGCTTCTCTATAGCTTCTTCCAAGGTATTGGAATCAATGATTTTAGCTCTATTTTCTTTGAGAAATTCGACTGAGGGAGATCCTATTAATGTAGAAGCCTTTTTATTAGAAAGTTGCTCAATATTAAGAATGGTAGAAGAACTAAGGGAATTTAGTGTTAAGGTACTAGCAATACCAGCCACCATGGAAGTGGCAAAAATAACAGAAACGATTATCCAAGTACCAGTGATCACTCTTCCTAAAAGCGTGACGGGAGCCTTATCTCCATAACCTACTGTACTCATGGTAACAACAGCAAACCACATTCCGTTGCCTATTCCACTCACCGGATCTTTTGGAAACTGCTCTGGAGAATTTTTGCTTTCTGCAAGCCATAAAAGGAATCCTACTATCGCCAAAATAAATAAAAAAACGCCTACTGCAATTAATAAACGAATGCTAAAAAAAGGTTTTATTTTTTGCCATAAGGTAAGTTCATCCGTCCGGGAAAGGATAGATAAGCTGGAATTATAAAATGGCTGGGAAAACTGGACAAGTTCATGGCGAGAAGAAGTAATACTTATTGGACCTATCAATATATCCAATCTTTCTTTTTCAAGCTCGCTAATGGCTTCTTCTACCTGATCAAAATACTTATACTTATATATCCAGTTTTTATTAGTAGCCAAATCTTCCCAAAGATCTACTGCTATTCCTTTATTATCCATATTCTTTGGAAATACAAAAGGTTGACTACCTGCCACTCCCACTAATAAAGTATCAGATTGGGCAATTTCAGATTGTGCGAAAACGTGAATGCTATTTGAAAAAAGAAGGGATACAAAAAGAATGAAGCAACGATAGATCGTTTTGGATCGCATAGTTTAATAGGCTATTTAATTGTGAAGATTAAGGTGATAAATCAGTCAAAATCGAAGATTTGCCAGTCAATTTATTTGAAATTTAAGGAGTTAATCCCAAAAGTATTTCCTGAAATAAATGGATTGTAAGGAAAATAAAAGCGAAAACAAAGTGAAAAACAGAAAAACCAGAATCTAAAGAAACACTTCACTAATCGATATAGATAAAATTAAAGGATGATTAAATACGAAAAGGCCATATCGATAATCCCTTGTAATGGCCTTAATATAAATCACTACCCGTTTACTATTTATCCTGATTGAAATATTAAGGATATGTATTCTCTATACGTAAAAGCTGTTCTTTCATTTCTATTAAGCTTTTCTTTTGGCTCACATAAAACTTCCGATGCTCGCAGCGGAAAGCGATTTAACCAAATTAAAATAGTAAAAGAACTAGAGTTTATTTAAAATGAGGATTGATTGACAAACAATTTTCTAAAGAGATTTCATATTCAATTATACCTTGCAGAGCTCGGTTTGAATATGTACTTTCAACAAACTTCGAAATTAAATAGGAGACATTTTTTTACTAGATAATTAAGAGGAATTCAGAAATATTTTACATCCATTAAAATTAAAAACATGAAAAGTATATTGATTACAGGTTGCAGTACAGGATTTGGATACGAATCTGTCAAGTATTTGGCCACAAAAGGGCATAAAGTCTATGCAACAATGAGAAATATAAATGGGAAAAATGAAGAGCCTGCTTCTGAACTTAGAAACTTTGCAAAGGAAAAGAATCTAAGCATTACGGTTTTGGAGATGGATGTCACCTCTGATGAAAGTGTACAAGCAGCAGCTGATCAAATTCCTCAAGTTGATGTATTGATCAATAATGCAGGACTTGGGTATGGCGGGCCAATTGAATCTTTTACTTCAAGCGAAGTTCTTGCACAACTTGATTTGAATATTGTGGGTACCATAAGAACTGCAAATGCCATACTTCCAAAAATGCGAGCTCAAAAATCTGGCTTGATTATACAGGTCAGTTCAGGTGCTGGACGAGCTTGTTTTCCAGGTTTTGGGATTTATCACGCCAGCAAATGGGGACTAGAGGGATTAAGTGAAGCAATGCGTTACGAATTGGCTCCATTGGGAATTGACGTAGTAATCGTCGAACCCGGACCTTTTTCTACCAACTTTTTCGGGAATATTGTCAATCCTAAGAATAAAGAAATTGCTGAAGATTATGCTCATGTAAATGCTTTTTTTGAAGGATTTGGAAACCAGGTAAAAAGTGCTTTTGAAGATACCAATGCTCCAACAGATCCAATGATTGTTGTAAAAACTTTTGAAAAACTTATCGATCTCCCAAATGGAAGTCGCCCACTTCGCACCTTAGTAGGATTGGATTTTGGTTTGCAGGCACTCAATGATGCAGTAGAACCGATCCGGAAAAGTTCTCTTGAATCAATGGGATTAGCAGAATGGGATGGACCCCAATCTTGATAGAGTAATTCCATTTTATTTTAAATAGAAAAGCTATGTTTTGTTCTCTCAAAAAAATGAGGGATTCATAGGATAGCATTTAAACTTTCTCTGATTCGTTTTAAGAAATTCACTTCAAATTGGTATAATTAATGAAAAGAAACCTTTCTTAAGATAGAGGACTAAAACTTGATTGACAAAACAATAAAATACCAAAATGAGAATATTATTTACAGGGGGATCGGGAAAAGCAGGTAAGCATGTCATTCCCTATCTTCTTGATCAAGGACATCGAGTAATGAATGTGGACTTGAAACCACTGGAACACCCAGGGGTAGATAACCTAATTGCAGATATTACTGATTCAGGGCAGATGTTTAATGCAATGAGTTCCTATGCTGGTTTAGATGAACTGGAACTTGGAAATAGCACCCCTAAATTTGACGCAGTCGTTCATTTTGCAGCAGTTCCAAGGATACTAATCAATCCAGATAACGAAACCTTTCGAGTAAATACCTTGGGTACGTACCATGTAATTGAGGCAGCCGTTAAACTCGGAATCAAGAAGATCATTATTGCATCTTCAGAAACTACTTATGGGATTTGTTTTTCAGATGGTCAAACTGACCCAAAATCCCTACCGCTAGAAGAAGACTATGATGTGGATCCTATGGATAGCTATGGGTTATCAAAAGTAGTCAATGAAAAGACTGCCAGAACCTTTCAGCGACGCTCAGGTGTAGATATTTATGCCCTTCGGATCGGAAATGTGATTGAACCTCATGAATACGCTGAACTTTTTCCTTATTATTTTAAACATCCTGAAGTACGGCGGAGAAATGCCTTTTGCTACATCGATGCACGTGATCTCGGGCAGATTGTAGATTTATGTCTTAAAAAGGATGGATTGGGTTATCAAGTATTTAATGCCGGAAACGATCATAACGGTGCTATTATTCCAAGCAAAGAATTAATTGAGAGATTTTTCCCAGGAATACCTGTTACCAGAGAATTAGAAGAACATGAAGCCTTGTTTTCAAACCGTAAAATAAGAGAAGTGCTTGGTTTCAAGGAGCAACATAACTGGCGAAAATATGTGAAAGGGGAAAAAGGTTAATTTCAAATAGCATGCTGAACCTAGTTTAAGAGAAGTTCTCAAAATTGCCAAGATCAATCCAGCTAAAAACCTTCAAGTTGAAGACAGAGCGCTGGTACTGTTCAAAAAGGAAATGTGGCAAATTTGACCCTCCTAAAAGAAAACCCGTTTTTAGACATTAAAATGTCAATACCATAGAAGCAGTAATAAAAAATGGGGAGTTGTTCGATAGGAAAAAGCTCGATTCTTTAGAACTAAAAGCTCAAACGATACTGAATGAATTAAAAAGTAAAAATAACGGCGATTCATCAATCAACTAAACCTAATTTCTAAAACCCCAAGTTGAAACTAATGGTATGCTAAAAAGCCAGCCAAATTGATAGAATTGGCTGGCTTTTCATTTTTTCAAAATCCTATAATCAGATCTTCGATAGGGCATTTGCCAAATCTTTCTTTAAGTCATCGGCATCTTCTACTCCAACGCTAAGTCGGATCAGAGAATCTACCAATCCTACTTTTTCTCGTTCTTCTTGAGGAATACTGGCATGTGTCATGGATGCAGGGTGGCCGCAAAGAGACTCCACTCCTCCTAGTGATTCTGCCAAGGCAAAAAGCTTAAAGTTCTCCATCACTGTCTTAGCATCTTCCAGCTTATTTCCCACAAGAGTAAAAGAAATCATCCCTCCAAAGTCCCGCATTTGCTTTTTAGCAATATCATGGTTTAGATGATCTTCAAAACCAGGCCAATAAACCTTCTCTACTTTAGGATGGTTTTTGAGATAGGCTGCAATAGTTTTACCATTTTGACTATGTCGCTCCATTCTCAAATGAAGTGTTTTGATCCCTCTCAAAACCAAAAAACAGTCCTGAGGACCAGGTGTCGCTCCACAGGCATTTTGGATAAACACCAACTTGGATGCAAGTTCGTCATCATTGAGCACCAAAGCTCCCATTACAACATCTGAGTGTCCTCCTAAATACTTGGTTACAGAGTGCATAATTATATCAGCCCCTTGATCCAACGGGTTTTGAAGAAATGGGGATGCAAAAGTATTGTCCACAGCAAGCAAGACCCCATGCTTTTTGGCCACTTTAGCTACTCCTGCGATATCAATGATATTCATCATGGGATTGGTTGGGGTTTCCACCCAGATCATTTTTGTGTTTTCATTGATATAAGTAGATATGGATTCGGGATCACCCATGGGCACGAAGTGGAATTTAATACCATATCTCTCAAATACTTTAGTAAACAGGCGGTAAGTTCCACCATAAAGATCATTGGTAGAAATAATCTCATCCCCTGGATTAAAAAGCTTAAGTACTGCATCGATTGCTCCCAGACCAGACGAAAAACAGATACCATGCTTTCCGTTTTCTAAGGCAGCCAAATTATCCTGAAGAGCAGTACGGGTAGGGTTATGTGTCCTTGAATACTCATACCCATTATGATCTCCTGGGGATCGCTGCACATAGGTGGATGTCTGATAAATCGGAGTCATAATAGCTCCAGTCGTTGGATCAGGTGTTACTCCAGCATGGATTGCTTTGGTACCAAATTTCATGTCTATTTAGGGTTTTATTCTTTTAGAATGATGATAAAGGAAAGATTCCCTTCCTTATTGTGTTTTTTTCGGCTTGTGCTAGCTAAACTTGCAAGCATTGAAAAGAAATCTCTTCTCAATAGCTGATCAAAGATGACAAAAAAGGGCAGTATTTTCAAAACTATTTCTTCATACTATGGGAAACATCCATTAGGAATTCTTGTATGGCTTTGGGTAACTACAATGCCATTTATTGGAAGTACTATTTTCGCTGTTAATTATGATTTACTAAACAAGTATAGTCTCAATGGAATGGCAGATTACTTGACTTATACCATTATTGGAGCCTTTTTAATGGGATTAGCTTTGCTTCCCACAACTTTGATAGCTTTGGCATCTGGATTTTTCATTGGTTGGGTCTCATTGCCTTTTCTAATTTTAGGATACTCCCTAGCTTCAGTTTTGGGCTATGGCCTTGGAAAAGTTTTTAATATGGAACTGACTGAGCAACTTTTCAAGAAGAACCCAAAATTCCATGCAGAAATAGAATCACGAAGGGAAAAGGAAGGCTCTTTGGTATTTTTCGTTCGGATTAGTCCTGTTGTTCCCTTTGCTATTTCCAATTTTCTTTTTGCCTCATTAGATGTAAGTCTCTACAAAGTGTTGATTTTTGGTATACCTGGAATGCTCACTCGAACTGTCATCGCATTTACTGCAGGGATAATTGCTAATTCCTATTTAGCTGCTAAAGAATCGATGAATACTCCTTTGCAGTGGGCTATTGGGCTTGCCTTACTCATTATTGGTATAATCGGGATTTATGGCTATTTGAAGAAGAAATGAGTGGTTTTATTTTTTAAAAAGAATTCAAAACACCAAGATCAGCAGGACTGGCTACCACTTAAGTCAAATTGATTTTACTTACAAGCCATTTCTGTCTTCTTAAAACAAGACAAAATTTTTTATTAAATTTTTCCATTAAAAGCATAGTAAATTCTGTATATGGAACGACAATTGCTCAGTATTTGTTAACATTCTAATATCATTTAAATAATTTTAGAAAAACATATAATTATAAGAGGATTAGGAAACTTATAAAAAAATAGTGTAAACTTGAAGTCGGAAAAAAATATTTTTCCAAAATAAACAAAAATTCATTACGAAATAGTTCATGTCTATGAAAAAAATTAATTTTATTTTACTATTAATTATTGGAATTATCACATTTTCATGTTCCCAAGAATTTGGTGATCTAGACCCTGATTCCGAATTTATTGGCAATTGGGCCGGAGTATTCGATGGAGATGTTGATAATGGCACTTGGACAATGACTATTCAAGTAGATGGTACGATTTCAGGACTGGCTGTTTCAGATATAGTAGAAGAGACATATAAAATGGATGGAAGAGTCTCTAGAAAAGGTGATTTGAAATTAACAGTAGGGACAGTATCAGGAGGTTCTGAATTTACCGGAAGCATAGATAATGGTACAATTAGCGGAGTTTGGAGTAATGAAGGACAAGGCTTAAGCGGTACCTGGAGCGGCACGAAACAATAGCAACAAATTAACCAAACAAATTTTCTATAAAATTTATTTCGGTAAGCTGAAAATTCCATAAAAAACAATCTATTCCTTAAATTCAAAATGCCTGACTTTAGAAGTCAGGCATTTTATTTTTCTGGATATTATTTTATTAACATACGTTAAAATTGATACACTATCTCAACAAATACATTTTTCCGTATCCTTTTTTAAAAGCTTTATCTCCCGCAGTGGGCCTATGCTCCATAAATTGTCCGTTTTTCCGAACTAGCACACGATAAATATAAACACCGTTTGCAAGTTGATCCCCATATTCATCTTTACCATCCCAGGCATAATCCGTCAAATTATTCCCAATACGAATTGGGCCTAATTCATTCTGCAAAATCTCTCGAACAACTTTACCGGTAACTGTCATAATCTGAATTTTAATCTCATCGGGTACTTCTGATCCTGTAACCGTAAATACAAACCTTACACTCGTACTAAATGGATTTGGGTACGGATAAAAATTAGTAATCTGAGATTCATTTACTACCTCAAAATTAATTTGGTAAGGTTGTGGTGAATCTTCATTTGAAATCATCAATGTATAAATACCATCCTCCAGAGGACCTGGTAGAAATGATATTTTAAATTTAGAATCATCGGATGCCGGCGACCAAGTTAAGTTTGGATTAGAAAAATTAACTCTGGCAAAATCGCAGGTTTCACAATCCTTCTTCAAAAAGATATCTATTCCTACTGTATCCTTTTTATAAATTAAAGTCTGATCATTTACCAACTGGGCGGTAATAAGGACTGAAGGAGAAACAATATCTCCATCCATAATATAAATCCCATCAAAATTCACATCCAAGACATCGCTTGACTCATCTGCTTCAACATTGATGAATGGACCGAAATCAATCTGATTATTTCTGAACGTCTGTTCCTGCTGAATTCTTGGATTTGCAAAAACCAAAAGTTCATTGACTCCTGCTTTTCCAATAGAATTGAAGTCTAGGCTCAACTCAACTGACTCCCCTGCTTTTAGTGCAGGAAATTTTTTAGAAAAACTTTCTACTTTTTTAGAATCTACATTAGTCCAAGACCAATCTATTTGAATAGAATCCAGAAAATTGAATTTGGAAACATTCTTGAAAATGAGTTCTACCGCAACTTGTTCTCCTTCTTTTAGATTTATTTTTTCCCTTGAGGATTTAACAAACAATGCGGCCTCTGGGACCCCTGTATAATTCACCTGCCATTTGTCCAGCTGAGCAGGTGCGGTTGATTCCGGGTCATTCATTGAATATCTCAATCTCAAATATGGATATACCTCAGCATTTATAAAGCTAAGATCCAATTCACTATCGGAAAGTTTTTCTGCAATAATTTCCTCTTGGCCATCTCTTTTCACTCCTAGAATATCAAAATGAGTATTATCCTCATTAATCCACATTCTGGCATTAACATTTTGGAAAAATCGTTCCCAATTGGATGCAGGTCCTACCCTAGGTGTTAAAATCGTCCCTGAAGTAATGTAGCCTTCCAATTCAGAATCAAAAGAAAGTGTCTGCTGATTTGGAGGAAACTCTTGATTGGTATTACCCACAATTTCTATAGCCTCTCCTGGTTTCATACCCTTTCTTCCATAAAGAATATAAGGATCTCCGGTTTTTAAATTTCTGAGGGTG
Organism: Algoriphagus sp. SE2; assembly: GCF_039563885.1. Classification (NCBI taxonomy): domain Bacteria; kingdom Pseudomonadati; phylum Bacteroidota; class Cytophagia; order Cytophagales; family Cyclobacteriaceae; genus Algoriphagus; species Algoriphagus sp. SE2. The sequence goes on along the minus strand of NZ_JBCLWJ010000003.1, from coordinate 239,751 downwards.
GCTTCATTTGCACCAAACTCTCTTAGGAGTGCATAGGCCTCATCAGGCCAAGCATCAAAAGTTACATTTCCAACAGAGAAAATCACCACATAATCCCCTGTTTTAACACCCTTAACATATTGCTCAAGGAAAGTTTGACCAGGAGTTGTAATCCAAGAATTTTGTATGCTCTGAATCACCTGAGGTACCCGACCACATGCCCTTGAATCCAAAATATCAAAGCCAGGAACAGGAATTGAAAGGTAGGGCATCAGACTTTTTTGTTCAAAGGCAACTAAGCCCAAAGAACCATTTGGACAAAGTCTACTATTCGCGTTATTGACATTATCAATGATCTGAGGCACCTGATCTAAGTAAAATTGCGTATTTCTAAAACTCAGAGAGTCTACTCCTGCACCAACTGTAAAAACTTCAAATCCCAATTTCTTATCCTCATACTTCCATCCATTTCTCTTTTCATTCACTTCTAGATTGGTCAGCTGACTTTGTTCAATTTGAGGAATGGTTCTCTGTGTCCAACCTTCCGGACCATTGGGAATAAAAGAAAAGCTTGAAGTAGTCCAAGAGTCTGTTTCTCCGGGTTGGGGTTCCTGAAACTTAGTTCTCCAATAATAAGTGGTGGAATCACCAGAGGTGATTAAATTAACTGGCCAATCCACCAATCCTGATGTGGTTATTCTTACTTCCTTTCTAAATGCTGAATTGAAGTTAAAAGCCGAATCTAATTGAAGAATAATAGTACGGTCTCTATCTGTCTTTCCTGGAATCTGAGCGATCAGACTTACATTTTTTTCTGCTACTATTCCAAAGTCTATCGGAAATAAGTTTAATGTCCCACTAAGAGAAATAAACTCTGTAACGCTGATTAAATTATTGGAATAATTCATTTCAGGAATAGATTTATCAGAATTTACCGATAGGGTAAACACATTTTCTCCTGCTGAATTCAGCCCTATGTTTGGAACAGAAAACTGTAGGGTATCTTTTCTTGAAACATATGGAATTTTTATAGGGTCAAAAGTAATTTCAGTTCCATCCGGAAGCTTTCTTTTTATCCTATATTCTACTGAATCTGTATTTACAATTCCAATATTTCTTAGAACAAAAGTCAAATTGATACTATCTGATAGAGCATTTAAAGGAGTATCATCAAAACTTTCAAAGAAAACCTCATTTTCATCTAATGAATAATCTGATTTATCAGCAGGAAACATCCGAGCTGCCGGGTCACCCAATAACATCATCTGTTCCATATGGGTATAATTCAGGGGAGTGGTACCGAACCTATTGAGAAAATCTGTTTCTGCTTCCTGCTTAACTTCTCCTATGGTTTTATAGATACTCGAACTATCTGCAAAAGCTTTGGAATAAAACGAATCAGAATATCTATTAAGAATTACATCGACACCTACAGAAGTATTTGCCAAAATATTGGATGCTCCTTTTTCGGGAGTTATTATCCAATCTTCTCCCTGAGTATAGGTAGTTCCAAAAGCACTACCATAATCGCATCCATTGAACAGCATGACTGGGTACTTTCCTTTATTCTGATAATTCAAAGTAGGATCTGAAGCAAAACCTATCTCTATATCTATTACAGTTGGAGCTCCATGTCCGAAAAATGTAACCAAAGATCTCCCTTCATTCAAATCCCCAGTGATATCAATTAATTCGACTGTGGAATTTGACCTCTTTCTATAGGTGGTCACATTTCCCCCCAAATAAAGCCCCTCGGCAATCGTTTTATATCGATTCAAATAATTGAAAAAACGGTTGAGCTCAAATTCAGAAAGTCCACCACTCAAATGAATCAATTCCTTTTGCCATGGAGCAGAGACCCCTAATGCATCCTTTTCGATTACCTTATCCAAGTAATCTGCTAGTTGCTGGGAGTTTTTCGCAGGAATCCTACCAACTGCCATAGCAGGAGCTTCTAAATTTGAAGGGTTTAAACCAACTACATAATTATTATCAGAAATAGGATATCCTCCGGGGGGAATTAAACTTTGAAAAGCAAAGGCGCTTGGATTGTTTCTATAAAAATACCTGACTCCAGCTATTCTTACAGTAGAATACATCGTCAAACCTCTACCCGCCAGTAATAGATGGGTTGGTTTATGAACTGGATAATAGGTCCTAAGAAATTCAAAAAGAGCTGTTGGAGATTCTTCTCCATAGCCGTATTGATCATAAATTTCCTCCATAAAAACGGTTAATGTCTTATAACCTCCGCCCAATGGAGAAGTTCGATGTGCGGCATAGGCTTGGAGTGGATTATCGTATTGATTGGCACTCTCCTCCAATTTGTGATGACCCACCAATAGATAATCTGCTTGTTGTGCTAAATAATTTTTAAACTGTACTGGTTTTAAATCTTCAATCTGAATAATTGATTCGAGGTTTTCAACCCAAATTTTGCTGCTATCAGAAGGAATAGCTGCTCTAAATGTCATTTGACCTCCTGATTCAGTAATTAGAACTCTTTCAGGGTTTTTATAATCTGAAATTTCAAAGGCTTCATAGTTCCCAGTCACTTGTGCAATTGAAATTCGCTGATTCCCTGGAGGAAGAATAAAAGTTTCTGATCCAAAATCTCCATTGACTACCCTTTCCTGAAATAATACTTTCGCGTACGCAATCGAAATATTATCTGCTCCTTCAGTTCCTGAAGATTGAACTGTGATGACGATGCTTCCATCAGCATTGAAATCACTCATCCTCAATGGAAGAGTTAATTGAGGATATTCATAACCATAAAAATTCTCGGTTTGAATCAAACGCTGAGAGGCTGCCGAAGGACCTACAGTAATTCTAGAAATATGATTATGTAAAGACCTTCCAACTAACCCAATTTCAAGTTCACCTTCATTTGAATTTGTTGGGTTTCCAAGTCCTGAAATGGTGAATTGTCTGGAATTTCCTTTGGTAATCACAGTACTCATCCAGCCTTGGCCTTGATCGTAAATGGATAACCTAAAATCAAGAGCATAACCAACACCCAAGGAGTATTGCTCTCCAAAAACTTCAAGCTTTTCTGAACCGTAGGTATTCAATTGCGGTAAAATGGAGTCTGCCGCTTCTCTTACTACCATCCTTTTACCTAATTCTCCGGGAGTAACTGTTAAGAAAAATGCTGTGCTATCGGAATGAGTATTAAAATATGGATTTGGGATTTTTCCAAAAGAAGTATATAACAATGAATCCAGGGTACCATCATTTCTCAATCCATAAAAATCAATGTAATCACCTGCATCTAAGCTTCCATCATTTTCACCACTTATAGAAATTGCAACTTCTTTACCTCGATGGTACATCCGGATATTTCTAGGATCAATGGAATTTACATTTAAGCCAGATTTACTTAACGCCTCAGATGATATTCTATAGATTCCATCTTTCCCTGTAAGAACTTTATAATAAGTCAGATCATAAGAATACCAAGCAGGTTGTTGAGCTAGGCCATTAAAATTCACAGCTAAAGCAAAAATGAAACTGAAGATTAATTTTATTCTGCTCATCAATTCCAGCTTTTAAATTTTCTAAAATCAGGAGCCAGTTTTTCAAGGCTTACTTTCACACTGAAAACATGAGAATATGGAGTTTCTGAAACATTCCCGATATCCGATAATGCATAGTCAATTTGGAACTTTTCATTTAACACGACTCCCAACCCCATACTAGGTTGAAGATTTAGAGATTTGGTCCCATCAAAATCCTTTATGTATTGAAAGTTTCCAAGACCTGCCCTTAAATAGGCAATTCGTTGGAAACCTGCTTCAATACCAATTTTAGGATCAATACTGATCACCGAAGTACTAATCAGCGTATTTCTATTTCCATCAAATGTCATATCGAGATCTGCAACCGTAAGTAGCGTAAAGTTCCCTCCCAATTTCCAGTCGTAAGCAATGCTGCCTATTGCCCGGGGAAGTGTCAGCTCCATTGAATTTACAGGAATCTCATTATCAGTTTGGGAATAAATATCCCGTACCAATTCAGCATCATGTGACCAAGCATTAAAAGTGGTGGTGATATCTCTGACCATCAGACCTATCGTTAATTTATTTTTGATATAGATTCCTCCTACGTCTAAGCCAAAGCCCCAAGCCTGAGCAAACTTACCAACATTTCTATGGATAATTTTTGCGTTCATTCCAACTTTAAATTTATCAGAGAGATCTCGGGCGTAACTTAACAAAAGTGCATAATCAGCAGCATTAAAAAATTGGATGTTATTATAATTCAGTGCTCCATTAGCATCATATAGAAACCTTGTATCCGGGATATCGTCTACTCCAAATCGAATTAATGAAACCGCTATTTGGCTTTGATTTTTTATCGGAGAAGAAAACCCGATATAGTCATATTGGGCTACTCCTGCAAAATATTCAGAGTGCATTAATGTGAATTCATATTTATGCTGAATCCCCATTAGTGCCGCAGGGTTCCAATATGCTGAAGTAACATCTCTGGATGCAGCAGCTTGCGCTCCACCCATCCCAAGTGCTCTCGCTCCCACTCCAATACTCAGGAATTCATTTGAATATTTAGGTGCAAGGGACTGCGAGAAAACCGTAGTCGGAGTTAATGCAGATAAAATTAGCACTAAAAAAAAGGAAATTAGAACAAAACAGGTGGTCTTCACGAAAACAAAATAAAGCAAATATCTAAGTCGTTAGTAATACTTGGCTTATTTCTTTTTAAAATCCTAAACCTGTACGCCATCGTACATATTTCTGTTCACTTTTTTGCATTTTTTTTGGGGTTTGAAAAATGTTACACTTTGCCCAATATTTTTTTTAATCTCTCAGAAAATTTTAAAAGTGCTTTAAAAAGCTCTAAACAGTGATTATTTATTATTTGGTAATCCAAACAAGCTTAATATCACAAGGAATTAGGTTATACAAGGTAGTGTTAAAAAGATTGGTATCATTTTTCTATAAAAAAAGACAATGGAAATAGAATTTTCCAAATGCAAGGAAAATAAACCACCTTAATATGAATGTCGCCAACACACAGATTCAAATGCGCAAAGGACTCTTGGAGTTTTGCGTTTTGCACATTATCTCCCGGGGTGAGGTGTATACTTCAGACTTGATTGAGGAACTTACCCAAGTTCAGATGATCGTTGTCGAAGGTACCCTTTATCCTTTACTCAATAGGCTTAAATCCGCCTCATTAGTTCAATACCGCTGGGTAGAATCTGAATCGGGACCTCCTCGGAAATACTATTCAATTACTGAGGAAGGTAAGGAGTTTCTAGGTACTCTTTCAGACACTTGGACCTCACTAGTCAATTCAACCATACAAATCACCTCTAAGAATTGAACCTATGAAATTGCGTAGCACATTCCAGAATCTTGCTCCTTTCTATTCAAGCGTGATTCACTGTCTGAGTACAGCCGGGCATGTGTCAACCCTCTAAATTGAACAACACATGAAAAAGACGATAAGCATCAACATCAGTGGAATTCTCTTCCACATAGAAGAAGACGGATACGATACGCTTCGAAAATATTTAGACGCGATCAATAAGCACTTCTCTTCTTATAAAGACAATCATGAGATAATCTCTGATATAGAAAATCGTATTGCTGAGATTTTCCTGAGCAACCTCAAAAATAACAAGCAGGTGATTACCGCTGAAAACGTGGAGAAACTCATAGAAAAAATGGGGACGATAGCGGATTTTGCCACAGTTGAAGAAGATAAAACCGAGGAGGAATTTGAAAATTCATCAAATCAGAAGGATGAGGATTATTATAAATATGTGACTCCTCCTGATTCAGAAAAAGGTGGATATAAAAAATTAATGAGACTTGAAAACAAGAAGATTCTTGGTGGAGTCTGTGCCGGTATTGCTCATTACTTTTCCATAGATCCTTTATGGACCAGGCTTATAGCTATCCTTTTATTATTCTCAGGAAATATCAGATTTAACTCAGGTCTTTTTGATTTGCCATTTGACAATCTGAGACTAGGATTGAATTTCGGCTTTTTTGCCGTGGTCGCATACATTGTTCTTTGGGTGATTTTACCTGTATCTTATGAGGTTGTCGAAGATAAAAATATCAAAAAACTTTACCGGAACCCTGATGACAAGGTCTTGGGTGGAGTAGCTTCTGGTTTGGCGGCTTATTTTGGAATAGAAGTAATCTGGACAAGGCTTGCTTTTGTATTCCTGATTTTGGCTGGCGGATCAGGGTTTTTGATCTATTTGGTATTGTGGATCATCACTCCCGTTGCAAGCTCTATCACAGAGAGGATTCAAATGAAAGGTGGGGAAATCACTTTAGATAACATTGATACAACCGTTAAAGAAAGTCAGAATCCTATCCCACAAGTACCAGAATCGAACACCAGAAAAATCCTATTGACTCCATTCAGAGTAATCGGACAGGTGATCGAAGCAATAGGTAAAGCTTTAGGTCCAGTAGGAAGAGCACTTATTTCAGTGATCAGAGTTATTTTTGGATTATTTGTATTCTTCCTGGGATTAGTTATCACGATAGCACCTTTGGTTGCATTGGGAGTTTATTTCGGAATTTTCACAAATGATGACTATGGAGTTATGATGGACAATTTCCCGATTGAACTCTTCTCTAATCTGGTACCTGTCTGGTTAGTAATCGCTTCATCATTCCTATTGATTATCCCTGGAATCATCATTTTACTCCTTGGATTGAGTGTCCTAGCAAAAAAGAATATCATAGGAGGAAGAATGGGACTTGTAGCCTTAGGACTTTGGTTATTATGTGTAGGGATTTGCGGTTTTCAGATTCCAAGAATCGTAGCCTTATTCAAATCTGAAAACTGGTATAAGAGCGAAGAAGTCCTTCCTGTTACTGAAGGAACAATGATTCTGAGTCTCAACCCTATCAGTGATGAAGCAACATTCAATAGAGTGAATTTAAGACTTGAAGGAACTGCGGATTCAACAGTGATCTTAGCAAAGGATGCATTCTCAAGAGGTAAAACAAAAGCTGAAGCGATGGAAAATGCTGAGCAAATTGTTTACAACTATAGCGTTAGAGACTCTTTGGTTACTTTTGATGAGGGCTTCGATGTCAATTCATTAAGTACTTTTAGAGATCAAAAAATAAATCTGGTTTTAAATATCCCATATGAAAAGCCATTTATTATGGAAAGATCTCTATTGGAAATTATCAGGAATACCATTTACAGAAATGGTTATAGATCTTCTCAGGTTAACCAAAGAAATATCTGGGTATTTAATGAGGCAGGGTTAGTTTGTGTCACTTGCGACGATGAAGAAAGCGACTCAGAAGATGAAGAATCAGTTTATTTGGATTCACTTTCCCGGGCACAACTTGATAGCATCAGTAAAGCAAAGTTTGAACTTAGCAAAACCCAATCTGATAGTATCTCTCAATAAGCCTGAAAGATAGATTGAAGGAATTGGGTATAATATTTAATTCAGAATTAAAATATCGGGAGGCATCCAATTGGATGCCTCTTTTTTTTGTAACTTCTGTTTTTAAAAAGAAGAAAACTATGAATGTGACTGTCAAGTTTCTAGGTGGAGCAGGGGCTGTAACAGGGTCAAAATATCTAATTGATTTAGGAGAATTTGAGTTTTTGGTCGACTGTGGCCTTTATCAAGGAGATAGAATGTTGAGAGCACGAAACTGGGATAAATTCCCAATGCCTCCCATGGATATGGAAGCAATCGTTCTAACGCATGCTCATTTAGATCATATTGGATACCTTCCTAAACTAGTCAAACAAGGTTTTTCTGGACCCATTTATTGTACGGAAGCAACTGCTGAGTTAGCAAAAATCCTCCTTTTAGACTCTGGAAAGCTTCAGGAGGAGGAAGCCGAATATGCCCGTAAAAAAGGTTATTCCAGGCATGAAAATCCTTTGCCCTTATATACTAAGGAAGATGCAGAAGCAGTTTTTCCACAATTTGTTCCAAAGCCTTTTGGATCTCCGTTCAATATCCATTCTAATGTAACAGTCACTTATTATTATGCAGGTCATATTTTGGGAGCTGCGATCACAAAAATTTTAGTAAAAGGGGATTCCCAAGAGAAAAAATTAGTCTTTTCTGGAGACTTGGGTCGATATCACGATCCCATTTTATTCCCTCCAACCCGAATACCAAAAGCCGACATCCTTTGGATAGAATCTACTTATGGGGATCGTGTAAGTCCTCCAATTAAAGCGGAAGATGAATTAGGAAGAGCCATCAGGGATACCTTTAATAGAGGTGGATTAGCTATTATTCCAGCATTTGCAGTGGGAAGAACTCAAATGGTTTTGTATTACTTATTCCAATTAATGGAAAAAGGAAAAATCCCAAAAGTGCCCATTTTCTTGGACTCCCCTATGGCCATTAATGCTACCAAATTATATTTAGATTTTAGAAGTGATCATCAATTATCTGCTGTCTTGGAGGAGCATGGCAATCATCCTTTCGATCACCCTCAGCTTCATTACTTTCAAAAACAGGAACAATCTAGATCTCTCAATGAATACAAAGGGAATGCAATTATCATTTCAGCAAGTGGAATGGCAACAGGAGGTCGTGTTTTGCATCATCTTTATCATCACCTTCCTGAGGAAAAAAACGGAATCATATTCGTAGGCTATCAAGCAGAAGGAACTCGGGGAAGAAGACTGGTAGAAGGCGAACCCGAAGTGAGAATCTATGGTAGGGATGTTCCCGTAAAAGCTAAAATTTACCAAATCGAAGGACTATCTGCTCATGCAGACCAGGAAGAATTGATAGATTGGGCGGAAGGTTTTGTAGATCGTCCGAAAATGACATTCATCATTCATGGTGAGGAAAAAAGCTCAGCTGTTTTGAGTCAAAAACTCCATGAAGAATTAGGTTGGAATACGATTATCCCCCAGTATTTGGAGTCAGTCATGTTATTTGAAAAAATCTAATCGAAAAATATAAATTTTCAAAAAATGAAAATGCTTTTGAAATTGTTCGGGTTCTCTCTGATTATTTTATCTTTTGCGGCATGTAGACCTTACGTACCGGAAGGACAAGGAATCATAGGAACAATCACGTGGATTGAGGGAAACCAAATGCCGATGATCCAAAATGGAGAAGACCCATCAAATAAGGCTAAAAAAGTAGAAAGGGTAATTCAAATATACCCGCTTACCAATATTGCGGATGTAAAAATGGAAGAAGGGTTAATTACTGCCATAGCCACAAAAAAAATTAAAGAAGTTAAAACAGACGGGACCGGTAAATATGCTATTGATATTAGCCCAGGAAGATATACCATTCTAACGGTAGAAGAAGACGGGTTATTTGCCAATATTTTTGATGGAGAAGGAAATATCCAACCTGTAACTGTAAAGGAAAAAGAGTGGACTCTTTTGGATATTTTAATAAACTATAAAGCATTCTATTAAAGCAAGGTTTTAAGTTTGATTAATTTATCCAGAATATACGATCCATAAATCGAAATCTATGACAAATGAAACCAATTGATCCAAAATCATTTTAAGAGGCAATAAATGCTTTTGGGTTTTGGTTTGTCTCTCCTTTTATTCTTATAATCTCAAGATATTTTAAGAAATAAATTTAATCATAACTTATTAACGATCAATGTTTTAAAATTTTTTTCTGAGATATTAAAAAAATAATCAACTTTTTTTCACTACCTCAAGCAACCATTTCAGAATGCTTTGCATCTACCTAATTGAAAGCCACTAGTAATGTTCAGCAGAACCAATTTTTCTACCGAATCAGGATTAATACAAGGATGCCTAAAGGGCGATCGGTCCGCTCAGCGCCACCTGTATGAAACCTATTCCGGGAAATTCTTGGCCATCTGCATTCGATATTTAAAAGATCGGGAACATGCTGAAGATGTAATGATAGAGGGATTCATGAAAATCTTTGATAAACTACCTCAGTTTCAAAACAAGGGAAGTTTTGAAGGTTGGATGAAACGAATTATGGTCACACAGGCTCTCATGACTTTAAGAAGTAATAGACATTTGATGATGGAAGTGAACATGGAAAACGATTCGGAATTTAAGGATCATAACTATGAACTCACATCATTGGAAGCGGACGAGCTGATGGAAATGGTACAGGCACTTCCTGTGGGATACAGAACAGTATTTAACCTTTTTGCAATTGAGGGTTATTCACACAAGGAAATCGCAGACTTGCTTGGAATCAACGAAAGTACTTCCAAGTCTCAGCTAAATAGAGCAAGGAATGTATTGAAAGAAAAAATTGCCAGTTTAATACCAAACGAAAGGAGAATCAATGGCTAAATCATCACATAAGTTGGATGAAGTTTTCAAGGAAAAACTCAACCAACATAACATCAAGCCCAGTGCACTAGCCTGGGAAAGACTTGAAAGGAAACTTCCAAAAGAAACCAAATCCTTCAAAGGATATTGGTGGGCAGCGGCTGCTTCAGTTGTGATCTTGATCTCTGTAGGCTATCTCCTATATCCAGTAATTTCCCCAGACCCTGGAGAAAATATGCTGGCAACAAATCAGGAAGTAATAATTCCAGAAGAACAGAAGGAAACAGTTTCAACAATACCAGAAAATATAACAACAGAAGAAATTGATAATCCAGAGGAGGGAACGATAGAAAATTCTTCCAACTCTATCCAAATTCTAGAACAACCAATAAAAGAAACTAATAAAGAAAAACAATCTAAAAGTCAGCCATTAATTAGCGAAGAAACTCCTAAAAATCTAATTGCAATGACCGAAACGCGAGAAGAAAAAGAGGAGGACATTTCTCAGGTAATTATTCCAGAAGAAAAGCTAGAGACAAAGCCATTGGTAGAACCTTCCTTGGAACTCCCAACTTTGAACCTTTCGAATGCTATAGCAGAGAATACCTCCACAACAGTAGAGGAACCTGCCTACCGTGTTAAAATATTTTCTGATGGACTCAAGGAAGAGCCTAAAGACAAAAGTCTGATTGCCGGTATCGGCAAAACAGTTAATGAAGTCGGAGGGCTATTAGGCAAAGTAGATCAGGGATTTGCAGACTTGCAAGATGCAAAAAACAACCTCTTTACTAATCTAACTTCCAAAAAAGAACAAGCTGATAAATAAGAAACCACCAAGTAAAAATCGAAACTAAATCATGAAAAAATATTTGTTATTATTCTGCCTGATGGCCCTGGTTCAAATCGGATTTGCCAGCAACCTGCCATCCAATGATACCTACAAAACTGTCTTGACCGACAGTGTCGTAGTAGAATTCGGTAAATCCGGAAAAATAGTCATCATTGTAGATAGCAAAGAGGACTTTGAAAAACTTAAGTTGATGAATATCAACCAGATCATTCGAGAATTGGATCTTAAAGAAAATGAAGATTCTGGAGAATTAACAATTGTAGAAATCAAGAAAAAAGATGGAACTACTAAGGAGGTAGTAAAAGTTAGGGAAGATTGGGATGAAACGGAAGTTTACATAGGAGGTATGAAAATACTCGTAGATGAATCCGGTGAAAACACTAAAGTTCGTTTCGAATCCGGTGGGAAAAAGAATAGTGACCCTCCTTTCAGAACTTATTTCAACCTGGATCTTGGAGTTAATAATTACCTCGATGGCTCCGGTAGTTTTCCAACTTCAGATAATCCATATTCAGTAAAAGGCTGGGGAAGTTGGAACGTAGGTATCAACTGGATGGCTGCACAGAGATTGTCAAAAGGATTCTATTGGGATTTCGGAATTGGATTTCAATTTTACAATTTCAAATTTGAAAACCGAGATTTTCAAGCTGTTAGAGGGGATGATATGATAGATTTCACTCAACGCATAGATGTCGACGGTTTTAAAAGCAAAATCTCTGCCTCCTATATCACCGCGATGACTATGTTAGAGCTGGATTTTGGTAAAATGAATGACAATGGTAAAAGAGGTTTAAGAATAGCGGCTGGTCCTTATGCTGGATATAGACTTGGAGGACAATCCAAATATGTTTACAGAGAATTAGGAGGCTCAGGCCGTAAGAAAGACAAACAAAATACTGGTCTTTACTTGAATAATTTCAGATATGGAGTAAGAGGAGAAATCGGAGTTGGAAGAATCACATTCTTTTCAACCTATGACCTAAACACTCTATTCCAAGACGGAAAAGGACCTGAACTGAACCCAATCACTTTTGGTATAGTATTCTAATCGCGAGGGCTTTAGCCCTCGCCTTAAACCACTTTTATCAATGAAAAACCAACTATTATTACTACTGCTAATCGTTTTTTCAATTAGCACGACTTATGCACAAAACGATCCTGATACCGTCATTTATACAAAAGATAAAGTCATCAAGGTATTTGGAAATTCCTGGAAATACTCCAAAAATGAAGAGGGAAAATGGATTCTTGAAGTAGAAGAGGAAAATGAAATCCAAATAAAGGATAGGTATAAGCCTAGAAAATTTAAAGTTGACTTAAACACAGAGCTAGGAATCAACTTAGTAAATCCTACCGATCAAATGCCAAGTGTAAAACCTTGGGGATCTTGGTATTATGCAATTAACCTAGAAGGGACCTTGAAGGCATCGAAGAATTTTCATTTGATTTCAAGTATTGGTGTCAACTGGTATAATTTCAAATTGGAGGACAGAAGTTTAATTGCTGTAAAAAACCCTGACGGAATCACCTGGGAAGAATTTGAAGGTGGTACGGGAACCAAATCAAAAATTTCTGCTTCCTATGCCAATTTCACTTTAGTGCCTACAATCCTCACAAATAACCAAAAGTTAAGACTGGGACTTGGAGGATACGCAGGTCTGAGAATTGGAGGAAGAGGGAAATTCGTTTATGATGATGTAAATGGGGATAAGAAAAAACAATTTGAGAAATCAAATATGTATGTAGAAAACTTCAGATATGGAGCCCGAGGAGAAGTTGGAGTGGGAGATGTAACGCTATTCTTTAATTATGATCTAAACAATTTATTTCAAGAAAATCTAGGGCCAGAAGTAAATGCAATGAGCTTTGGAATAACCATACGATAATCAACTAACCTATGAAAACATTATTCAAAATTAGCCCGGTAATTTTCGCATTCCTTCTGTTTGCGACTGAAAGTGTGGCACAAAATGTTATTGTCGACACTAACAAGACTTACTCAAATATCAGCAAGATAGAAGTAAGTGGAGGTTGGCTTAACGTTTCTTATGACGGAGGCTCAGGCTCAGATGTAAAGGTAGAAGCCTATTTGGAGTCTAATAACGAAGATCAAGACATAATCTTTGTTACAATTGGAGACGTATTAAAAATCTCCTACGAGCGAAAAAGTAATAGTAGTTCTTGGGGGAATAATCGAAACAAGGGGTTTATAAAAATAAATGGCCCAATAATGATGGCATTAGACATCAAAAATAGCTCAGGAACAATTTCAGTAGATGGAGTAAGCAACGATGAAACAAATCTCAGAGTGAGCTCTGGAAAAGTTTCAGCTTCAAACATAAAGGGAGATCTTAATGTGAAAGCAAGTTCAGGTTCACTTTCAATAGATGAAATAGATGGAGATGTCGTCGCCGAAGTAACTTCTGGAAATGCCGACATCAACAACGTATCCGGAAATGTAGATTATGAATCTACCAGTGGATCTTTGGATGCTGATTCTATTGATGGGGAGCTTAGTGCCTCATTAACCTCTGGAAATGCCAAACTTAGCAATATAGGTTCATTAGGACAGTTGAAATTTACTTCTGGCAACATAAGAGCTTCTAACGCAGGTCTTTCAGGAAACACAAGATTCAATGGTACCTCTGGATCTTTTAGAATTCAAACCTCTTCTGATCTGAAGTCCTACAACTTCTCTTTAAGAGCTTCATCAGGAAATCTGAAAGTCGGTGGCATCAGTACAGGAAAGAATTTAGAAATTGATAATGGAGCTTCCGATTGGATCAAAGGATCAATTTCTTCAGGAAATATTTCGATTGAAAACTAAACCAACTCAATTCTTAAAAAGCACCAACCGTTGAGGATTGGTGCTTTTTTATTCTGGTCTGGATGCTGCAAGAATCACATCTCTTTCTTTCTTTTTCAATTTCATTAACCTTCCCATTCTATCTGGAGTCGGTTTTGCCAAAGAAAAGAAGATAAGAGTTACTGCAAATAAGATAACGAAATAAGGGTTACCAAAAAACAATAAGCCTATTGTGGCTAATAAGGAAGATAAAAAGAGTAAAAAGAATCGCTCTTTAGTAGCATTGGAATAAACTTTTACTTTTTTTAAAAGCTCCTCATAATGAAAGCTTACCTTCAATTTTTTATGGAACAAAAAATATTGTATCGCCAAAAGGGCAGTACCGCCTCCCGCTAACATTCCATTGACAAAATCAGGAATTTCTGGAAGCTCCCAATCTAAATTTCCTGAATTATAATAAAGATAAACCATCCCGAAAAGAGGTAGAGCAATCAGCATTAAAATCAATACTAATTGCTCTAGACTTTTATAAATTTTCCGAATTTCTTCGATGTCCATCTGTTTTTGGAAATTACTCTATTCTGATTTTAACATTGTCAGTCATGGGTCTACCAACGCAACAAAGAACATATCCTTCATTGATTTCATTTTCATTAAGCCCGGCATCTTCATCCATTTTCACTTCCCCACTGAGCAATTTACCTCTACACGCGGTACATAGTCCACTTTGGCAACTATATGGCATATTTAAGTTTTGTGCCAAGCCTGATTCCAAGATAGTTTTATCAGGTGAAACGGTAACTAAATGCTCCTCTCCTTCCATCTCAATCATGACATCCCTTGTCAAACCTCCTAGGGTGGCAGCGGCTTCATGAGCAGCTTCTGCAGCAGCGGAGTAGAAACTTTCCTTATGGATTTTTTCCTTCTCTATATTCAAGGCAGTCAGCACATCCTGAGCTGTTTCCAAGATCCCTTCTGGACCACAGATAAAATAATCCGTTTGAAAATCCGATTCAGCTTCCGCTGTTTTTATTAAATCAGTAAGTGTTTCACTTTTTAACCGCCCAGACAACCCAGTCCAAGAATCAGTTGGTTGACTCAGATTATGAATTATTTTAAGTTTTCCAGTATGCTTATTCTCCAATTCATCAAGTTCTTTTTTGAAAATGATATGCTCTTCATGACGGCTGCAGTACAACAAAGTAACTTTAGATTTTGGCTCGTTGGCCAAAACGGATTTTAAGATGCCCATTATTGGCGTAATCCCACTCCCACCTGCTATCAAAAAGAAATGCTTTTGGTTCTTAGAATGGAAATCTGTTGTAAAATGACCGAGTGGCTTTAGTGTATTGATTGTTTTTCCAGGATGGATTTTCTCATTCAGATAGTTTGAAAAAAGCCCTCCCGGCAATCTTTTGACAGAAATCCCCGGAAATGGATCTACATAAGGAGAGGTACATAAACTGTAAGACCTCCTTTGTTCTTTGCCATCAAAATCAATTACCAAAGTCAAGAATTGTCCTGGCTTATATTCCAAAAATGGCTCTGGCTGCTCAAAATAAATACTTACTGTATCTGCCGTTTCTTTCACTACCTCCCTCACTTTCAAGGGTAAGTAAGCAGGTTTCTTAACTTCCTCCTTCTTTTTCTTAAATAAATTGAACATCCGAATTCTAAACTATTTAGTTGTCTGTAATTGAATTTGCAAAATTAACCTACTGGTAGAAAAAATCGACTTCTACACAGATTATTTCGAAAGGTTAACCTAATTTATGGGAAGAGGGTTCGGAAATATCTGACAAAAGTCCTGAAATCGGAGGCATAAGGTCAGAATTATGAAGTCAAAAGGCTAAATTGCACCTTTCAAAATCAAACGGAATATCCCAATGGAATTAAATGCGTTGACAGCAGTCACATCAGTTGATGGAAGATATGCCGGCAAAACAGCCCCTTTAAGAGCCTATTTTTCAGAATTCGCTTTAATAAAAAATAGAATTCATGTTGAGGTTGAGTATTTCATCGCACTTTGCGAATTGCCCTTACCTCAGTTAAAAGATTTTGACCACACTTTATTTTCTGAACTTCGATTGATCGTCGATCACTTTTCCTTAGAAGATGCCGAGAAAATAAAGGAGACCGAAAAGATTACAAATCATGATGTAAAAGCAGTTGAATATTTTCTAAAAGAGAAATTTGACATACTCGGCCTTGAGGCACATAAGGAGTTTATACATTTTGGTTTGACTTCTCAGGACATAAACAACACCTCAACTCCATTAATGCTTAAAACTGGAATGAGAGAGGTAATATTTCCTCAATTAGAAGCAGTGATGCTGAAGCTAGAGGAAAAAGCCGAAAGCTGGAAAGCAATTCCGATGCTTGCAAAAACACATGGTCAACCTGCTTCACCTACACGTCTTGGGAAAGAAATCAATGTATTTGTAGTTAGGATTGAGAAACAACTTGAACTTCTTAATCAAATCCCATACACAGCTAAGTTTGGCGGTGCCACTGGAAATATGAATGCACATCAAGTGGCCTATCCTGAAATAGCATGGAATGATTTTGCAGTCAAATTCGTCAAGGATCATTTGGGACTTGTAAGAAGCTTTCCTACTACTCAAATTGAACATTACGATAACTTGGCAGCGCATTTTGATGGATTAAAAAGAATCAATACCATTCTTTTGGATCTTGCAAAAGACGTATGGCAATATGTGGCTATGAATTATTTCAAGCAAAAAATTAAAGCCGGAGAAATTGGGTCTTCAGCAATGCCACATAAAGTTAACCCG
This sequence comes from Algoriphagus sp. SE2, assembly GCF_039563885.1. Classification (NCBI taxonomy): domain Bacteria; kingdom Pseudomonadati; phylum Bacteroidota; class Cytophagia; order Cytophagales; family Cyclobacteriaceae; genus Algoriphagus; species Algoriphagus sp. SE2. The sequence goes on along the minus strand of NZ_JBCLWJ010000003.1, from coordinate 223,046 downwards.
ATTGATTTTGAAAATGCGGAAGGAAATCTAGGCATTGCCAATGCACTTTTAGAACACCTTGCTGCTAAACTACCTATCAGTAGATTGCAGAGAGATTTGACTGATAGCACAGTCTTGAGAGTGATTGGAGTTCCACTGGCACACATGGTTATCGCTTTGGAATCTTTGGCGAAGGGGCTAGATAAACTGGAATTGAATGAGGCGGCAATTCATGAAGATTTGGATGATAATTGGGCAGTTGTAGCTGAAGCTATTCAAACGGTTTTGAGAAGAGAGGCCTTCCCTAAACCTTATGAAGCATTAAAAGACCTGACCAGAACCAATTCAAAAATTACTGAAAGTTCGATCAAGGAATTTATCTCAAACTTGCCCATTTCAGACGAGTTGAAAGCCGAATTAAATAAAATCACACCTTTCAATTATACTGGGATATAATAGATTTAAACTGTGAAAAATTAAAACCGAGACTAAAACGTCTCGGTTTTTTTATGCCCCTTATTCAGATTCATTTAATAAATTCATCAAAAGAATGAAGAAGTATGATTAAAATCCTGAAAACAGATTCTTCTAATATTGATTTTCAAAACTTGGTGAAGCAATTGGATGCTTACCTAGAAAAGATTGATGGGGACGAAACGGCATTTTATTCTCAATACAATAAGATTGACAAATTAAAACATGTTGTCGTCGCATTTGAAGACACAGTCCCTGTGGCTTGTGGAGCTATTAAGGAATTAGACCCAAGTCGGATGGAAGTAAAGCGGATGTATACTGTTATCGAAGCCCGTGGAAAAGGAATTGCAAGTCAGGTTTTATCGGAATTGGAAAAATGGGCTAGTGAAATGGGTTATAAAGCCTGTGTTTTGGAAACTGGGAAGCGACAACCTGATGCCATCGCATTATACGAAAAGGCAGGTTATAAACAGATCCCGAATTATGGTCAATATATCGGTGTAGAGAATAGTGTTTGCTACCAGAAATCTCTTCCTTAAATGTACTTTTAATCAGAATCCATTAATTAACAAAATCATTTACTCATCCTTGGTAAAAAAATCTCCGCCATCATACAACGTGCACTACCTCCACCTAGCTTCTCAATAGTAGGAATTGAAGGACTGATGATAGTCGTATATTTTTCAATCAATTGAATTTGCCCGATATTCAATGAATCCAGTGCGGTCTGTGACATAACAGTAAACTTCTCCCCTCCGTCATTACTTACCTCCAACATATTTCCAGCAAAGCTGAACTTTTGCTTTGGAGTAATGGGAATAACTTTTTTACCAGCTTTGGTGAGTGCTTTTTGAACTTGCTGCTTTTCAGAAGCTTTCGGAATACTATCTAAACATACTACAGCCAAATCCCTGCCTATGTGCATCATGACATTGGTATGATAAATCGGACTGGATTGACCATTTATTTCTTGGACCGCATGAAATCCTACCACTTCGTATCCCAGAAGTTGACCTACATAATTGAGGGGAAATGGATGAGTTCGTACGGAATAGCAGGCAAATATTGATTTGCTATCATGGTCAAAAACCATGCTTCCTGTTCCCTCCAAGTACTGCCCATCATTTTCAAAAAAACTCAAATCAATAATCTCATCAATCTGATATCCCTTTTTCATCAAAAGTTCAATTAGATCTTTTCTCCGCTCCAATCTTCTGTTTGGAGAGAACATGGGATATAAAATCAACTTTCCATTTGGGTGCGTACTAAACCAATTATTAGGAAAAACAGCATCGGTCTTAACGGGGTTTTCTGTATCCTCAACCACTTCAACATTCACTCCCTGATCTCTCAAAAGAGATACAAATCCATCAAATTCCTTTCTTGCCAAATCCCTTATTTCCAAAGAGGTTCTCTGATCCTGTTGCTGGTAAAAATTATTAGCTGCAGTCTCTTCATTATAGCCAAAATTAGCGGGTCGAACCATCAGGATATTAGAGGATGTCTGCATAACTATTACTTTTTGGGATATCTGTAGAGAACAGGTTGAATTTCAAATCGAACCTCACTGATTGTATAAAAGGCTTCTCCAAGGGGTGTAAAACCTATAGCTTCTCCTTGAGGCTCGGGACTATAAGGTAATCGGAAAGGGTCTCTAACTAAAGATTTTCCTATTTCCTCATCTCCCATTCGTTGCCAATAATAGACCTCAAGGTAGTTTTTAATAATGATTTGGGCACCATCCTGAGAGATATCTCCCCCTGTCGAACTTGTAATAGATAGTTTCAAAACCTCTTCCAAAATCGCCTCTCCATCTTCAAACTTTTCCGCCGGTAATCTAAATAATGTGTTTTGTTGATCTCTTTTAGAAATTATAAAAAGATCTCCTGAAAGAGGATCTACCATCAACGTTTCTGCATCCATAGGACCTTCTGGATACCTAAGATTAATCTTTTCAGGAGGCACTCGCATTGAAGATTTTAAATGGAGGGGTTCAGGTAATCTTAAGACCGTGATATATTCATATTGAGCTGAGTTATCCCCGATATCTCCTACATAGATACTGCTTTGACCATCTTTCCCTGGTCCCACTGCTATGTCTTCCCAGTCTCTATTCTTAGCACCCAATAGCTCGATTTCACCCAAAACGTTCCCTAATGAATCTAGAATATAAACAATGGGTTCTCCCCCACTATCATTATGCACATAGAGAAGGTCTTGATGCATCTTGCTAAAAGCCAATCCACTCATCTCATTTAGAATAGTGGAATTGACAGTTTTAATAGGAATTCCTTCCGAAAATATGGAGTCAACTGGAAAATCTTGGGCCTTAGCTATCAGAACACAAAATCCAAAGAAAAGAAAGAGAAGAAATGATTTCATAGTAACTTTAAATGAATCCTAAATTAGCCAAAAAGCCTATTCCATCTAAAGGAATTAACTTTTGACTGATAAGAAAACGGAATATTTATTAAATCAATTTACGATGGACCCTATTTTAAAAAAGATGACCTGGAAAGAAGGCATGAACATTTGGGTATGGAATACTCCAGATGATCTTCAAGATTTAACCGATTCTTGGAAGAACATGGGTCTTATGGGTCCCAAGAAAAACCCAGACTTTATGGTAGCCTTTGTCCAGACTGAAGAAGATATAAAAAAGTGCTTTTTCGAGATGCAGACATTAGCACCGGAGGATCAACAAATATGGATTGCATACCCGAAAAAAACCTCAAAAAAATATAAAACTCAGATAAATCGGGACTCAGGATGGAGTTACTTAGGTGAATTTGATTACGAAGGCGTTCGCCAAATCGCAATCAATGAGGACTGGTCTGCCCTCCGTTTCAGGAAAACAAAGTATATAAAAGTAATGACCAGAAAATTCAGTGTGAAAGATCAAAAATAAAAGACGGATCTATCACCAATAGCTTGAAGATAAACCCGCCTTATATACTAAATACTAAACGGCAGTTTATAGATTCTTTTACCGTTCATTTTATACATAGCATTTGCCAGAGCCGGAATAAAAGGAGGAACCGGAGGCTCTCCTACACCCGTTGGTTTGACTTGGCTTTCTACGATATGAACATGAATCCTTTTCGGTGAAGCTGGCATCCTTATCATCTGATAGGTATCAAAATTATTTTGTTGAACCTGACCCTTATCGAATGTAATTGCTGAGGTTGTAGCTAAACTTGTTGCGAATTGTGCCCCACCTTCAAATTGAGATCTTATTCTATCTGTATTCACTGCAACACCGCAATCCACGGCATAGTAAACATCTGAAATCACTGTATTGCCATCACTTCCCTTTTCTAAAATTACCACACAACCAACATACGTAAGGAAGCTTTTGTGAGCTGCAAATCCCATGATTTTTCCAGCAGATTTATTCGCTTCCCAATTTGATTTTTCAGCAACTGTTCGGATGACATTTTTCATTCTCCCCGTATTCCAAGGATAATTTTCAATTTTCTCTCCATAATTCTCATAAGCCCCTCCGACAATTTCAGGTTGAAAAACAATATCCCTGTCTTCGCCAAATAATTCCAACGCATTTTCAATTGGGTCCTTACCTCTTGCTTCTGCGATTTCATCCATCATAGAATGAATGGCAAAAGCATGATGAATGTTACTTACGGAACGAAGCCATCCAATTCTTGTATTACCGGTGGATTCATGGGATTCAATTCTGATATTGGGCACATCAAAGGGAAAATCCACACAACCCAAGCCCATTTCTCCATCGGAAGGATGTAGTTCTTCTTTGCTTCCTGTGGATCCAATAGCAGGGAAAACAGTTTGATGATTCCAACCAGTTAATTGCCCAGAACCATCTAAAGAAGCCTTTATTCTTTGTGCACTATGAGAATGGAAAAAGTCAAAATGTAAATCATCCTCTCGGGTCCACTGAACACGAACTGGAGCTTTTACAGCTTTGGAAAGTGTAGCCGCCTCAACAACAAAGTCTGGCTTAGACTTTCTACCAAAACCTCCTCCCAACAAGGTGACATTTACTCTAACCTTAGCTATATCTGCTCCGACAGCTGCAGCTACTGCTCCCCGAGCCCATTGGGGATGTTGAGTTGGGGCCCAAACTTCACAGGAACCATCCTCTTTGTAATGTGCAATAGCAGCCGGCGGCTCAATGGTCCCGTGAGCATAATAGGGAGCTTCATAAGTTCTTTCAATCACTTTTGAGGCAGCTCTTCTCGCTGAATCGAAATTACCTCGCTCTCTTCTGACTTTACCGTTTCCTTTCGTACTTTCCAACATTTCTACTAGCTGTTGGTCAGAATTATAATTTTGATTTTCTCCTAAGTCCCACTCGACTTCCAGTGCATCACGACCCTTGATGGCAGACCAGGTGTTGTCAGCAATTACCGCTACTCCTTCAAGTGCTTTATCGAGTCCGGGAGGAAATCCAGAACCTTCAATTTTAACCACCTGACTCACTCCAGGAATTGCAAGGGCTTTTTCATCATTAAAAGAAATTACTTTTGCTCCTATCACAGGAGTTCTTTTGATGACGGCAATTTTCATATTTGGCAAATCCACATCTGCTCCAAAAACAGCTTTCCCGTGGGTAATATCTTTCAGATCATAAATCGCTACATCTTTACCAATCAAATTATAACTCGAAAAATCTTTCAACTTTACATCTTCAGGAGCAGGCACCGGAGCATCTTTGAGTTTATCCACCAACTGCCCAAATTCAACTTTTTCACCTTTTCCAGCATGGATCACCATGCCATTTTGAGTGTCACATTCTGAAGCTTCCACACCCCATTCAGCGGCCGCCGCAGAAATCAACATATGCCTTGCGGTAGCACCGGCTTTTCTCATAGGCTCATAGAACATTCTTACAGAGAAAGATCCATCAGTATTCTGATTTCCATACTTATCCTCATCGCCCTCGGCCTGAACGATTTTGATTCTTGACCAATCAGCTCCCAACTCATCTGCCATGATCTGGGGAAGGGTGGTACGGATTCCAGTACCCATTTCAGATCGATGTGCAATGAGGATTACCTCGTTATCTGAATTGATACTGATATAAACATTGGGGGCAAATGTAATGGTCTCCCCTTTTGGTCCGGAGCATTGGAAGTTTACTCCTAGTAAGAGCCCTCCAGTGGCTAGTGAACCAAGTTTTAAAAAGTCTCTTCTTGAGGCTGCAAAAACCTTACTTTGGTCTTTTCTATCTTTATTTTTTTGAAATGGTATATTCGAAAACATGATGCTAGGGTTAAGTGAAAGAGATTAAAGTGATTTTGAAGCGGTCATGATCGCTTCTTTGATTCGATTATAGGTACCACATCTGCATAAATTACCAGCCATAGCCTCTTCAATCTCCTTTTCGGAAGGGTTTGGATTTGAATTAAGTAAAGAAGCAGCATTCATGATCTGACCCGATTGACAATAGCCACATTGAGGTACAATATGTTCCTCCCATGCTTTTTGAACTGGATGGTCTCCATTTTCTGAAAGTCCTTCGATTGTGACAATTTTACCTTCTCCTATAGATGATATAGGCACCGAACAAGACCTGACAGCTACTCCATCTAAATGAACTGTGCAGGCACCACATAAAGCCTGTCCGCAACCAAATTTGGTTCCTTTCATTCCCAAAAGATCTCTGATTACCCATAAAAGAGGCATATCCTCCAGGGCATCTATTTCTCTTTTCTCTCCGTTGATCGTTAATGTATATTTTGACATTGAGTTTTGAGTTAATGGTTTAAATAAATATCAATATTTCAGTTGTTTCAAGCTCCAATTAAATTCCATTTCTCCCGGTAAGGTCTAAAAAGTAATTGGTTTGCTGCATCATTATTTTTGAAAAGTTCTTTTTTAGAATCCCACTTCAATTCTTCTTTCAACTTAAAAGAAATCAAAGCCAGGTGCATAGGCATGGTCATACCTCTTGCGTATTCAAGATAAGACTCCGGTTGAGATCTTGCTTTTACAGCATCGATAAAATTCTGTTGATGTCCTGGAGATCTGATTATAGTTTTTGGAATTTCCGGAATATCCTCCATTATCTGACCATCAATGCGTATTTCTCTAGTAGAATAGTCACAGATTAATGTTCCTTTAGTTCCTTCGAAATAAGCTCCAATCCCCCTTCCTTCTGCTCCTGGAACATTTGGTGGCGTAGAGGTCCAGTGGAGATCCAATTTTTTAAATTTAAAATCCACATCGATCCATTTTGGAGTGTCCCCTGCGCCATCAGATTTTTCTCCATTGGCAGAAACCTTTTTCAGTCCTTCCGGCGAAATTGACCACCAAACAATATCTGCGATATGACACCAAAAATCCTGAAAAACACCACCTGAGTACTCCATAAAATAACGATAGCTGAAGTGACACTTTTCAGGAGCATAATCCGAATAAGGAGCCGGCCCAAGCCACATATCCCAATTCAAATTGGATGGAGGTTCCTGATAATTCAAAATAGGAATCAATGGAGGTTCACCCGTTTTCCAAAGTCTCACTGTCTTAATTTTTCCCAAGACTCCGGATTGAATGATTTCTGCAACTCGATGATAATTATCCCCGGCGTGAATTTGAGTTCCTAACTGAAAAATTCGACCTGTTTGGTTTTGCGAATTTAGCATCAATTTCCCTTCGTGTTGGGAATAAGAAAGCGGTTTTTCACTGTAAACATCTTTCCCTGCCTGAAAGGCCAAAATAGTTATTTGAGCATGCCAATGATCCGGAGTTGCAATCGTCACGGCATCAATATCCTGTCTTTCCAAAACCTTTCTGAAATCTGAATAAATCTGAGCTTTTGTATCAGGATGAATTTCTTTCAGTTTAGAAAGTGCTTCTTTTGCGTGAAGCTCATCCACATCACATAAGGCCACAATTTCTGCCTCCGGAAGATTTGCAAACCATTTTAAATGGTTTAATCCCATACCCCCTAAGCCAATATGAGCGATTCTAACACGATCAGAAGGAGCAGCTCGAGAACCTTGGAACGGCAAAAATTGTAAACCAAGAGCTGTAAGAGCAGAGTATCTGACAAACTCTCTTCGGTTTATTGACTTAATCATAGTCAGTCGATTTTGGGTAAAAATTCTACATTCTTCAAATTACAAAATCTCATGGAATTTAAATCATTTAATCTTAAAATGTAATTTAACTCAGTTTTTCAAAAAATAAGTCTCTGATTTTGATGATGAAAGAAGATTAGAGCAAGAATTTTTAGACAAGGGTTTGGAATAAATAAGTTAGCCTCCTACATTTGCAACACCAATTCGGAAAACGGTCCGAAAAAAACAAATAAATTCCTCCTTAGCTCAGTTGGTTAGAGCATCTGACTGTTAATCAGAGGGTCCTTGGTTCGAGCCCAAGAGGAGGAGCATTTAAAGCCTTAATTCGAAAGAGTTAAGGCTTTTTTATTAAGATTAGGTATGGACTTTTTTATATGCATACTTTATTCTTTTTCTTTTGACAATTTTCATATAAGGTATACCTACAACCCCAAATGAAGGTTTTTGGAACACAATGAAAGCAGGTTCCCCACTTACACTTCAACGTTCCGTCTATGGGAAAATAGTACTATTCAAAGTAAAGGGGTCAAAACCGGAAGCTTTGAGGATTGAAAAGTTTTTAAAAAAGCAAAAATCCAAATCTCTTATACTCAAACTTATCAACCCAGAATTTATAGCTAATGGAAATTTAGCTCTATTGGTTAGAGTCCCGTATGTACGGGATTAATTAGAGGGTCCTTGCCCACGATAAGAACCAGGGCGATCCTAACCCACCTGCGGCCGGCAGGGAGGAGGATATAATCAGCCAGAAAAAACATCCCGGTAGGTTTACCATCTACCTTATCTTTTATAATGATAACTGTGGAGATGTATGCTAGCGCAATATTTTCTACATCTTCATTTTTATTGAAAATCAAGCTCGTTCCAAAATCTTAAGCAATAAAATCCCTTACAATAACAGTCTCTTCAGGATATACAGAAACCTTGTATATACTGAAAAGGCCCCTAGTATTTCACATCAATTTAAGATATTTCTTCCTTCCCTTAGTTTCTGGGATGATTACACCAATCATATTTTGAGAAGTATTTTGAGATAATTAAAGAGAAAAAATGAGTTTATTATTTGCCTACACCTAGATTATTTTCTTCTAACACTACTCGGTAAAACGTCCCATCTTCTGAAACTCCTTGAAAATTAATGGTCTTAAAGCCTTTTTTCATTTTAAAATAAGTATTAGCAACATTCCTTTCTACTTTAAAATTTGTCACAATAATCCCAGAATGTGGATCAGTATTTCCAAAGCCCTTTAATAGGATAGAATTGAATTTATTGTTGAGACTTTCCTCAATACTTTTCGAAAAAAATGTAATTACTCCATTATAATAAACATCAAATTCTGCAACTGAATAGGCGGAATAGTTATTAATCATTGAGGCCTGATTCAGCTTTATCCCGTCCCAAAATATAGTAGGGGTTCTTCCTTTTATTTTCGCTGAATAGCCCCGGGATGTTGGGATTAGCTGAACTCCATAGGATTCAACTAGTTTGAGTGGGTTTGGATGTCTTACTTCTTCTTCGGCGACTTTAACCCGATTTCCCAATCCAAGCATAGATTCTGGTCTATATCTATATTTCTGTTCTGTTCTAATTCTTTCTGATTCAATCGTAAAGGCCTCCAAGTCCGTATAATACTCCAAGTCCATACCTTTTTCCGATTTAGTCTCGGGTGAAGTCTGTTCTGATATTTCCAAAATTGGATAGAGAATTTTTCTTGGAATTGGCGAATTAGTTTTCCTTGTTTCTTTTTCTATCAATTCAATCTTGAAATCTTGATGTGAATTGAATGCCTTTTCGAAATAGAATTCTTTTTCTCCGACAAAGTATAAGTCAGCTAAAGTAATCAAGCCGTTTTCATCTGTTTTGAGTGTTTCTTTATAGCCAGCTAAGGCTTCCGAAAAAACCAAGATTCTTTCCTTAAATAGGGGTTTTCCTGTTTCTGAATCAGAAAAAAGAAGTTTATATGTGAATAAGCTATCAAAAATGGAAGGTTCGATTACCTGCTCCAACCCATCTATATGGGAAGATTTGATAGTTGACAAAAATAAATCAAGTGATTCTAATCTTTCGGGATAAGAAGGATTGAAAAATCGCTTAAGATGATAGCTATCTTCCTTAAGTAAGGCACCTAATTTAGCATAGCTTAAAAAATCCAAATTCTGTTCGCTTCCAGGATCATTAGGAAATGTGAAATGTCCAAATTGATATCCAATATCTTCTTCCGACTGGAGAGCGATAATCAAACTATCTTTACTTCCAGTTTCAATTCCTTTAATTCTCAAATTTTCATCAGGCCCTTCAATAAAAAAATATCGAGATAGTACCTGAGAATTTTGATCTGTTTGTACTACCAATCGATGTAATCCATTCGCCAAAAATTCATAAGGGATGGACATCGATACTTTATGATCTTTAAAAGCTAGACGTTGATGAACTAATGGAAAATCCTTATTATGAATGGATAGAGTTAGGCTATCCGCCAAAACTCCAGGACTTGATTCGATTTCAAAAGAAATTTTATTCAACTTATCCAGATTTACTAGCCTTAAATTCAATCCTTCTTCCTGGACAGGGGTAATCTCAACTAAATCAGACTTATTACCTTTTAGGTAGTATTTTTTTGCATCGGAAGGCTTAAATAGCAACTTACAAAAACCTTCTTCGTTGGTTTGAAATTCTCCAATTTCTTCAAAATTGGAATTTAGTACTTTCCCCGAGTATGCGAGACCCTTTCCATTGGGATGACTTGATTTGATAATTAGGTTATTTGCCAGATTTTTAACCAAAAAATCACCTTCTGGAAAAGACTCCAAGATCACCTTTTCATTTTTAGGAAGAATAGGTTCACCTGTCACCCTGAGGCCTTTATAGAAATACTTATCAATTGCCCCCTTCATAACATCTGTGTGGGCTATTAAGAGATACTCCCCCTCTGGTGTCTTTTCGGGGATGGTAACTCTTCCAAAAGCAACTCCATCCTGAAAGATCAATCTCTGATTAAGAATAAAGTCACCGGATCTTGAAACAAGATCAAGGTTTAAGTACTTGCTTTCCGGGAAATCCCTTTTTTCAGAAGTATGAAAAGTAAAGACAGAATAGTTTAAGGAATCCCCAGCTTTTATAACATCCCTATTCAGTTTTAAAAATATTTTTTCATAGATTTTAATATCTTCCCCTTCTGAAAAATAGCGTCCCGGACCTGGAATAGACTGACCATTTAAATCAATAAAACAAATGAAAGATATAAATACTGCGATAGAGAATACTTTCATGTTTAGAATTTGAACATCTCAACTAAATACTCCTTTGACCTTAAAGGGGTTCTATGTTAGATACAATTTTTATGAATTAAAGGTTTTATAAAGGATCATTAAACTCCTTTCAACCAGATTTTTGACTTCTTTTATTAATCCTTATTATGAGTTTTTTAGACTTTAATTATTTAAATGGGTAAAAACAGTTTCTTACATGGCTAATGACTCTTAGATTTCTTTTTCATATCAAGAATATTCAGAGAAAAGTCAATGAATTAATTCAAGTCAACTCAGAAAGATTCTTTTCACCTCCTCTTTCTTCAACCGAGCCACGGGCACTTGCGCGCCATCTGACATTAAGAAATACCCTCCTTCAGTTTTGATATATTTTCTGATATGATCCTTGTTTATCAGATGAGACTGGTGGGTTCTGTAAAATCGATCATCCAGCAAAAGCCGTTCATAGGATCCCAGATTTCCGGAAAGTAATACTGGCAACTCTTTCGAAATATAAATCCGGGTATAGTTGGCCTCTGCTTCTAAACGGATAATATCATCCAACCGTACAAAGAGCACTTCATCTTGGGTAGCAAGTGCGATTCTCCGGTCTTCCCGATGCGAAAGATTATGCTTCAAAAACCCAATTCGGTTGGAATCTGAACTGAAATTGGACAGCTTTTCCACCGCTTTAACCAATTCCTCCGGATCAACAGGTTTAAGCAGATAATCCAGAGCCGAATACTTAATAGCCTTTAAGGCATAGGCATCATAGGCGGTAACAAAAATAATTTTGAAATTCACCTCTCCTACTTTATTTAAAAAATCAAACCCATTTCCTCCCGGCATTTCAATATCCAGAAAAACAACATCCGGATCCAATTTTTCCAGAAGCGAAAGCCCCTCTGATGCAGAGGAGGCTTCCGATACACTGATGATATCAGGGCAATGGGATTTCAGCAAACCTACCAAAAACTCGCGGTTCCCCGACTCATCATCAATGATTAATGCTTTATAGCTCATGATTCTAATGGAAGTTTAATTAATACGCGGACACCTGACTGATCCATCCTGTTACTTATTTCAACAGTCGCTTCTCCTAAATATATATGATTCAGATTTTGAATCTGCTTTTTACCCAATTCCAGGCCGGTGGACAATTCATTCGCTTCTTTTAGTCCTGGTCCATTATCCAAAATTTCTATCTGGAGAAAATCCGATTTTCTTGAGAATACGACTTGTATTTCCCCCTCCTTACCCAAAGATGCGACCCCATGCTTGACTGCATTTTCCACATAGGGCTGAAGCAGCATAACGGGGATTAAGGTACTTACGGGCACTGCTGAATCAACATGTACCGTGGCAGAAAATTCATATCTCAATTTCTCCAGATCCAAATACAATTCTGTCAATTCAATTTCCTGTTCTAGGTCATGAAACTGCTTATTAGAGATAGAAAGAACTCGTCTCAGATATTTACTTAGCTTTAGGATATAAGAATTAGCCAAGTCATTTTTTTCTTGACTAACCAAATTTTGGATGGAATTGAGCGCATTGAATAGAAAATGTGGATTCAATTGAGCCCTGATTGCTGTTAATTCTGCTTCAGTTAATCGCTGGGACCACTCTAATTCTTTGGTCTTTCGTTTTTGTTGATTTCTAAAAAAAATAAATCCTATCCCTCCGACGACTAACACAAGCCCCATCCCAAATCCTACCAAAGCAGGAGCTTCCTTCCACCAAGGATTCTGAATCACAAAAGCATAGTGTAAACTGATAGCCTCCGAGGCGCCCTCATATGGCCAAACAACTAATTCATACTCCCCCGGATTTAAGTCTTCATATAGAAAAAGATCAAATGGGTTTTTGGTATCTAAGGACTGAATCTCTTTATGAAACCCCTTTAATTGAACTTTCGCATCCTCCGTCAATTGGTCTACCACAAAATAGAGCCCGTTATCGGAATATGGAAAAGAAGGAGAAACGGGGATTCCTCTTTCATTGATATTTTCAATGTATTCCACAGCTCCCCAATCATATTGAGAAGAATCCGGATAGTCTTCAAAAATGTATTGAATTTGAAGGGCCACATAGTTCTTGAAATATTCAGCGGGATACAGATCCGCCAGTTGCAAAGGCGCGTACCCCACTTTCCAGCTGATTTTCAGCGTATCTTGATTAGTTTCATTAATGAAGGCATAGCTATTCTCAGATCCCGGAGAGGAGCTCATGCTAAATCCGTTTGATCTATTATTCGGGCGATTGATGTACTTAGGTGCTTCATTATTAACAACTAGAGCTATATCAACAGGCCCCATCGAATCAGGAATGACGCCCAAAGAACTTCCTTCAGGGATTACCAAATTGAGAGGGACTTTAGTCAGGGGATCAAATCCATCGCAAAGGCTATCGATAGGTAATATTCTGTCATCTAAAGTGACTTTAATTGCGAGTTTAATTGCACCTTTTTCTACCTTATGAGTTTGACCGAAAACGTCTTTAGTATTCCAGGTTTGAAAACTGAGGATGCATAGGATGAGGAAAAGAAATCTCATAAATGAATAATTTATAGCCATAATATCGGCTTAGTGATGAATGTAAATGATTTTATTGATTTTTGCTTTTTTCTTTAATGAGCTGCCCGTAGTAGGAATTTTGAGCTTCATCGCCTAGCGATGTGTAAATTTCATCGTAATCTGATTGTGATAATTCATTTTCGATATGACAAAAATTAGGTAACAGAGAACCGACAACTGTATCGGAGTATTTTCTCACATACTCTTTCAGAAGCTGGACTCTTGGTGCTAATCTATTAGCAGCTGTTGGACTTTGATCAACAATAGATTTTTCCTCAGAATGGGAAAGAAGCCTACTTTTAAGTTCCCCGTCTTTTTCCAAATACTCTTTCAAGATTAAATCACTTTCAGAACCCGAGACTTGGATATCCTCATAGTCTAAAGAACTTCCTGAAATCGTAATGGCTGAATTTTCAAGGATGAATTCAGTCAATTTTTTGGTTTGCCCTTCAGAGGTATATCTGAGTAGTTGGATAAAATAGGGTGCTTTGACCGAGCCCGAAAAATGAAACTGATCATTTTGAGTGAGGATGGTGTCTAATTCTGGATACTCATTACCATTGAAATGCAAGACCAGTAAAGAAGTATCCCCCAGGCCTGACACCTTTCCAAAAATTTCATAGCCAGATTGTGTGAATCCTGTGAGCGAACTAGTCAAAAGAACGATTAAGATAAGAATGAAACGCATAGTTTTTAGATTTTGATTTATCCAAAGGTTTAGCTTTCAAAAAGAAGTATTTGACTAGGATGTATATTTGGCTTATCTCGATGTATAAGTTAAACAGCTAAACTTTAATTGATTTATAGACTGAAAAAAGATGGTCTGTCATAAATCTTAAGCTGTCCTAATTATTTTGAAAAAGTGCATTATCAAGCTTGGATCTCAATTTTTATTTTATGAAATAATAAATGAGCGCTAGGGAGTTTGAGGATTTATTTTGGAAAAAAACTTCTCCTATTTGATGGGATCTTTATTTTTCAATATTTAAGGCTCGACCCAGCTGCATTTTTCAATAAAGGAGGAGGAGAAGCCTTGCAGAAATGCGGGGTTTTTATTGCTATATTCCGAAAAAACTCCTCATATGATGAAATCCTTTATCCTTTTAACATTACTATGTCTTCCGCTTTTGGGATTTTCTCAAAACAACCCCTACTCAATCCGTTCTTACCATGAAGAAGGGAATAAAGCACCCAACACGCACTATATTGGGGAAGCTTGGTTAAATGGACTATTGAGAGCAGATGAAATGTTCAGTTACAACATAACCAAAGCGACTTTTAAAGCAAATTCAACTTTGGATTGGCATAAACATACCACCTCTCAAGTATTGGTCATAGTAGAGGGTGAAGGGTATTATCAAGAAAAAGGGAAAGATCCCGTACGTTTGAAAGAGGGGGATATATTGAAATGTACTCCTGACATAGAGCATTGGCACGCATCTTCCAAAGAAAAGGACGTTACCTATCTTGCTATCTATAGTGGAGAGACTATTTGGACAGAGGTTCTCTCACAAGAAGCCTATGATCAAGTTGCCCAAACTTTAAAAAACCAATAAAAAATCCATCAAAGTAGTAGAATCAAAATTTAATGATTAACTACTAAGCTGCAGCTTTTGTCAACAGGGGGAGCAAAAGCCACTCATTTCTTAGAAGTTTTTTACTTTACTTCCTACGTTACGTTTTCACTTTCCTCCCCTTCTTTCCTACAAAATCCTTATTTTTAAGCTTCTTATGTTATAAGAATTCCCAAACCCAGCTTCGAATATGAAAAAATCACTTTTATGCCTCATAACACTTACTCTCATTTTTCTTGGAAATGAAACCTGTTTCGGTCAGACAAACCTTAAAAAAGAAACCATTACCGACCTCAGTAAAACACCAAACTATGTCTTTGGAGTAAAAGATGAGGATGGTTTCAAAAGCGCATTATCGGTATATGATACCTTCATAGAAAATGGAGTCGAGATTGAAAATTTTGAAATTGTAATGAAAGGCCCAGTCGTCAAAACGATGATGAAAGAATCTGAACTTGAAAAGTATTTTGAGAAGTATAAAGGCATAGTCCGGGTTAGTATTTGTAGTGTCGCGATGAAAAGACTTGGAGTTTCAAAAGAGCAGCTTTTTCCGGGATTGGATGTCGTAGAAACTTACACGATACGCGTTCTTCAATTACAGGCTTTGGGCTATAATTCGATCTCGTATTGAGGAAAAAAACAACCTTCAGCTAATGGTGATTTTTAAATAAAATTTACCCAGAGTTTTAATATTTCTTGGAACTACTTAATTGAAAATTAAGATTTTTTAAAATAAAAAACAGCCTAAAGAATTGAATTTAAAAGAGATATAACGAGAAAACCTGATACGAAAATGTCAGGTTTTTTTATGTCCACTTTTTCAAAAAATCAGAAAAGGGTCCTTGACCTCGGTATTAATGGAAGCGAACACGACCCTCCTTTTAGTAAGCCCCATTTTCAAAGTTTGCAGCGTTTCAAATTTTTTCAGTTGTTAAGCAACCTTTTTAAACCCGACAGCATCTGGATTAAAAATGAAAATCATGAAAAATCGATTTAGAATTCTTGTAATACTATACCTTTTTACCCAAGGACTTTACTCACAAACACTCTCTCCTGAACAGATGAAGAGTGACTTCCATATTTTCAAGGAAGCTCTGGAGACTTTTCATCCTGAAATGTACCGATATACCACAAAGGAAGAATTTGATCAGCTCTTTGAAACCATCGAAAAAGGTCTTAACCAGCCACTATCTCAGCAGGAATTTTACAAGCTGCTACGACCTGCTTTGGTTCAACTAAAAGACGGTCATATCAAATGGATTGTTTAGGGAAAAGACCAGCATTATGCTTTTTTTGAGGACAATCTTTTCCCGATCAAATTATATTTTGAGCAGGATAAAGTTTATGCAATTCATCACTTTTTAAATGAGGCTATTCCTGAATTACCTGAGGTACTTGCTATAAATGGAGTCCCCATTCAAGAGATAAAAAACTACTTCTTCAAAGTTTGACTTATGGGGATGGAGAAAGTCTGGGAGGAAAATATTATGAATTGAATCGATTTTTCTCTGCCTATTATGCTACTGAATATGGTATCTCAGATTCCTATAGGGTTGATTGGATTGTGAATGGAACCCAGCAAACTTGGGAAGGAAAAGGTATCAGCAAAACCGAAATTGAGAAAACTTACCCAGCATCTCAAGATCCCTTTTCATTCAAAAAAGTGAATGACAGGACTGCTGTCCTTAAAATTGATCGGTTCTTCTCGATGAAGGGAGAGCCAGATTTAAAAAAGTTTTTTAAAAGCTCTTTCACAACGCTTTCTGAAGAAGGCATATCCAACCTAATTCTAGACCTTAGAGGAAATGAAAGAGGAAATGAAAAATTGGGAATTGAGCTTTACAAATACCTAGCGTTGAAACCTTTTCATTATTATAGATACCTAAGTACCCGCCCCAATTCATCTGTCGACTTTGATCATCACACTTCCAAGATTTTTCGAATAGCCAACTCATTTTCCAAAGAAAAAGATGGAATCTACCAATTTGTAAAAGGCTCAGGCCTCAAATTAGAAGAACCACATCCCTTGGCATTTAAAGGCAAAGTTGTTTTACTCTTAGACGGTCAAAGTTTCTCCGTAACCACTGAGTTTGCCTCTAAGGCACAATCGGACCAAAGAGTTTTTATTATCGGAGAAGAGACAGCAGGAGGAGCTGAAGGGAATAGCAGTGGGTTCTTCTCGATTGTCACCCTGCCTCATTCCAAAATTGATCTAGGAATACCAAGAATAGGTTTTCATATGGCAGATTTAGGGGAAAATATTGACCAAAATCGAGGGATTTTACCGGATGAAGAAATCAGACCTTCTGCATTAGTTATTCTTCATCAAAAAGACCCTGTAATGGAACGGGCCTTACAATTATCGGAAAAGTGAAGAAATATAGATTGGAAATCAATTCTTACAATTCAAAGCTACTTTCCCGCTAAAACTATCCCCGAAGAAAAAAACCTGGCCCAATGTGTCAGGTTTTTCTTTTGTAATCTTTACTATAAAAAAAATGAATGAGGTGCAATCCACCAAGATAATTTAAACTGAACTACCTTTAATGGTAGGATGAAGTTGGCTTAATTGCTAAGAACACCTGATCTAAGCCCCTCCACTTCACTGATTTCTGTTTCCAAAGGTTTCCCTAAAAGTCTCGCTCCATTCTCTGTAATTTCAAAGCCATCCTCCACTCGGATTCCGCCAAAATCCTTGAATTTTGCAAGTGCAGCATAGTCTATGTAATCGCTGTGTAATTTTTCTCCCTCCCATCGTTCGATCAGCTTAGGGATAAAATAAATACCCGGTTCAATTGTAATGACAAAGCCTTTTTCAAGTTCTTTACCGAGTCTGAGTGACTTCAGACCAAACTCTGTACTCTTAAGTAATTCATCGTTGTATCCTACATATTGCTCTCCCAAGTCTTCCATATCATGAACGTCCATCCCCATCATATGACCTAAACCGCATTGGAAAAATAGTGCATGAGCCCCATGATGTACCGCATCATCCAAGTTCCCTTTCATAACCCCCAGATCTTTTAATCCCTCAGCCAACTTCTTGCAGGCCGAAAGATGTACATCTTTAAATCTTACTCCCGGTTTGCAAAGTGAAACAGAAGATTGATAAGCATCGAGTACTATCTGATAAATATCTCTCTGAGAATCTGAAAATCTAGGTCCGACGGGAATGGTACGCGTAATATCACCGGCATAGTGCATGGCTGATTCAGCTCCAAAATCCCCCAAAAGCATCTTCCCTTCTTCTAGCGTGTTGGAATAGTTATGGTTATGAAGAATCTGTCCATCAATCGTAATGATGGGTGGGAATGAAACACTTCCTCCTGAGGAAATCGCTTCATGGTTCACCAGCCCAAGAAGTTCATATTCTTTCATGCCTGGCTTTGCTTCCCGCATTAACCGCTTATGCATTTTCACACTCATGTTCACTGCATTGGTGATTTCCAGGATTTCTTCTTCCGACTTTATAGATCTCAAAGAGACGACCGCTTTAATGAATTTCTCTGAAACTAAGGACTGAATTTCAAGATGTGATTTAGTCAACCAACTCTCTAATTTTTGGCTATTTTCAGGCCTGTAGGGAGGAAGAAAATGGATTCTTTGTCGATCAACTGTGTCAAGGAATTTGGAGATTTCGCTTTTTGATTTAGTTTTCTCAACCCCGATATCAGAAGCCAAATCCGATAATGGAGGATGCGAGCCCTGCCAAATAGTTTCTATGGTGGTCAAGTCATCTCCAAAAATAATTTCTATATCTTGATCCACATCGATCACTGCAGTGAGTCCGGGCATATCCAACCCGAAAAAATAGAGAAACGTACTATCCTGCCTAAATGGATACCAGTTGTCTTTGAAGTTCATGCTGCTTTCTTCATTTCCGAGAAAAAGCAAAACACCGGATCCCATTTTTCTTTTTAATTGGTTCCTACGTTCGAGGTATGTTTCTTTTGAAAAGGTCTTCATAAGTACTTCAATTTATCTTCCTCCAGCTGGTAAACTTCTCAACCAGAAGGTTTTCATGGTCTCTCTGAGATGAAGGGAAGTATTTTCACGTTCGTTTATTCCATGAGAGCGCATTGGATAAGACATCATGGAGAATTGTTTATTGTATTTGATCAATTTATCCACCAACATTTCAAAACTCTGGTAATGAACGTTATCGTCGGCAGTTCCATGGATGATCATGAGTTCTCCCTCTAAATTTTCCGCATAAGTGATTGGGGAACCGTCTCGATATCCTTTCTGATTATCTTCCAATAGTCCCATGTAGCGCTCTTGGTAGGTGGCATCATAAAGCCGCTGATCGGATACAAATGATACCGCCAAACCTGCTTTATAGATTTCAGGATAGCGGAACATCACATTGAGCGTCATCTGCCCTCCTCCACTCCAACCCCAGATACCTACTCTGGAAGAATCTATAAAGTCATAGGTTTTTAGTATTTGCTTTGCAGCATTCATTTGATCGTAGGATGCCAGAATTCCTATCTGACCATAAATAGATTTACGCCATTCCCTGCCCCGCGGAGTTTTGGTACCACGATTATCGATACTGATAACTACATATCCCAAACGAGCCATGTAATGATGCCATAAATCCCCCCCTCCCCAGGAATCTTGCACGGTAGCTCCTGCAGGCTCTCCATAGACATAAAACAAAAGTGGATACTTTTTTTCTGGGTCAAAGTCCTTTGGCTTTATCATCCATGCATCTAATTCCACATCTCCAATATCCACCTTAAAAAACTCTTTTGGATTTAGATCCAAGGCTGAATACTTGTCCTTTAATTCTTGATTATCTTCCAACATCCTGATTTCCTTATGGTTTGGCAGGTTAATTAAGGAATAAACAGGAGGAGTGGTGGTGTTTTGAAAAGTGTGAATGGCAAATTTTGAATCGATTGAAATTTGGTAGGCATTCTGTCCAGACAATTCCACCGGAGTGATCCGTTCCGCTTTTCCAATTTTGCTCAGTAAACTTCGATAAAGGTACCGCTGAGTGAAGTTTTCAGGGGAGGCAATGTAATACACATACCCATTGGCTGGGTCAATATGGCTGATTCGCTCTACATCAAAGTCTCCTTGAGTAATCAATTCCATCTGACTGCCATCTCTGGAAACTTTGTATAAATGCAACCAACCATCCCGTTCGCTGGTCCAGGTGAAAAATTTCTCATCCTCTAACCACCTAATATTGTCATGGACATCCAAAAAGGCCGAATCCTCCTCAATCAGAATTTTGGTTAAACCCATAGTTTGGATATTACCCGTCCATACGGTATTGATGTTTTGGCGCCGGTTGAGTTGCTGCACCATCACTTCCTGTGAATTCGGAATAAATTCCATTCTAGCCAGATAATTATTTCTAGGGTCACCAGGAACATCAAACCATTTGGTTTCCCCTCCTTCAATAGAGACTACTCCGATTTTAACAGCTGAAAGCGATTCCCCTACTTTAGGATAGGGTAAAGGAATGGGCTTAGAGTAGATTGAATCAATATTATTGATCAGATAAAAAGTACCGACATTTCTAGTGTCTGATTGCCAATAGGCAATGTTTTTTCCGTCGGGACTCCATCTAAATCCATCTCTACAACTCAGTTCTTCCTCATATACCCAATCAAAGGTTCCGTTAATGGTAAATTCTCCCCCATCAGAGGTTACTTTTTTGATTTCCCCTGATCCAAGGGTTTCCACAAAAATATTGTTTTGGCTTACATAAGCCACTTTTGATGCATCAGGAGAAAATTTGGCAAACATCAGTGTGGTGGCGGGAATACCTTTGCCCAACTGACTCAGTTTACGCGTTTTCAAATCTAAAACCCAATAATCACCTCTTGTATGATATCTCCAAACTCTTCTGGTATTGGTGAATACTAGGAGCTTGCTATTGTCCTCCGACCAGACATAATCTGCCACAGAAATTGGTTTACTGCTCCCTGAAGGAATTAATTCTTCAGCCGATATTAAGATTGTTCTGTTTCCGGTAAGGGCATCATATTTAACAATATCATCGCCCTCCTGAATGGTACTTTTTTCAATGCTAGAATATCCTTTGGAATCTTTCATCCAGCGAATAGGACCAAACCGATTCTGATTATAGACTCCATTAGAATAAATATCGGGTAAGGTTAGCTGGGATTGAGAATACAAATTTCCAATAAAACCCAATAAAAAAATCGCAATAAACCCTATCCCTTTCTTCATTTTGCTCTATAGTTACTTTTTCAAAAACGTAAAATACATAAGTAGACAAATCAATGTCAAAACTAATATTAGGCAATAATTTGATAGATTAAAAAGCCTTTCAGCTCTACGTGTTCTTACCAAAAAGATTAGGCGTCATTTAAAATCATTTGAATCTCTTCGAAATCTTACCTCTATGTTCAGAAAAAAGTCGATATGTAGAACTAGGAATGGCTTAACTCAAAAAAGATATCCCCTTTTTTATATCTACAAGCCACCTACTTTTTTGCAATATTGGTTTCACCTTCTACCAAATCACGGCTGCCTTTGAGATAAACCTAGCTTGAATTTGATTTCGGCAACCTTTATGCAAGGGGCAGGACCAGGCGTATTTAAGCCCGGGTACATGGAAGTTTCGTTATCCTCTGATGGGAAAATTTTTGAAACTGTACTTCGAATAGAAAATGATGTTCTTGTATCAGAAAAAGAGAAAGTCCTAAAAGACTTCAAAGGTTCTCTAGAAGAAAAAAAGCCAGATTTATCAAGGTACTTGCACCAAACGTTCAAAATGGATTTCTATTCGTAGATGAGATTGTAGTCAAATGACATCACTAGTTGAAAGAGTGTCAATCCGTAAGATTTGAAACCCCTTTTAACAAGCTAATTATAGTTCCAAAGTAACAAACCCCTGATTTCTCCAAACTTTAAGGACTAATCTCCCCTTCCAATTATTTCCTTTTTCAGATTTCATCAAAGAAATAATATCGCTGATTTCATCGTCATAGCATCCTAAAATCACATCACCTTTTTGAAGTTGATTTGCAGCAGTGCCAGTCATATATTCAGGTATATCAATCACCAAAACACCCGTAATCTCATTTAACCCTGCTGCAGATTGCTCACCGAGTGTCTCCATATTTTTCACCTTGAATCCATGCCATTCTAGGATCTCTGATTTGTCCTTTTCAGATTCAAATAATAGCAATGGGATTTTTGGAGATTCAGCTATCTTTTTCAATTCTACCGAAGTCACACCAAAATCATCCATGTTGAAATTCTCAAATCCTACAGCCTGAATTGCCGGTGAATCTTCCTTAAGTCTAAAATCACCATTCGTTGGATCTATAAAACCAGGATCCCCAAACTCTCCGCTGTTTTCTACTCCAAACTCCCTACTTTTTTCAAGATCGGCCTCAGAAGTAAAAAAGTTCTCATCAACTTTATCTCCCCAATAATCCACCCCGATCTCCTTGTGAGATGTCATCACGATATTTCGAGTGAAAACATCATGACTTTCTTTAAACCAAACATGAGGATGAAAGCCATTATTTACGGTAATGTTATTATAAACCGTTCTATAAAATCCTTCCCGAAGTTTAATTCCTCCGCTCAAGCATAGGTTGTTATAAATCTCATAATTGCTGGACCCATCATCTAAATCAATGTCCCATCCATGATCGCAATGGAATCGATTATTACGGATAATGGTGGTTTTAATGGCGTCAAACTTTATCCAATCTGGATGCTTAGCAACTAATTCATTCATGGTTTCTCTATTGGGATGCCAAAATCGATCTCTTCCCCAGGAGTTGAAAGCCCCATGATCGCCCGTTTCCATTACGGTATTGAATACATCATTGAGTACAATGATGTGCCCACCCCAAGCACCATCACCGATGTTAATGCCAGCTCTTGGAACATTGTAAATAGTATTATGCACTAAATGCAAATCCATCGCCATTTCAATCTGAACTCCCGCTACCTGTTTTTCAATGGTTCCGATATTTCTAATCAAATTATCAGCAATAAAGGAGTTGGATGGATAATCCGAAGTTTTCGGTCCGGGAATAGTATCAATTTCATTCTCTGGAACAAACTCATGGTAGTTGAAAGATGGGGAGCGTACAGCTTCCGGATTTCCAACAAAACTTATCCCACTGCCTCCTATTTCCTCGATCAAATTTCCTTTGATTGCAACATTCCTATTATAATTACTAACGAAAATTGCATTGCCTCCTAGGTCCTGAAACTTGCTGTTTTCAATGGAAATATTTTCCGTTCCATCTAAAAGAATAGCTCCATTTCTATAAATCGTCCAGTCACTTCGCATCAAAGGTTCCTCAGTTTTCATAAATGTGGGTGAACTTTGAGTAAAAGTGATATCCTGAATTTTGATGTGCTTGACAGGATTTTCAGAATTTCCTTTAAATGAGATCAGGTTTTCCAAAAGCCCAACTTCCACTTTCTGGATATCCTCTCTTGCTATACCTTCCTCAGGAAAAAAATACAGAAGCCCTTTTTTGGGATCTAGAAACCATTCTTTTGGGCTGTCCAGTTCTTCGAAAATATTTTCTACATAACGGAATCTGGGATGCAATCCACTTTCCCTGTTATTCTGCCACCCCCCTTCATAAATCAGGCTGTCTTTTCCAACTTTTCCGGTGATCATATAATGCATTCCTCCCCATCGACCCTGATGCAAAGCATGGATATAACCACCCTCAGGATTTTTCCAACTGGCTATTCTTTCCTTGGAAAGTGCATCTTCAGCAAAGCCATTAAAAGGATTAACTCCTTCCTGATAATTTGGGTATCTGGCTCGGATCTGCTTTTTACCATTGATATAAAGCGAAGAAAAATCGAACCCTTTCGGGACATTGGCAACTAGTAAGTCACCCTGAATTCTCCAATTTAACTCCAACAACTTTCCACCACTAATCACCACTTTCTCCCCATCAGCTGCTTTTATTATATAAGGAACATCTTCTGTACCCGATTCCCTTTCTTCAAAAATCAAGGATTCCTCAAGATAGTAAGTCCCATCTTTCAATATCAAGGACACAGATTCATTAAGGTTATTAGCTTTGAAGTCCTTAATGACTTCTTTAGCATAACTTAAACTTGAAAAAGGTGATGCTTCATTCCCTGGATTTCCGTCATTACCATTTGGTGAAACGTAAAACGCTTTTTGCCCAAGAGAAAAACTTTGCAAAGCAAAAAGTAGAAGGACGGTAAACTGGATTTTAATTAAAATTGATCTCATGTTAAATAGAGTGCTTTCTATGCAGAATAGTGGGATTTCTTCTAGTAGCCAAGTTTATTGTAAGAGGTTTCTTGAAATTTAAATGAATTTTAAGATACGTTCTGACAGTCTAGTTTATCATTTATTTTTCCATTTATTAAAAAATGAAGTAGATTTCGACACATTCAAAACTCTCCTAAATTGAAATTTCTACTAGCTTTTTCACTCGTTTGGATTTCCTTTTTCACCCAAGCCCAAACCGTATGCACCCTTGAAAGCCGTGAAAAACTGGAAAACTATCTGGCTACACTTTCTGAGGGCAATTATTTAGACAAATCAGCAAACGAGCTCAACATAGAAATCGGTAAGTGGTTTCTAGAAACGCCATACGTCGAAAAAACACTAGAACTGCCAGGTTCTGAAAAATTGGTTATTAATCTCACAGGACTGGACTGTACTACTTTTTTAGAAACAGTAGTAACCATGACCAGACTAGTAGAAGAAGGGAAATTTACCTTTGAAGACTTTGAAAGTGAATTGGAACAACTCAGATATCGAGATGGAATCAATAAAGGCTACCCTTCTCGCCTGCATTATTTCTCCGATTGGATCTTTGAAAATCAGGAAAAAGGAATCATAGAAGATGTTACCTCCAAAATAGGGGGGGCTCCCTACCCCAATGCGCCAACTTTCATGTCTGAAAATCCTCAATTTTACAGACAGCTAAGTGAAGCAAAGAATTTAAGTGCCATCAAAGAAGCTGAATCAATAATAGCCAAACGTGAATACTTCTTTATTCCAAAAGCAGAAATCGCTTCTCTCGAAAAGAATATTCAATCAGGTGATTTAATCGCCATTACAACCTCGATGCCCAATCTAGATATAGTACATACAGGATTTGCTATTGAAAAAAATGGAAGAATTCACCTACTCCATGCTAGTTCTAAAAATATGGAAGTAGAAATCTCAGAAAAGCCACTTAGTGACTACTTAGCAGGAAATAAGAGTCAATGCGGAATTATGGTAGCAAGATTAAAAAATCCATAAAAAAGCCCTTCCCTTTGGCTTATAACCAAAATGGGAAAGGCAGGGGTGATTGAAACAACTGTTTCGCACTCTATTTAAAACTTTTACTTACTCTTAAAGTGAAGTATTGAAATTTATAGCCTGTTCCAGAGGAGGCAGCCACATTAGAAAACTGACCATTCAATCCAAAATCAAAGCCATTAACTCGATAATTCAATTCTGCTTGTACTCTAAAGCTTGGATCCCAATCTTGATTTTCTATTTTCTGATAACCTGCGGCTCCCTGAAATTTTAAAGCCATTTTTGATACTAAAGGCATTGGGGTGCTATAGTCCACAAATACCTCAGTACTCAAAAATCTATCTGGGGCGAAGTACAAATCAGTTTCAGAATCACTATAGCCCAAGGCAGAAAAATTAATCCCACTTTTTAAAGTCGGTTCTGTTCTCAGCAAACGATAGATAGATCCAAAGAATTGAATTCTAGAATTCTGATCATTAAGCATGCCATAGCTGGCCTGAGAATAGAACCCAGTTTTTCCTCCAAACATGATGTGGGTTAAATAACCAAGGTTTTGACTTCTAATGTTCTTACCTAACAAATCAGCTGTAAAATTCAACAGATCAGAGCTATAGGTCAAACCAAACATTCTTCTATCATTCGGCTGAAATTTGGTTTCGAATTTACCGGTCACTCCCATAAATGATTCACCAGTATCGGGGCTTACTTGTTGTATAACAACCTCAGCACTACTTTGCCAAGCTTGATTCCAATTAACATTCGCAGCACCTGACAAAAATTTAGATTTAGTTAATTGACCTTCTGGTGCTTTTACCTGGCTTGACCCTGCTCGGAAACCTAATTGTAGTGGTGCGTTTCTTTGATTTTGCCAAAAAATAGATTGTTCTGTTCTTGTGTTTTTTGCGACATCCGCAAAATATCCAACCATTACTCCAGCAGTTTGCACAGATCTTTCATTGATCATTCCTTTTAATTTTTGAATCTGAGAGGAGGACAGCTCTGTCTCATAAGTACTGATCAAAAATTCGGATTTTTTCCATTGTTTCTTACCGATCAAAACCTCCGTATATTCTTGGATATAAGGAGCTTTTGGGAATTTTTGAACCAACGTATCGTAATACGCCAGACCATCGGAATAATTACCCGCTGTCGTATACAACCTTGCTTTCATTACCAATGCCTGATCTGGATCCACCAAATTTATATTCTCAGAAAGGAAAGATTCAGCCTCTTTAGTTTTGATATTCCAAAGCATCGCATTGAAATAATTGACGGTGGCACTTTTATTCTCTTGATCTTGGCTCCAGGCATTAAAAGCAGCTTCCAAAGCTTTGGAAGGCTTTTTACTCATAAAAAGTGCATAGGAAAGATTGATTTTTACAATGGTACTTTCGTAGTCTAAAGGAATCAAATTATTGAAAACTTCCACAGCCTGGCCAAAGTCTTGATTTTGTAAACATAAATCTCCTTTGAATAATAAAATTTGTGCATCAGTGGGATCATTAATAAGAATGCTGTCTAACTGAGAAATAGCTCCCACATAATTTTCCTCACTTCTCAGTTCGCTGGCTTTCTGGATGAACTGCTCTCTTTTCGCTGGATCTATAGCTTCACCTTGTCCATTCACGAGGAAAGGAAATAAAATTAATCCCAAAAAGCCTATAAGTTTAACAGGAGTATTAATATATTTCTTCAAACTCTTGATACTATGAAAATACAAATCAGTGATTTTTTGATAACAGGCGAGAAAAAACCTGCTTTGAAAGTGGAAGTGATTGGTGATGCCAAAGGAAGCTCCACCGAAATCCTGAGAAGCAAATTGCCCGAAATCCTGAAGAGAGACTGCAACTTGGTTTATTTGGATATTCGTGGACTGACTGACAACGACCTTGGATTTGTCAATGAGGTTATCCATATGCATTATACCCTTGCCGAACACTCCAAAAGATTTATCTTGCTCTACAAAAAAGGATCTACTTTCGAGCCTTGGATCAACACTTCGGGAATTGATAAATTTGTTGAGCTCGCTATTACTGTTTAATCTTCTAGTTTCCAGTATTTTCTCAACTATAGAGGCTATAAATAAACCGTAGATCAATGCTCCCACGCACATCATAAAAACATCCCAAAAAGAAATGAATTCAGGGAAAAAGATTGTTCTGGTGAGTATGGCCAAGCCAAATCCTACGAAGCTTATCAACCAAAATCTTTCTATTCTGAATTGATTTGAATTTGAAATCGACTTTGATTCTAAGTTTAAAAGGAAATTTACAACAAATAATAACCCAAATAAACTAAAGCTGTATTGTAGCAACTCATACACTGGAAACGAAAATCCAGAAACAGATAGCTCATTTTTAAAAAGTGGGAAGAGCTGAATCAACCAACCATCATAGTGAGTCATCCCATCTAATCCTAAGTGACTAATAATCCCAAGGATGATTGAAACTAGAAACCATATCCAATTTCTTTTTAAAGACAAAATCAAATTGAAATCAAGGTATTTGACCGTTTTGGATTTAATCCAAGCTGGACTTGCTTTAAACAATGGGTACTTAATGATACAATGAAATACCACTGCGAAAAGTATGGCAACAGGAAGATCAAATATCAAGATTCCCGAAATCTTATGCCCTATATTTTCACCCAATTTTAACTTTAAGTAAAACTCCAAATCAGGTACAATACTTCCAATCACCAAACCAGTCTGGGAAAGACGGTTTTTTGTATTCGAAAAAGGAAGAATAGCTGCAGGATGTGAAAATGTAAAAGGCATAGTGATTTGATTAAGCTATTTTAGCAGTTTGAAAATTGGAAACGATATCTCTTACTAGCTCTTCTGTGACATTACTTTTTAACAAATATTCTACAGAGCCAAATTCAATTGCGGCAATTGCTACCTCTAGATTTTCCAAAGCGGTACAAAAAACAACCTCAATTCCCGGATAATAACTCTTCACTTCTTTAAGAATTTCCAATCCATCTGAATTCTCCATTTGATAATCCAAAAAGATTAATCCTGGATTGAGATGAATGTGTTTGAGACACTCCTCACCACTTTCAAAAGTGAAAACTTTCGAGAAGCCAATTTCAGTGAGGATTTGCTTAAGAATTGCTGACCAGAAAGGATCATCATCTACTATAAAGGCCGGTAAAATTTTAATATTTTTCATTGTTTCTATTTTCCATCTCCTATTTCCAATTTGAGACCAAAACAAAAAAGTGCCCTAGAATCGATCTAAGGCACTTTTTAAAATCAAGTTTTCCAAAAATTGGAATTATTTTCTAGAAACTGGAATCAAAATACTTCAATTCATCTTCCAAAATCATCTTGTAGGCGTACGATATCTTCCTCATCTGATGGATTGGATGCATCTGTATGCTGCCAAATCTCTGCCACCACCCCCCAATCTTCCAAGCCTATGAGGCGATGTCTCTCGCCTTGCTTTAATTTAATTTTGTCTCCCTCTACCAAGGTTTTGATTTCTTTTTCGGTATCACTGTCACTTGTTGCCACTGCTACCTTGCCTGCAACACATCTCCAAATCTCAGCTCTTCTAAAATGATATTGCCAACTTAACCGCTTAGCGGGTGCTACCAATAAAATCTTTGGGCTTAACTTTTCGGAAATCTTCAGGGATTCAAAATCTTCCTCTGGAAAAAATTCCTTTGCAAATTCAGCCGCCTGGCTTTCATCTAATACCAGAAAGCCTCCCCAAGGACGTTCTCTATCTTGTTTAATTATTTTAAATCCCAATTTATCCATAAGGGATTCCGCATAGTCGAATATTTCTTCTTTTGTTTTCATTTATATTTTGATTTCAAATCATTTGCTACCCAATGAAGAACCTGATCTAAATGGTCCATCAAATAAATCATTCTCTGTGACTTTTTTTGCTCTTCTATTTGTTTTTCTATTTCAATTACTTCATCACTAACTTCATGGATTCGAAGCATTTTGATGGATGGCTTGATCTTATGCGCCAATTTCCTCACCTGAACAAAATCGTTTTCCTTGAAAGCTTTTTTGGCTTGTTCCAATGAAATTAGTGTACTGGTCTGAAAGGTTTCAATCATTTTCTTTATGAATTCAGAATTTCCCTTTGAAATAGCAACCAATTCATCCAAGGAATAACGATCCGCTTGTTCTATTTCGCTATTTCTTTGGTGAGTTTCTTGAATAGATTTTACCTTGAAAAATTCCGAGAGCAAGTGTAACAATTCATTTTCCTGAAATGGTTTAGCCAAAAACCCATTCATTCCTTTTGAAAGATACTTCTCTTTATCACCTTTCATAGCAAATGCTGTAAGGGCAATAATTGGGACAGCTGAACCTAACTCCTCTCTAATAATTTTGGTTGCCTTAATCCCATCCATAACCGGCATCTGTACATCCATTAAAATTAAATCGTAGGAATTCATTCTGACTGCATTGACCGCATCTTCTCCATTAACTGCAGATTCAGTGATCATATCATGTTGTTCCAGAATAGTTGAAGCCACAAGTCTATTGAATTCATTATCGTCGACAATCAAAATCTTTTTTCCCTTGAAGGAAGCATGATTGATGGAAATAGGAATATCTTTTGGCAGATCATCCTCATTCCCCTTCAACAGGTTTAATTCAACAGAAATTTTTGACCCAATTCCTTTTTTTGACTCAATTTGCATCCTCCCTTCCATGAGTTGAATCAACTCTTTAGTAATGCTCAAGCCCAGTCCAGTCCCTCCATACTTCCTTGTGATAGTAGTATCTTCCTGCACATATTTTTCGAAATTGCTATTAATAAAAGATTCTTCCATTCCAATGCCAGTATCTTCTACTGTGAACTTTATCTTTTGCTCTCTGCTATTTTCCGAAACAAGATCGCACTGAAGATTTACCTTCCCTTTTTCAGTAAATTTGATTGCATTAGAAAGAAGGTTCAGAATAATTTGGCTTATTCGGATCGGATCTCCAATAAGCACTTCCCAAATTCTATCATCAAAGTTTTGAACAGAGAATTCTAAACCCTTACTTTCAGCCCTTTCATTCACCATTCCAAATGCATGTTCTATTAAATTCTTTGGTCTAAAACCAATCGACTCAATAGTCATTTTGCCAGCTTCAAGTTTTGATAAATCAAGGATATCTTTGATGATTACCATTAGATGGCTTGCGGAATTTTGAATAGCCTGAATGTATTTAATTTGTTGATTGTTGAGGTCAGTTTTTGCCAATTGTTCCCCCATTCCCACTATCGCATTCATAGGAGTTCTAATCTCATGACTCATATTTGCAAAAAAAGTCTCTTTTGCTCTTTTAGACTTTTCGGCCTCTTCTCTTTGCCTGATTAATTCTTCTTCCAGTCTTTTTTGATCGGTAATATCTAGATGAATCCCGATAGATCCGATTAAATCATTTTTATCATTATAATTTGGTGCACCGCTAATAAACCACCATCTAAATTCTCCATTGGGTCTCTGATATTTTAATTCATAGGAATCTGAAATACCTGTTTTCCTACTTTCAGATTTGCTAAGTAACCTTTGTTTGTCTGATTCATTCAACAAAAGATCAATGGCCTTTTTCCCTACCAAATCTTTCAATTCCCATCCGGCCATTTTACAAAATGTTTGATTCGCATGGAGCACATTTTCTTCCAGATCCACCTCAAGAAGTCCCAAATTCATATTTGAAATGATATTTCTGAATTTTTCCTCTTGTTGAAACAATCTTTTTTCCGACTGTTTTCTTTTTTGAACATTGACCAACATTTGGGCAAAGACAAACAAAAGCTCTACTTCTTTTTTGGAATAGGTATGTTGTTTATTTACCGAGTCAAAGCCTACAAATCCCATAAGATCATCTTTAAACATCATTGGGATTGCGATTAAGCTTTTAATGCCCTGAGGTTCTAAGATCTCATACAAACCTTGCATGCCCTTTTCTTTAAGCAGGGATACGTCTTCTACTGAAAATGACTGTCCTTTTGAGTGTACTTCATACCATTGAGGGACATATTCTAAAGGTACATTTTGAGTATTTTCTATTTCTTGGGAAATACCTCTAGCGCACCATTCATGGGTACAGGAGCAGGTAAATGCATTAAGATCATATGAAAAAATATAAGCTCTATCAGCATCTACAAATGCGCCTATTTTTTCTAAAGAAGCATTTATTCTTTCATCAACTTCCTCCAAATCAATATTGATATAAGTGGATGAAATATCAATTAATATGTTTTTTAGTTGTTCTTGACTTTCCAAAAGCGCTTCTGTCTCTTTTCGATCAGTGATATCAACTAAAATCCCATTCATTCTCACGGGTTCCCCATCTTCAAAAATTAACTTCCCTTTGTTTTGGACCCACTTTATCTTTTGGGAAGGGGTTTTAATTCGGTATTCTTTTGTATATTCTTTATTTTCATTCACCTCTTTAATGATATCATCTAAAATATGTAGGTCATCTGGGTGTATGGATTTGGCCCACCAGGATTGATCTTTCATCATAGTCTCCATATCCAATTCAAAAAGATCTTCAGCCGAAGGAGTAAAAAAGATTCCGTTCATTTCAGGATAGGTCACAGACCAAATAACATCTCTTAACTCATTCAACACACTTCCCAATTTATCATTAAGGTTGGTGAGCTCTTCTTCTGTGTTTTTTTGATCCGTAATATCCGAATGAGTTCCAATAATTTTTAAGGGAAGACCTTCATTATCTTTTTCTATTACAATGCCCCTATCTTTCACCCATCTGATACTGCCATCCTCATGAAGCATTCGATATTCCAGTTGATGCGAAGAAATTTTCCCTTCTCTGTACTTCTGATCGTTTTCTTCTAAAAGTTTTAAATCATCTTTAAATACGTGTGAATACCAAACTTCCTCAAGATTAGTATTTTGATCAAATTTGAGACCCAAAAAGTTTTTTGCTTTATTAGAAAAGATCGTTTTTCCGGTCCTGAAATCATACTCCCAGACATTATCACCAGAAAATTCCAACACCTGCCTGAATGTTTCTTCAAATTCTTTTATCTTTTTCTTAGATAATTTTTCTTCGGTAACATCTTCCAAAAGCGTAAAAAAATGAAGGAACCCCCCCTTCTTATCTAATACTACCTGACCATTAACTCGTGCCCAAAACCAAGTGCCATTTTTTCGATAATGCTTTAACTCAACTTTAAATGGTTCTTTTTTATAAAATGAATCCAGCATTATTTTCAGTTCGTGGTTCTCTGTCTCTTCTCCTTTCCCCATTTCTATTGGGGTCTTTCCTAAAACTTCATTCAACTCAAAACCAGTTAACTTTAAATAACCTTCATTCACATACGTAATTTGCCCATTTTCTTTCGTGAAAATAATTCCATCAGAATTGGCACTGGCTACATAAGATAAATTTTCAAGACTTTCTTTTTGGCTAGTAATTGTGTCAATTAATTCTTTTAAATCCGAGGTAACCAACTCTTGATTTTTAATCAAATGAAGTAGGTCCACTAATGGATCTAATGGAGCAAAATCCGAAATCGATAAATCATTCAAAACGAGTTCTTCTATCGAACTAAACCAGGGCGAACCTAGAAATAAAATCAGATCATTATCCTCAAAATACTCAAATTGACCTCGAAATAGGGTTCCGATATCTGACTTACGTTTTAATAAATAGGTCTTGGATTCGTTTTTAGTAAGGTTATTGAAATCAAACTTTACGTTTTTTGGCCTTTGAATCAGAAATAAATCCTCAAATGAAGTCCCTTTGACATCACCCATCAATTTAAAAAAACTAGGCCCAAAGAAACTTATAATACCATCCTTTGAAACAGCAAAATGAAATGGAAAGGTCCTGTCAATATGCCCTTTCTTAATTTCAATATGTAAATCATTTTTGCTCACCAAGCTACTTTAAATGCTTCATGATCATGCCCATTCTCCTTTCCAAAAATATGGTTGATTTCGACGGGCGTTTCAAACATTTTGCCAAGTCCGGAAATTAACCCTTTCATAAATCCTACCAGGCCTTCCCGTTTTGAATAGTAGTGAAGTACTAATGAATGATCCTCAATATCATCAATCATAAATTCAGGTGGAGTCAAATTTGGATAGATCAGCATGATCCGGTCATGAAATAAAGGAAGATTAATTAAAAATTCCTTTAAGTTGTTGCCTCCAGCTTTCATTAATCCTCCATATTTTTCAGTTCCTGTTTTTAAAATCCACCACTCTCCAAAAACAAACAATACCTCGTCAACCGAAATATTCAATTCGTCAGATGCAGCTTTAGCCAATTGATAAGTAACAGAATCATCATAAGGTTCGGTGCTGATAAAATAATCAATATCAGTTCCACTTTTCAATTTAATTATTTCCCATTTCTCCTTCCCGAAATTTGTGGTGATGAGCTCTTGGATAGATTTATTTACAAGTCCGTACATAGATTACCATTTATATTAGAAGAATAGCAGGGAAAACCAAGCCAATTAAATTTCCCCTTTTTTTCAAGGAAATGGCGATGTTTTAAACTATATATTTATTAATTATTCCAATATCTGGAAATATATTCCAAATATTGGATTTATTCTGTGTTAATTTCTCCCTCTTGGATCATTTTATATATGGTACTTTTCCCTATATCTAATGCCCTGGCTGTTTCGATTACATCCCCATTATTTTTTTTGAGATAGTAATTGACAATATCGCAGGTATGCTGCCTTAATGTTTTATTCTCCATCAAGAATACATTCTCTTTTTGAAGAGAAAAAAAACTGATATCATCCGCTTTGATTTCCTGACCATCTGCCATCACTGCAGCCAACTCAATGACTGCTTTGAGTTCTCTGATATTTCCTGGAAAAGGATATTTCAACAACTTATCTTTTGCATCAGCGGCAAGAGATAGTGAAGGGATCTTATTTATTTTCACAAATTCATCTATAAAATGCTTTGCCAAAATCAATACATCAGACCCCCTTTCACGCAAAGGTGGTAATTCAATCGGCAAGCCCATAATTCTAAAAAACAGGTCTTCCCGAAAATTTCCTTTTCTTACTTCCTCAGACAAATTCTTATGCGTCGCCGTAAGAATTCTAACATCCAGTTTTACCGGTTCATTTCCTCCAACTCTAGTTAATTCTCTTTCTTGCAGCACGCGAAGAAGTTTGGACTGAAGGTTTAGATCCATCTCTGCAATTTCATCCAGAAAAATAGTTCCCCCATTCGCCTCTTCAAACTTTCCGGCTTTACGACTAACAGCTCCGGTAAACGCACCTTTTTCATGCCCAAACAGTTCACTTTCAATTAGATCTTTTGGTATTGCTGCCATATTAACGGCTACGAAGCTTTTTTTCTTCCTATCACTATTATAGTGAATCGCTTTTGCTACTACCTCTTTACCGGTTCCGGTTTCGCCGGTAATCGAAACATTAATATTGGTTTTGATCGCTTTTTCGATGAGAGAAAAAATACGTTTCAGAACCGGACTATTTCCAAGGATAGTTTTTTCAAATGAAAATTTCTGCCCCAATTCCTCCTTCAAAATCTCCACTTCTTTTTTAAGTGATTGATTTTCCCTGATTTTAATGACACTGTTCCAAAGAAGATCTTTTGTGGTATCATCTTTTACCAGATAATCATTAACCCCAGCTTTTAATAAACCTACCGCCACACTTATATCCTCTTGCGAACTAATCACCACTACCGGTATAGTGGGGTTATATTCTTTAATCTTTTGAAAAAGTTTATCTCCTGACAAATCAGGCAAGGAAAAATCCACAGTGATTAAGTCTGGCTTTTCATGAAGCTTTAACAAACAAGCTTTAGCAGTAGAAAATAAAGTCACTTCATAATCTGGGTTCAGACTCAAATGGTACTCCAAAATCTGACCGTACCATGGATCGTCTTCTACTATAAATATTTTAAACTGGCTCATCCCATTTCATTTTTTTCCAAGATAAAAAAAAGGGCTTGGAACAGATACATTTTTTGGAATAATTTCCATTTTCTGGAAATACAAGCTCTTATATTTTTATTAAATATTTGATTTTCAATTGTTTAATAATTTGGATTAGGGTTTGAATAATTGTTGGCACACCGTAAAAACAACTAAAATGAAATCTTTACAAAATCAAAGGATAGACATTGAAATCAGCCAATTGCTTCAAAATGCATTGGATTATAATCCAGAAATCCATCATCAATACGCAATAGTAATTCCTTGCTACAATGAAGAAAAAAGGTTTGCCTATCAAGAATTCAAAACTTTTGCACAGAAGCATCCCGAAGTTTTATTATGTCTTGTCAATGATGGTAGTAAAGACAGAACACTTGCGGTATTAAGAGGCATCCAAACAGAAAGTCCTGGCAACATTGTCGTGTTTGACATGCCACAAAATGGGGGTAAATCAGAAGCTGTGAGACAAGGTATGTTGTTCGTTCATAAGAACTATAATTCCAAACTAATTGGATTTTTAGATGCTGATTTGGCAACTCACCCTGAAGAATGGTTGCTGATGGCAAAATACAAGGAAGCGCATCCAAAATTTGGAGCAATAGTAGGTAGTAGAATTCAGCGATTAGGAGCTGAAATTAACCGGGATGACAGCAGGTCTTTTGCCAGCAAAATGATCAAGAAAATTATCAAATCAATCTTGAAAGCAAATTTTCAAGACACTCAATGTGGAGCCAAAATTTTCCAGAGAAATCTTGTCCCATTTCTTTTCAAAAATAATTTTCAAACTCCTTGGCTTTTTGATGTTGAGATTTTTCTAAGACTTCAGGAAAAATTTGGGAAGACTACCTTACAAAAAGGAGTTTTAGAATACCCACTTCTTCAATGGTCAGAAATAGGTGATTCCCGGCTTAAGCTAAAAGATACGATCAAAATCCCATTGCAATTATTAGGGCTTTATTATCACTATCAAGTGAAAAAGAAGCCAAAGAGTATAATGAATAAGAAACTACTTACACTTTCAATTCAACCGAATTAATTAAATCAAAAAATCTATGAAAAATAAGAACAATTACGTCGCAATCATGGCTGGAGGAGTTGGAAGCAGATTTTGGCCCATGAGTAAAACAAGTTATCCCAAGCAATTTTTGGATATCCTCAATACTGGAAAAACGTTGATTCAATCAACTTACGACCGGTTTTCAACATTCATTCCTGAAGAAAATATTTTTATAGTGACTTCAGCGGAATATGTCTCAATAGTAAGAGAACAATTACCTCAGCTCCCAATAGAAAACATTGTGGCTGAACCAGAAAGAAAAAATACGGCTGCCTGTGTCGCTTACATGTCCTTCAAATTGAAGAAAATGAATCCCAAAGCAAATATGATTGTGGCTCCTAGCGATCATTTGATTGCAGACTTAGACTTATTTTCAAATACCTGTAAAAAAGCACTTGACTATACAGCAAGACATTATGCGTTTGTCACTTTAGGGATTAAGCCAGATCATCCAAATACCGGATATGGTTACATCCAATTTGACACAGAAAGGAATACAAACGGTGTATTTAAAGTAAATCGATTTACGGAAAAACCTGATTTAAAAACTGCTAAAGAATTTTTATCAGAAGGAAATTACCTATGGAATTCCGGTATATTTATCTGGAAAGCAGAAGATATAGTTGATGCTTTTTGGGAGCATTTCAAGTTTATGTATGACCTTTTCCAAGAAATAGAAAGCGATTTAAATACCGATAGAGAGGCAAAGGCCATTGGTGAGGTTTATTCCAAATGTCCCTCTACGTCTATCGATTATGCAATCATGGAGAAAGCAAACAATGTCTTCCTGATACCTTCTGAATTCACCTGGAATGATTTGGGAACCTGGAATAGTGCTTATGATAATTTTTCGAAAGACAAGGAAATGAATGCAAGCAATAGTAACAGCGCCATTTTAGTGGATAGTAAGGGATGCTTAGTTCATTCCAATGAACAAAAACTTATGGTAATTGGAGGATTAGAAGATTTAATTATCGTCAATACCCCAGAGGCTCTTTTGATTTGTAAAAAAGAAAATGAGCAACATATCAAGGAGTATGTTGCGAAAGTAAAAGAAGTAAAGGGCATCTTATATATCTAATCTGCTAATTGTCATAAAGTGAAAAATCAAGACCACATGCTTTGGAGTGAATTTCTAGGGAAAAGGCTTCTACTCGTCGCCTTATCCCTAGGTCTCCTAACCCATGGTATTATTGTCTATTTCACTTTACCGCAAACATATGATGCATATGTTCATATGTTCTTTGCGGACCATTATTCAAGGTTTTGGTTTGAACCTTGGGAATACCGATGGTACACCGGGTTTTTAACTATAAGCTATCCTCCTTTAGTTCATCAGCTTCTAGCTCTAATCAGCAAAGTATTCCCTCTAAAAATTGCTTTTAGTATCTATGCTATTGCAATTTTTGAAGCACTGATTATTGGGATCTATCGATTTACCAAGATGTTCTATTCCAAGCAAACCGCTGGTGTCGCATCTATTTTGGCTGTCGTGCTCAGCTCATTAGTTGAAACCCTTCATGTATATGGCCAGGTGCCTACCCTCACAGGTCTTGCTTTTTTACTAAATGCCATTCCTTTCTTATATCAATATATTAAAACCTCAGATTGGAGATACCTAGTCATGTCGCTGGCATTCATCGCAGTGACTGTTAGCTCCCATCATGTTACAGCAATTTTTGGAATGGTCTTTTTTATAGCTCCCGCTATGTTGATGGCAGGTGTAGATAGCAATCCAGAATTGGGAAAGAAAAACCTATTCGGAAGATTTCTTCCAGACCTACTCGTTGTTGCTTGGAAGAAAAAGAAAGAAATCCTCTTTTTTGGATTCGGTACGATCTTTCTGGCCATTTCACTGATTTTTCCTTATTGGTACTGGAGCCGAACTGATCCAATAACCCAAGTATCTATACCTCACGGGTCACGTGATAATTTTCTTGAAGAAACTAGTTCTGGACTTGTTTTTTATGTGATTCCTCTCCTATTGATTTTCGCCCTTTTACCAGCGATCTCATACCTAATCACTCGTAAGAAAAGACATTTGGGCTGGGCTGTATCCTTTTTTACATGTCTGCTTTTAGGAAGTGGCGGCACCACGCCCTTACCGAAATTGTTATTGGGCGAAAACGCATTCAATATCCTTACTCTAGATCGTTTTGGCTTTTGGGCTTCTATCATTGCTATTCCATATATCAGTCATTTTTTAGTGTCCTTTTTAGGGGGAAATATTAAGAAATATTGGACTGAAAAATATGGAGAAACTTCTCATTTTCTTATCTCAGGGCTTAGTGGTTTTTCATATCTCCTTTTCATCATTTACATTTTTCATTTGGCAAGTTTTCGTCCTCTACAACCAAAGTCTGTAGAAATCGAGCCTATCATCAACTTCTTAAACAGAGATGATCATATGAGATGGAGATATCTAACACTAGGCTTTGGAGATCAAATGGCTTGGCTTTCTTCCAATACCTTAGCTGCAACGATCGATGGAAACTACCATTCTGCAAGAAGACTTCCTGAGATGACTTCCCGAGCCGTAGAGCGGCTAGAAAATGCAAAGTACCTAATGGAAGAAGGAATGGCCTCTTTAAATGACTTCCTGACTTTAGCTGAAAAGTATCAGCTCAAATATGTTTTTAGTAATGATCGTTATTATGATCCTCTATTATTTTATTCAGGGTGGAACAGAACAATCCGGCTGGAAAATGGAATCATGGTTTGGGAAAAAGGAAATATTTCCACCATTCAACCCATCAAGCCAACAGAACTGAATCCATTATTGAAAAAAGCTTGGGGTATTTTACCTGTAAGCACACTTCTGGTAGCCATAGGGCTAACTTTCGTTTATCTATTTCACTTCAAAAAAACTCAAGAGGAGCTTTTGGCGGATGAAGAAGTAAATAGGTATCCCAAACCTGTGATTTATTCCTCAGCTTGGCTTCCTTTCGTGCTATTCAGCAGTTTTTTGATTTACCAAATCTATGAACTTCTGTTAATCGATGAGCAAAAAGATCCCTCAACTACTATCTATTCCCATTTCAACCATCTGGATTTTCAGCGTTTCGAAGAGGCATTCAAATTCTTTAAACCAGGTCCCGAATACAGTCTTGATCAGTATCTTCTCGAAAAATCAGTTAGTGACGGAGGACTCCTTCCTTCTTTCGCCAAGCTCGATGGACTTCAAATTGACACGTTGGAGATAAAGGATAATTCAGCAAAAATGAATGTTCATAGCACTTGGAGAACTTCCCTAGGACCTAGGGAAAAAGAGGAGCAGATGAACCTTGAGAAGATCGATAATAAATGGTTCATAACTCCTCCCAAATTAGAAATTGATATTCCTGAAGAGCAGGTGATCACCTATACTTATACCTTATTTAAAAAAATGGGAAAACGAGTTGTCAGTAGTTTCCCAACAGTAAAAGATGATCGAATAAAAAAACCTTTTGCAGGTTTCTATCAAGCGAATTTGATCCAGATTGGCGAAGAGTTAAATCTCACCGGTGAATTGATCAATGCGGATAATATTCCTATTACGCTCGCACTCAAAGCAGTACTTACCTATGAAAATGACAGTACTGCAACCTTTTTTCCGCAAAGAAATATCCATTACAATTTAGCCCCTAAAGCTTCAACCTGGTTTCAACTTCCCTTGGGTTCCCAATCCACTGACGGAGACAAAAAAATCAAATCCATCTCCTTAGAACTTGAAACTGACATCAGTGAGCGAGGATATATTAGAGGAGGAGAGTTAACCTATAAATTGCTCACTGAAAATTCCAGTGAATCAGTTTTTGAAGCTTCTATGAAAAACCCTTTTACAGGTGAAATCACCATTCCAGGGGTATTAATTTCTGAAAAAGATTCACTTGGAAGGATTCTTCAAGTAGAACTTTGGACGCATCCTAAGTCAATCAGAAGTGGACTTGAAGGGACGTTTGAAATTCCGCTTCAAAAATTAGAGGCAAGATCTAAAGTCCTTAACGACTTTCCCATAAACTTGAAAATAAACGGGCAGGATAGGGAATTGCTTGAAAACAAGCCAGTGTCTAAAGAAAGAATCAGCTTCTTACCTCATTGTTTTTTGTCCCAAGAAATCTATCTCCAATGAAAAGGACATTCCTACAAATCGCGTTAAGTTTGGCTCTTCTTGGATGTCAAAAAGGGCAAGTTAAAAAACCTATCATATTAAATCCTCAATCCGAGATTGTGGTAAATCAGGATAGCCTGTTGTTTGAAGTAGAAGGAGTAAATTGGACAGCATGGGTAAACACGCCTGTACAGGTAATTTATCCTCAGTTGACTCGGATTAATAATCAAATAACTCTAAGAATAAACCCAAGTGAAGGAGTAATCGAAGGGCAGGCTTTTCTTACACTTCAGCGAGATGAAAATCAATTTATCTATCCTATTTCCCTCAAAAACCAAGAGGCAAAAGGTCAACTTCAAGACTTAAGAAGTCCAAAAACTGTCAATACAGACTCCTCCATGATTCAACAGCAGGTTTTATACGCTTTTGATCATTCAGGAAACTTATCAGAGTTGGAAGAGGGGGTTTTCTTTAAGGAAAACTATCTGGAATTATTCCCCAATGCAGGAACGTTCCAAGGCTTGACTTCTACTGCGGTTTCTAGCTTTTATGTGGATCCAGGCACGGTGAAAGAAATTCCATTGACTTACTCTTTAAACAAGTATAACCAAACAGTGGAAATCAAAGCAGGACCATTAAAGGACCGATATAATAATTCTGTCTCTAATGGCACTCTTGCTATTTTTTTCCTCGAAAAAGGAAAAGAGCAAAAAAGAATCGAGACAGTTGTGCAAGATTCCTATTGCCAATTGACTATGCCTCTTTCTGAAGTTGAAAATGGGAGCCTAAAAGTTAAAATTGCCCAGGTTTATTCTCTAAGTCTAATTATTCAGCAGCCATGACTAGATGGATATTTTTAGGTTTTTTATTGATTGTCGGAGTCTTGCTCGTGTCTATGGCGCGAGTTCAGAAAAAGAATGATGAAATTCCTTATTTCCTAAGATATGATTCATTGGCTGCAAATGCCAATCCAAGGATTGAGTTAAAGGTAGAATCTTCAATAGATCCTTCCGAAGAGCAGCTTGAAAAATTGGTGACAGATTATGCAGCAATCTGGGCACATCTCAACCGATTATTCCAGGATCCAGATCCAAAACCAAGCAAAGAAAGATTAACAGAGCGTTTCTATTTACACCTTGCGAATAATTATGTGGATGGACCTTCCAGTTCCATTAAAAGAAAAGACCTAAGTCATTTCATACAGATAAAAACCTGGTCTAAGGATGGTTTGTCCTGCAATATCTTGGATCAAAACGCTGAGTTTAGCTTCGAATTTCCTGATGGAACAATTCAAAAAACAAATTATTCAATCGCAGTGAGTCTTCTATTTCAGGGAGATAACTGGAGATTGGATGCAATCAGATTTATTGAAGAAAAAAATTAAAAATACCTCCTTATGAAATTAGCTTTCATTACACCCTATCCTCCGAGTCAAGTAACACTAAATGAATATGGGTACCATTTGACCAGAAGTTTTCTTGGAAAAAAAGGAATAGAGAAAATTTATATCCTTACAAATAACCTAGAAGATAACAGCGAATATTCTCGATATGCCACAGAAGGATTAGAAATCATTCCTTGCTGGGACTTTGATAGTTGGTTTACCGTTTTAAATCTTAGGAAAAAACTCAAAGAACTAAAGCCCGATGCCGTAATTCTAAATCTTCAATTCATGACATTTGGCGCTGGAAAAATTCCGGCAGCTCTTGGACTTTTGACTCCTTGGATGTGTAAGCTACTTGGTATTCCCTCTGTCGTGATTCTTCACAATATCACAGAAACCGTAAAATTAGATACTATTGGGATGGCTGACAGCAAGTTCAAAGGGAACCTATTCCTTTGGATCGGCGAGCAACTCACAAAATTTATTCTTAAAGCGGATTTGGTCGGGGTAACAATTTCTCAATATGTCACGATTCTTAAAGAAAAATACAAAGCTCAAAATGTAGTTCTTCTTCCTCATGGAAATTTCGAGTTACCGGAAAGAAATTATGTTCCTGAAAACTCCGATGAAATTAATCTGATGGCCTTTGGCAAGTTTGGGACCTACAAAAAAGCAGAAGTCATGATCGATGCCATGGAAATTCTGCAGAAGAAATACCCCAATCTGAAATTCACATCTACTGTTGCAGGCACAGACAACCCGAATGTCAAAGGATATATAGATAGCTTAAAAAGCAAATACTCTCATTTACCAAATGTGGAATATACCGGATACATCCCTGAGGAAAAAGTGTCTCAGATTTTCTGGGATAGCACCTTTGTAATTTTTCCTTACACCACCACAACCGGAAGTTCAGGTATTCTTCACCAGGCTGGAAGCTATGGAAGAGCCTGTATTTTACCAAAAATTGATGACTTGGAGCGAGTTGTGGAAGAGGAAGGGTATGGGGGAGCTTACTTCGAAACAGATAATGCAGAAAGTCTTTCAAATGCTGTATCAAGTCTCATAGAAAATCCTGAAAAAAGGAAACAGATCGAAGATCAAAATTACAAGGCAGCTAAAGGTTTGCCAATGGGCGAACTTGCTCAATGGTATTTAAGTCATATTCAAAAGCTTTTAAAAAAGTAAAATATGAGACTACTCAACAAGGGCATTGAAAGCTTTCTTCATTTTTTCTTTCCCATTTTCAAAAAATGGCTGGCTTATGACGTTTATGCCTATTTGGCTGTGGGAGCGATCAACACTGCTTTAAACATCCTATTATTTGCTATTTTATATGAATTTATCCTCCCGAAAGAGGGCTGGCTGATCCAAGGGTATACCATAGCTTCTTATACGATCGCATTATTTATTGCTTTTTTTGCAACTATTCCGACTGGGTTTTGGCTCAGTAAAAATTTTGCATTTAAGAGCGCCTCATCTGGGGCTAAGAAAACTACCAAACAGCTTTTTAAATACATTTTGGTGGTAGGACAAGGACTTGGAAGTGATTACCTCATACTCAAAGGGTTGATTCTTTTTGCGTCCATGGAGCCAACAGTAGCGAAGATCTTTTCAACAGTGATTGTCTTGACAGTAAATTTCCTGCTTCAAAAATATTTCACCTTTAAAAAGTAACCCAATTTTAAATTATTTCCAAAATATGGAATTAAAAGTAACTTATTCTATTTTTTGGAAAACAGCAAAAAATATTACACTGATTTTCAATTAGTTACGAATTGGCTTGTCTATTGAAATTACTTTGATGATTAAAAATCAAAGTCATGAAAAATAAGACGATTCCCTACTTTCAACTGCTGATAATTTGGACTTTAGTGACAAGTTTAAGTCACTCAGTTTTTAGTCAAGAGGTAGGAAATAAAAACTGCCCTGATATCTATAAGAGAAATAATGGTAATGGACAACAGGTAACTGAATTTGCTTCTAACATTAGCCCGGCAAGTATTTACTATTTAAGTGCTCTTTCCAAATTCAACCAAGGAAACTTCACCTTTGGCTGGGGTGCACCAATTATTAACCCACCTGTAATAACCAAATCTTGGATTACCGACACAGGTGGGAATAATTATTTGGATTGGGAATTTGGTAATAATGAAACAGGAAGCCCATTTAATCCTCCTGGGATTCCCAGTGGGAATGAAGTGAAATATACTTTTTATAAAAACAATCTCCCGACTGCTGGTTTGATCACACTCGAACTCACCGATCCATTTGATAATCAACCCATCTGCACCTGCACCTATCCTTTGACTTCAGGATCCTCAACAGAGGTAAATTTAGTAAGTCAGGAAAACCTACGGGTAAGCTCTGGAAATGATGGAGGTTTAGAAAGTAGAAGCTTGGGAACTGCAGTAGTGGAACAGGTTTTTGATCGATATAGCAACGGAAATGAACCGTTAGATTATAGGAAACAGCAAAGCCTTAAAAATTACAAGAAAGCTAAAATTGATGGGATACAGCTTTCAGCTCTCCTACCGAATGAAGAAGTTTTAGGAGCTGACTTCACAGGCTACCTTTCCAGCCCCACTGAATTATTGGATATTACAAATGCGGAAGAAGTGATTTCAGTAGATTACCTGAAGCAAGGGAATAATCTTGCTACTTTTTTTGCAACCAAAACGTCTACCAGCGTATATG
Source organism: Algoriphagus sp. SE2 (assembly GCF_039563885.1). Taxonomy (NCBI): domain Bacteria; kingdom Pseudomonadati; phylum Bacteroidota; class Cytophagia; order Cytophagales; family Cyclobacteriaceae; genus Algoriphagus; species Algoriphagus sp. SE2. The sequence continues at coordinate 178,719 of NZ_JBCLWJ010000003.1, read as the reverse complement.
AACATTCCAAATACGTGTGTGATCGACTGAAAGGATCTGAGATCCTGGCTATAGATAGCATAAAAATAGATAGCTTCTATATGATTCGGAGTTTGTTGAAACCCGTTTCCGGTTTGAATGAATATGCCATCTCTTTCTCTATTGGAATCAACGAAAATTCAAATGAGTTTCATTTACAGTCAGCCTGGCTTTTGGAAGACTATCTTTCTGAGGAAAGCTTTTATAATTTTCAATTCTGGAGTGCAGACGGAAAACTTCTTCAATCAATGATTGAAAATGTCATTTACCAATTGAAAAGCTTTGGTAAACTTACACAAACAGTATCTAAAACAAATCCTGGAATTTTTGTTAGTAAAGCTAGCAGAAGCGAATCAGATCCAAGTAAAGTGGAACTGAAAGTTTGGAATAGAACCCTGAAAAATTCAGCTACCATCCAACTAACTGCAAAGCCAAATGAAAACTCTCAAAATCATGAAGTCAATACCAAAGAGATAGATTTGGTTCCTATGGGGACCTCAACGATAGAGGTAGATGCAAAGGATTATGCTGAGGTTGCAATTGATCTTATAGATAATAATATCAAAAAAGATTACCTCTATCAAAGTGATGGGATTTGGGCACATTATCTTCCTGAGGGAGGGCAATTGATCCAATATCAAATTGACAATGGTGGAGATTTTAAATTTAAAGACGGAGACTATCCTATTTTTAGGAATATAGAGTTCGCTTCAGCAGGATCAGATTATGCTACTGTCTACAAAACAATCAGAGGCGGCGCAATACCTGCAGATGTAAGTTCGTATGATTATCTAAATTTTACTGCCTCTGGAAAGGGAAAAATGACAATCCGATTGATCAAAAAATCTGTACAGAATTTTGATTCTCACTACAGCTATTCATTTGAATTAAAAGAGGAGGAAAAGACCTATAGTATTCCGATCAATCGCTTTATTTCCAATGAGTTTTCAGAAAAGGTAAATCTAAATGATTTAGTGATTTTATCTTTCACCTCTGAAAACAAAGGAGCTATAGAGATGAATCTTAGCAGTATTCGATTTTCAAATGAAAAGGAAGTCACTGCAAGCTCAGAAGGAGAGATTAAAGTGTACCCAAACCCATTTCAAGAACAAACGACCATTCTTTTTGAGTCTCAATTTGGAGGAAAGATGCAACTGGGTATCTATCAAATTGATTCAGGAAATCTAGTTGAAAGTCAGATTATCGAAACGAAACCTGGACAAAATCAAAAACCACTTGAATTTGGAAGAGGAATGAAAAAAGGACTATATGTTTTAAAGATTTCCTCTAATCTGGAAGCGCACACCTCAAAATTATTGATCCAGTAAAGACCCTAAAAAATCAGATAAGAAAAACTATATATAAGTTAAAATGAAAATAACTAGCCTTGGATTTTATCCAGGGCTATTAACGTTCAATTGAATTGATCTCTTATAAGGGCTTTGGATCCAATTATTGAAAGTTACTTAAACATAAGAAGATGGCTTTCCAATGACCAAATTTGAAATTAAATGGAAATATGCTTGCATAGCATTGTCCCACATTTATTACTCCCAACAAAATTTAATCCATCTTCAAAATTCTCACTGGCCCTATCAATCCTGACTTCATCAAAGGTGAATCAGCCTGATAAAATGGCATGGTTGTAAAAGTGGTTTTTTCAGCTCCGGGTTGGGCATCACCCACCAATCGATTGACCCAGGAATTGGCCACTTTTACTTCAAGAATATTTTCTCCTGATTTTAATCCGTCAGTTAGCTCAAGTCTAAATGGAGTCTTCCAAACTACGCCTAAGTTTTTGCCATTCAGCCAAACTTCAGCCATCACTTTTACCTCACCCAAATCGATCTCATAGCTGCTGGTTGGGTCTAAATCATCCATACTAAAAGTAGTTTTATAAGTAGCTACTCCAGAGAAATATTTTATTTCAGAATCAGGGTTTTCATGCCAAGAGGCTAATACAGGAAATGAAACAGTCTTACCAGCAATATCTACCTGCCAATTGGTATTCAATACGTTTACAGTACTTTCAGTTTTTGATTCTACAATAAAAACCTTGGCTTCTGACTGTTCTTCAAAAACTATAAAATAAGCATCCCATGACTCAAAATTCAAAGGAATGATTGTTCTACCATCCCTTATTTCATAAGAAACATCCTGAACTTTTCCTGAGATTGGACTCCAAAGCTTTGGTACCTTTCCAGAGATTCTAAAGCTCAACGTAGCCTTCGTAGGATTTACACTCCGATTATTTAACCAATAAATATCCCGATCCGAATCTTTCCTATGCTTAAAAAGAATTTTATGTATAGTCTCAGTGACAATCACATCGGGGCTTACTCTGATCTCAACAGTTGGACCTACATTATCCATTGCCCATATTTCCGAAGCTAGTTTTTGAAAAGCTTCCTTATCATCCGATAAACTCGGAGACATCCTTGGTTTTTCACCTATAATTCTCACACCCGAATCAGCCAAACCTTTAATTTTTTGCAATACAGACATCGTCATCAAAGAAGTGCTCTCATCCAGCATCAGAACGTTATAGGTGGCACCACTCGGAGCAATCAACATCCCATTTTCACCCGCTATATCTGCCTTTAAAATAGTGGCATTGACATAATCAAACTCATAGCCTTTTGGGATATCAGGAAGCTTTTCTCTAGAAATCCATGTGATATTGGTGTTTTCTCCATAGAGGTATAAGATGTCAGCTACATTCCTCCCCTGCTGTAACAAATAGGAGCTTCTGCTCAAATATTCTACCCAAGCGTGGGCCATCTCTGCCCAAGTTTCTTGTCTTGTAAAATATTGGCCAAAGGGACCTAAAGAAAAACCTGGTTTTTTATCATCCAGAGGCTGATGTACGGAAGTATGGATGACGAATCGATTCACACCAGAGGCCATTTCAAGGTCCGCCGTACGCTTTAACATTTCCGGGTGTTCCTGAAAAGGTTTCCCAATTGAAGTCATAGATTCTGCTGCCACAAAAGGCTTCCCAAAAATATTTGCTACTGAAGCTGATTCCCGAATGTCCGCCTCACTTCTCACTTCCTCCTCGGTTCCACCTCCCAAACTACCGGGTGTCCACATGGCTGACATGGGGATATCTGCATGACGCTTCACATCCATCCCATCTGCCAGATAAATCCGCCTGTTTTCGTGAGATTCTGTATAGCGTTTCATCCCTCTCTTTTTCAGTTCCTCACCAATCACATCGTAGTGATTAGTTGCGATCATCTCGCCAATGGTCTTCCGAAAATCCCAAAGAAATTTTTCACTTTCTTCTAAATTTCCAACAACTCTCCCCGTCAATACCGGTAAATATGAGACAAGCGAATATCCTCTTCGCTTTTCAAATTCATCTTGAAACCCAGGAGTCCAGTTCATATGGCCTGCCTCATAACTATCCAAGATCATAAACTCTAATCCTCCCGAACCTAATTTTCCGCCTGTAGCATCTTGGTATAAATCGAGGTAATGATTAATATATTTTCTGACCGCGTTTGGATCCAATTTATCCACTTCCAAGCCTGTTGCTTCGGGGGAAGCAGGGTGATTCTGCCTCCCTGTCAGAGAATACCCCAAACTAATAATTTTCCAATTACCTTCAGGAACATCCCATTCAAGACTCCCATCTGACTTTAATAAAGCGGTGAGATCAAGTACCTCGTTTATTTGTATGGCATCGATAGAATTGTCATCTATTCCATTGGAAATGAGTTCATTGTTCTCAGTCCATGGCGAAAAACCCGCTTTGTCCTCCACCTGATCAACTCTTGAACTGTTGTACAAAACATACTCTGCAACCTCTACCCCTTGCGGGCTAAGATCCTGAGGTGCTCCTGCCAAAATCGCAAACAAATTGGGCTGAGGAGGCAAGGTCTCCCAACACATCCTCCAATATTTTGCTGTCGTAGGTGGAAAAGCAACGGTATTAAAAGGAACCGTACTTCCTGAAACTTTGGCTACTGTCCGAAAATTAACCCCATCATCTGAGACCTTTAAGGTTCTGTTTTCAGGGCCTCCGGTAAATTCTGCCAAGGGACTGGCACTGGCTCCTGAAACGGCCATTGCCTTAAAAGTTTGTGGCTCATCAAATGCATATTGTACCCACATATCCTGACCAATCTCCATAGGAGGCAGCATCATTCCTTCACTAATGTCTCCATCAAGTAATTTTCCATTCTCAAAATCTCCCCCTGATTTCGTAATGGTCGGATTCAATTCATTAATTGATTTTTCAGTATCTGGAACACGAAAAGCTACTACGAGTGCATCTTGATAAAAATGGGGTATCTCACCAACAAATCCTTCATTCATCCCTCCTCCTTCCAATGCTGCATTTTGATATTTTCCAGTGACATCAGAAGGCCTCTTTAATTTCCCATTAAATTTCTTCCCCCCTTCAACAGAAGTTTCTGACCAAACATATTTCTTCATCCCATCTTTTGGCTCTACCCAAGGTCCTCCAGTTACGGACCAACCCGGCGAACCTGCAATCGCCATTTCCAACCCCTTATCACCAGCTAAATCGGTGGCCAATTTGAAGGCTTCCTTCCATTCAGGTGTCATAAAAACAAGCTTTTCTTTTACCACTACAGGTGTGAATAAATTGGCATCAAAGTTTTGAAATCCTCCAATTCCTGTACGCTTCATCCAGTCCAGATCCTTTCTAATTCCTTCCTGAGTGATATTTCCATTCATCCAATGCCACCATACTCTTGGCCTAGCTTCGTTTGTGGGGTTGATGAATTTTTGTTGCAATTCTTCGGAAGACGGGACCTGTTGTGAAAAACCATGGAAATACATTAATCCAAGAAGAAAACTCGCTAAAAACTTTTTCATAGGATGGTTTTTGATTTACTAAGTCTAATGTTTCAAATTGAAAATCCCATCCTGTAGTGTAAGGGATTATATTTGAACTGTATACTCCAATAAAGCTGATATCTTTGATAGAATCTTACTTCTAATTATGAATTCAATACTCGACAACCCTATATATAATTCACTCACTGGAGTCGATAAAGAAAAGAATCTCGGCACTGGAACGTATGCTTATTTTGACGAGGAAATAGCACCCTTTGTGGGATTGAAAAACTGGGATGTAGATTCCCAGAAAGTGCTAGCTTTGAATACTCCTGTCGAAAGAAATTGGTATCTCTTAATTCAACAAGAAGTGACCTTCATTGAAGACTTTGAAGTTCTTCAAACTTCCAATGCAATTCAGATGATCTGTCAAAATTTATCCGATGCGCCAACTACCAAAATCCCTGTCGAAATCATCCTATTAACAGAAAAAAGTATAGATGAAATGATTGAATTGACAACCCTCACCAACCCAGGACCATTTTCAAAAAGGACCATAGAATTTGGAAACTACCATGGGATTTTTATCGATGGAAAATTAGCGGCCATGGGAGGTGAACGATTTCATGTTGGTGGCTATGTAGAAGTTTCGGCTATTTGCACGAATCCGGATTTCAGGGGCTTAGGTCTTGGAGCAAAGATTACCCATTACATAACCCAATCCATTTTTGAAAAGGGTAAAACTCCTTTTCTCCATTCTAGGGCTGATAATGATCCTGCAATCGAGATTTACAAAAAACTAGGTTTTGAATTAAGAAGTAAAATGAATTTTTACAGCTTTATTCAAAAGTGAAACCATCTAAATTTTTTAGCTTTTTCATTAATTTATTTGTGAAAAGACACTTGAAAACTGGAGAGAATGATTTTGAATAGGCTTGAAAGTTATATGCTTTTCCAATCGGCTAATTTATTTTATTCTACCTTATTAGTAAATACTTTTTAACTTGAACATCATTTATTATTAATGTCTACACTCCATGAAATATCTTTTTAAAAGCAAAATCCTTTTTCTACTCCTCTTTATTACAACCCAAGTATTTAGTACAGGCATTAAGAATGATAAAACTTCATTTTTCCCACAAAACCCGGTTGAAAACACCTTAATAAAACATACAGTCGATTCCAATGGGCATCCAATGGCTGTGTGGGAGAAGAAAGCAGATAATCCAAAAGGACTTATTTTATTCGTCCATGGTAGAACTTATAGCAGTATTCCAGATTTTGATCTTCAGGTGGAGGGCGAAGATTTGTCATTAATGGACGGCATGGTAGAACAAGGGTATTCAACTTATGCAGTCGATTTGCGAGGGTATGGAGATACCCCGAGAGACCTAACAGAATGGTTATCTCCAGACAAAGCTGCAAAAGATATTCTTAACGTTTTAAATTGGATTTCAGCAGAAAATGCTTCTAAAAAAGTTCATTTATTCGGCTGGTCCATGGGGTCTACCTCAACTCTTCTTGCCACTCAAATGAATGCTAAAAATATAGCAAGTCTAACGGTTTTTGGATATTGGCAAGATTTGGACAATAAAATCCCAGAGAGTCCAAATAATATTCAGTTGGAGAAGATAGTAAATACAGTTGAGCATGCCGCCAGTGATTTCATCACTCCCGGTAGTATCAGTCAGAAGGCGATAGACACGTATGTGAGGATGGCCTTAGAACATGACCCAATTAAAGTAGATTGGAGGTTTTTTAGCCAGTTTAATGCGATTGATCCTTCATTAATTACCACGCCTGTTCTGATATTACAAGGCGAATTTGATCCAATTAGCCCAACAGAAAACCAAACAAAGTTATTCACAAGATTAAAAACAGCCGACAAGAGCTGGGTTGTAATTTCAGGGGGTGATCACGCCGCATTTTTGGAAACACCCAGAAAACACTTTATTCACTCATTCACTTCTTTTATAGATCGGTTTAATGAATAAATGAGATTGGAAAATCAGAAGGCTTTATTAAATGAATAGAAAGAATAGGAATTCAATTAATAACGCTGATCGTTTACCTTTTAATCCAAAATTGAAAGGTAAGCTCAAGTACAACATCTGATTTCTAATTCATTTTTTATCGGAGCCCTAAGGAATTTAAAAGAACAAAATGAGCAAGGTATCCCCGTTCACAGTGCAATCAACTCTAATAGCAAAATGCGAAACTAGAAGGTTTAGTTTGTATAAACCTGCATTCCGCTGTTCGGGATTTGCAATCCCGAACTCTTTTAATGGGATTTCCAATCTTTAAAATACAAGAGCGCCAGCAAGTTGTAAATTAGAAAACATATTCAAGTTGTAGTCCATAAGAATTGCAGGTAACAAAACACCTTCCTGTACAACAACTTTAAAATTTGATTTACTTCCTCTTTCCTGCCTTAGCATCCTAAAGAGATAAATCTTAGATTGCATCAGACCCATGCTTCCTCCTTGAGCATTGGATTCTGAATTAGAAAAAGCCATGATTAAATTATTTCGAAAAATTCGATACGAATTGTTGGAGAAAAGTAAAATGGGAAAGTATTTTAAATATGCTTTTGGAGAGATAATTCTTGTGGTCATTGGGATTTTGATCGCCATCCAAATCAACAATGCAAATCAAAAGCGCCAAGATAGGGAAGCCTTGGAAGGTTATCTCAGCAGCATAGTCCAGAACATTGAAAGTGACCTGAAAAAGGCAAAAAAAATCAATGAAACTCGTTTAGAACTTTTCCCCAGAATTTCACTTATCAAACGGCGGATGTCTCCAGAATATTATCAAATCCTTTCGGAAGTGTACGGACAAAATATCAATTCAAGCTACCGGTACAGCGTGGAAAACCTGGATTTTATGTCTCGAACTATTAATGATGCCTGGAATAAGATTTATCTGACTCCTAATCTCAGTGGATTTGAATCTTTGAAGAGCTCAGGTTACTTAGGCCAACTCCAAGGTACAGATTTAGAAAAACTTCTTTTCGATTACTATAATTTACTTGATGAGTTGACCATCCTAGAGAATAATTATAACGCCAGTCTTCAGAGCTCCAATGACGACTTTATCAGTGCTGATTTACCAGGAACTTTTGCTTTTTTTACCCCGGGAACTCGGGATTGGAATACTGAGTTGGAAGGTAAGCTTCCTGTTATGGTTGATGAGATCATTGAGCATCCCACCTTATTTCCTGTCATCTTTTGGCCATATGAAATCATTGAGAAGTATGAAAACCTACTGCTAAGAGGAAACGCCTTACAGGAAATGATTATCTCAGGAGAAAAAGAATTTACAACGGAAATTATTCAGCAGCTTGATCAGGTTTTTGACGAATACGGTGAAAAACCTTACCCGAAGGTCTTAAGAAATGCCCATAGCACACGTCATTACAATTATGCTGCCGCAAGCGCCTATAATAATCAAGGAGTGAATGTGCAATATTTAGGCACACATACAGCAATTCAATTTGCCGAAGAGCCCTGGGCCGTATCTTACTGGTTTCTTGGGAATGGTGTAGTTGACCCCAATCGTGTCAAAGACTTTTCGAATTTCAAAACGCTACGGCTTAAATTGAGAGGTGTGAAAGGAGGAGAAAAAATAGCAGTTGGCCTGAAAGATAAATCCAACCCAACAGATGGAAGCGAAACAAAGGTACCTCTGACTTTAACCAATGAATGGGAGACGTATGAAATTCCACTCTCTAGCTTTGCGCCAACACGTCTAGAGGAGCTATTTATCGTCACCTCGATCATTGTAGAAAATCAGGCTTGTACTATCGAAGTGGAGTCAATTGAGTTTTTGTAGGAATTGTCTTTAAGATTTATTTACGAAAAGCACCTCTGAACTGACATTTTTGCAACTTGGATTAATTACCAATAACTGGTTTATCTTTCTCTAAATCGGACGGATGTCACCAATTAGGGATATCCAAAAGTTGGTGATCATTTTAAACTAAATTCGCTCATGAGAAATAAAATAAAACTATTAAGCTTCGCCTGCTTGTTATTTCTCACATGCTTTGAAGTTAAATCCCAGAACAAGGACAGAGTAATCGAAGGCATTTCTCTCGATAGACTCCAACGCTATGACAACTATATCCAAGAAGAAATAGACAAGGACAAAATACCCGGAGCTGTGTCGATGATCATGCGCAATGGTGTTATAGTCTACAACAAGGCATATGGTTACAGTAATATTGAAGAGAAAACTCCCATGAGTTTGGATGCTATATTTTCAATTCAATCTATGACAAAGGCCGTTAATTCTGTGGCTATGATGATGCTTTATGAATAAGGGAAGTTCCAATTGAACGACCCTGTTTCAATGTATATTCCTGCCTTCAAAAATCTGCGAGTTATCAAAGATCCCAAGGATGGAAAGAATGGAGAAACCGTTGAGCTGGAAACTGAGATTACGATTTTTAACTTACTAACACATACTGCAGGATTTGGCTATGGCCCTTTTTGTGAAGGAAATAAATTGGATTATGACTATTTGGAGGTATGGAAAGAAGCAAATTCCCAAACAAATATCGCTTCACGAGTGGATGAATATTTGCAATTACCCTTAATGAATCAACCTGGAAAAGAATGGCTGTATAGTATTGCCAATGATATCCTGTCAGCTATAATTGAAAAATTCTCGGGGATGACCACGCGTGATTTCTTTCAAGAACGGATTTTCAAACCATTGGAAATGTATGAGACAGACTATAATGTTCCAGATTATAAGCAGTCACGAATCGTTCAGTTATATGCATATTCAGAAGAGGATAAACTTGTTGCAACGCCTCACAATACTCCATTTACAGGCAACACAATTTGGCAAGGCAAAAGCGGATTGTACAGTACCGTCTCTGACTTTAGAAATTTTTGTGAAATGCTTCTAAATGATGGAGAATGGAATGGTGTAGGAATCCTTAGTCGTAAAACTGTGGAAATGATGACTATCAATCAAACTGGGGATCTCTTCGGATGGCCGGGCTATGGATTTGGTTTGGGTTTTGCCGTTTTGGATGATCTTGCCGCAAGCAAAGACTTAGGATCGGAAGGATTATTTTATTGGATAGGTGCCTAAAACACGCATTCGGCCATCGACCCTGAAGAAAATCTGGTTGTATTGTTCTTTACCCAAAGCCAACCTTTTGATTTGAATTATCATCATAATAAGTTGCAGTTGGTCTACCAAGCAATAGTAGAATGAGGTATATTGATTTAGAAAAATCACCAACAAATGATAGAAATGAAGAACACTTCCACCTATTATCTCCTCATCATACTTTTAATTTCCAGTTGTACTTTTGATTCGAAACAATCAAATCCGTTTCTCCACCAAGGGGAGGGATTTGTAGAGGTAGAAGGTGGGAAAATTTGGTATGGAATTATGGGCGAAGGGGATAATACGCCTTTGTTATGCTTGCATGGAGGTCCAGGAGGTACAAGCAAGAGTTATTATAATTTATCCGAAATATCGAAAGAGCGTCCAGTAATCCTATTCGACCAATTAGGCACAGGACGATCTGATCATCATCAAGATACCACTTTACTAAAAGTCGAACTGCTCATGGAGCAAGTGAAAGCGATTAAATCAGAGTTAAACCTAAATGAATTCTATTTGGTGGGTGGTTCTTGGGGGGCAGCGCTAGCACTTGAATATTACGATCATTATCCAGAAGGTATAAAAGGAATAATATTCAACAGCCCATATTTCAGCACTCCAATTTGGACAAAAGATGCAGCAATGCTTGTGTCAGAACTTCCAGATTCTATACAGACGGCAATTCATATAGCTGAAAGAGATAGTGTCTTTGATACTGATTCCTATAACGCTGCCAATAGCTTCTTTGCACGTAGGCATGGCCGAAGAAAAGAACTTGTCAAACATCCCTATGATTCTGTGGAGTCCAACGGAAATACATTCATTTATAATTATATGTGGGGACCAAGTGAATTTACAGCAACAGGCACTTTAAAGAATTACGATAATGTTCAAAGCCTCAAAAAAGTCAAGGTACCTGCATTATTTACAACAGGTGAGTTTGACGAGGCCCGTCCAGAGACAGTTAAAAAGCTAAGTCAAATGGTACATGATGCTAGATTTGTAATCATTCCGGATGCTGGGCATTCTACCCTCAATGATAACAGACAGGCAGTAGTAACCGCTATTCAAGAGTTTCTTAAAAATCAAAAGAAATAATTTCAAAAAATATAACAACTGCAAATGATGGTAAAAACTCTGCTAGGTCTAGTCAAATAATTGAATCGGACTGGTTGTAATCCATACAGTAATCGGATGTAATTAAACTCTGATATCCTTACCAACCCGTATAGCTGACAGGATGCAATTGGTATAAGATCCATAATCTTAATTTTATTTTCAAAACCGAATTACAAATTCTTTGTAATACGAAAAGTATAGATGCTCCTGACAATTGTCGCGGACTACATTAATTCTAACCCTATTTCTCCACTCCCTGAAGAGGAATTACAATACAACTCGTCATCCCTCCTTTTTTCCTAAAAATCCTTAACTTATCTCTCTACTACCTACTTTACTATGAGTCGAAGATCCTTTATTAAAAAAACAACCTTAACCGGTTTGGGATTATCTGCCTTTGGTTGGCTAGACGCCCAGGCAATTTCTTTTTCCCAAAGCTTACCAAAAGTAAACCGAAATAGAATCGAGGACCGGATTAAAGCACTGGCTAAGTTTGGACAGGATGAAAACGGACATGGCTACCGGGTGGCATACACGCAAGGGGATATTGATGGTAGAAAATGGTTCATGGATCTGATGCAACAGGCAGGACTGAATCCACGAATCGATGCAGGCGGAAATATCATCGGAACAAGAGATGGAAAAACCCCAGCATTGAAGCCTATTGCTTTCGGATCACATATTGACATGGTACCTGATGGAGGAAATTACGATGGAACTTTAGGCTCTTTGAGTGCTCTGGAAGCTATCGAAATACTGAATGAAAATAAGATCACGACTGAGCATCCCTTGGAAGTTATCGTTTTTGGGAATGAAGAAGGAGGGCTGATCGGAAGTAAAGCCATGGTTGGGGAACTCACCAAAGAAGGATTGGGACAAATCAGTCAAAGTGGGCTTGTGATGGGAGAAGGAATTAGAGCTATTGGTGGAAATCCAGAGGAGATTGGTACTGCGGAAAGAAAGAAAGGAGATTTTCATGCATGGCTGGAATTACATATTGAGCAGGGAGGCATTCTGGATAGTGAAAACGTGCAAATTGGAGTAGTAGAAGGAATCGTAGGGATTTTGGATTGTGAAGTTACCGTAGAAGGATTTGCAAACCATGCAGGTACTACACCCATGAAACTGAGGAAAGATGCGATGCTTGCCGCTTCCAAACTGACGGTTGCCGTAAACGAAGTCATCAATAGTGTCCCAGGAACGCAAGTAGGTACGGTCGGTAAAATTGAAGCTTTTCCAGGAGCCTATAATGTCGTTCCTGGGAAGGTGAATATGGGTTTGGAGATTCGTGATTTATCTTTTGAAAAAATCGAAATGCTCTTGGCTGAAATTCAAAAGCGAGCCCAGACCATTGCCGAGGAAACCAAAACCAGCATCACGTTTAGAAGAGAACCAAGTTTCAACCTTCCAGCTTTGACCGATGCCTCTGTTCAGGAAAAAATACAGGAAGCTGCGAAAGCCCTTGGTTTGAAAACCAAACACATGCAAAGCGGAGCTGGACATGATACGCAACAAATTTCTTTAATTGCTCCCGTCGGAATGATCTTCGTCCCAAGTGTCGGAGGAATCAGTCACTCTCCCAATGAATTTACCAAAGCCGAAGATATGGAGAATGGAGCCAATGTGCTTTTGCATTCCATTTTGGCTTTAGACCGGAATTAGGAGTGAAAAATCTTTGAGCTAAGTTTTAAATCAAATTCTAGAAGTAAGTACTACCTATCAATGCAATAATATTTTATGAAATACATTACTCTAATAACGATAGCTATTTTTTCTGTTTCATTAGCTATGGCTCAAGAAAGCAACTCAAATTCGGAAGCAATCTATGTCCAATCTGAAGAGTTTAGAGCGCTAAATCTTCCATTTTCGCAAGCTGTTATTTATGGCGATATTATTTATGTGTCAGGGCAAATTGGAAACGTAGGTCTAAAACTTGTAGACGGGGGTATAATACCAGAAGCCCAGCAAACCATGTTGAACATTAAAAATATTTTAGAAGAAAATGGTTCGTCAATGGACAATGTAATAAAATGTACTTGCATGCTTGCTGATATGAGTGAATGGCCCATTTTAAATAATGAATACCTAAAATTCTTCCCGAATAACAAACCGGCAAGAAGTGCTTTTGGCACAAACGGATTAGCATTGAATGCGCGAGTTGAAATAGAGTGTTTAGCTTATATTAATAAATGATCGTCTGAGTCTTTCTAAAAACGAAACCTTTAGAGAGCTCCACTAAAGTACTCCTGAGCTACTTTCAGTAGAATCCATTCTATCCTTTCTCTTTTCTTAAATCATCTTTGCTTTTTCCTAGCTAACTTTTTCACACTGGAAAAAATTATAGGGTTAGATGTATTTCTCCTTCCAAAAGTGGTCTTTCGGTAATCACATCAAGTTTTTTGCATCTATCAAAATTGGTCCTTGATTACCATGAATTGTTCTAAAATCAATATATTCGGATGAATCAGATCAGTATAATTAAGGTTTGCATCCAATCATAATTTGATTTTAAGCATGGATAAAAAAAGGAGAAATATAGTCCGTAGCATTGCAATCTCCCCAATTTTATTAGGCTCTCATCGTCTCTTTGCGAGTTCATCAAAGGAAACCTCATCAGTAGTCAGACTACAATACAGTTTGAATGCCTATTCGTTCAATTCCATGCTAAGAAGTGGTGAAATGACATTTTTTGATATGATGGAATTTGCTGCCGATACCGGACTTAATGCTGTAGACTTAACAGGGTATTATTTCTCCTCCTATCCCGAGGTTCCAAAAGACACTGAACTCTTTTCTCTAAAAAGGAAAGCACTGGAACTTGGACTGAATATCTCTTGGACAGGTGTTAGAAATAATTTTGTAAATCCGGATGCAGCAGTAAGAAGCGTTGATAGAGAATTGATAAGAAAATGGCTTAGTGTTTCTTCCAGTCTAGGAGCCACCATAATGCGGGTGTTTACAGGAAACCAAACCTATGAAGGCTATACAAAAGATCAAGTGAAAGAATGGCTTGTGGAAGAGTTTAAAATCTGCACCCGTTATGGAGCAGAAACAGGGGTCATAGTCGGTCTTCAAAATCATAATGAGTTTTTATTTCAAAGTGAGGAAGTGATTGATATTTTGAATAGAGTGGACTCTGAGTGGTTTGGTTTAATTCTAGATATAGGAAGCTTGCATGCAGAGGATCCTTATGATGAAATAGAAAAGTTGGCTCCCTATGCAAATTATTGGTTCGTAAAAGAACATGTATTCCCAAATGGAAATCGAACACCCGTGGATATGGAAAAGATTGCAAGAATAATTAAGAATCAAGGCTATCGAGGATATGTTTCGTTTGAGAGCCTTTCCGAAGGTGATCCCAAGCCAATAATCACTTCCATGTTTAATTCATTTAAAACAGCATATGATAATCTTCCCTAATGACGAATAGAAGAGATTTTCTTAAAAAAGGGGGGCTGACTGCCGTAGCCTCCACGGCTTTTATCCTACCCCATTTGGCACAAGCATCGGAAAAAGAACGAAACGTCTGGCGAGCTTTGCCTCAAATAGATGAAGAGGAATTACTTTGGGATTGGGTTCGGAATGAATACTCAGTATCATCTACTGTAGCCAATCTGAATAATGGAAGTGTAAGCCCACAGCCCAAGGTCGTGCAGGAAGTACTTGAACATTACACCCGAGAATTTAATACCATTCCCTCCATGTATATGTGGAGCGAAGGGGACGCTTCCAGGGCAGTTCGGGAGCAATTAGCAGGATTAGCAGGCTGTAGTCCGGAAGAAATTGCCGTAAACCGCAACACAACAGAAGCGCTCAATACCGTGATTTGGGGAATGAATTACAACAAAGGCGACGAAATTATCCTTACCGAACAAGATTATACTTCTGTCATGAATACCTGGCAGGAAGTGGAGGCCAGATATGCCGTAACGCTAAAATGGCTTTCCTTAGCATTGCCAGTTGAAAATGATGAAGAAATAATAGAAGCCTACACCAGCGCAATTACGGATAAAACTAAGCTGGTGATGATTACCCATGTCAATAACATCAATGGGAACATTCTACCAGTCAAAAAAATCACTGCCGCCGTAAAAAGTATAAACCCTGCTATCAAAGTTTTGGTAGACGGTGCTCATGGTTTTGCCCATATAGATTTTAAGATATCTGATCTAGGCTGCGATTTTTATGGAACCAGTCTGCATAAGTGGCTTTGCGCACCTTTTGGAACAGGCATGCTCTATGTGAAGAAATCAGAGATCCAAAACCTTTGGCCTCTTTTCACACATGAAAATCCTCAAAGTGATCGAATCAGCAAGTTTTCAACTTTTGGAACTAGAAATCTTCCTGCTGAACTCTCCATTGCCAGAGCGATTGAGTTTCACAATACGATTGGGATAGAAAGGAAGGAAGCAAGGTTGAGGTATTTAAAAGATTATTGGATCACCCGAGTTGCGGACAATCCTAATGTGGAAATAAAAACATCTTTACAGCCCGAGTTTGCATGTGCTTTGGGTTCTTTCTCTTTGAAGAATATGAGTGATGGAGAGGTAGCTCAGAAACTGCTAAAAGATTATCATATTCATGTTACTCAAAAAGGTGATAAATCAGGTAAGTTTCATGGCTTACGGGTTACGCCTCATGTCTACACCAGAATTGAAGAATTGGATCGATTCATTAGAGGTATTCATGAATTAGCAAAAATATAGTTTAATTAACTATATGTTTAAAAAATCAATAATTTTAAGCCAAAAAGCCACCTCTTTATAAGGTGGCTTTTATCTTTTGAAATCAATTCTTTTTAAGAACAAATGAGACCCACAAATTTATTTTTTAGTGTCTTCTAAAAAGCGGTCAATGTATTGCTGACTTAGCTGGGAATTATCCTTGTATTTGATACGCAACTTTTCCAATCGTTCGTGAAGATCTTTTCTAATCTCAGCGTAAGCAGGGTCATCATACACATTTTTTAATTCCATTGGATCCTTTTTTCTATCTATCAGTTCCCATTCATCAATGGCATAATAGTAGTGAATTAGTTTATAATCCTTAGTCACAATAGCATAATGTCTATTAACCATATGCTCTGCCGGATATTCATAATAATGATAATACACCTCATCCCGGGTCCATTGATCTTCATTCCCCGTCAGGAGCGGCGTCATACTCTCGCCTTGCATATCAGAAGGAGCTTCCACACCGGCGATATCTAGGAAGGTCTGCGCAAAATCCAGATTCTGAACCATCGCATCTGATTTCATTCCGGGTTTTGTCTTACCTGGCCAGGCTACCAAAAGTGGGGTTTTGAAAGACTCATCATAAATAAAACGCTTGTCGTACCAGCCATGCTCTCCTAGGTAAAATCCTTGATCGGAGGTATACACGATGATTGTATTTTCCATCAAATCATTCGCTTCTAAGTAATCCAACAAACGACCGACATTTTCATCTACTGCTTTGATTGTACCTAGGTAGTCTTGCATGTAGCGTTGATACTTCCATCGCATTTTATCTTCTTCGGTCATCGTAGGATATGCCTCGATAAACTCCTCACTGATAGGATCGTAATACTTTTTGAAGTTTTCTGCCTGGGCAGGCGTAAAGCGCTTCATCTGATTGATAAATCGACTGGTATCATAGCCACCAACATCTGCAATTCCGAGCTGCTTAAGCACTTCAGGTTTTAGTTTATTATCACCTGACCATCCCATATGCTCGAGGATATTCATCTCCGCTTCCCCGGCGGCAGCTGTTCTTCCCGAATAATCATCAAACAAAGTTGCCGGCTCAGGGAAGGTTCTGTTAGTGAATTCATCCATATGTCTTTCCGCCATATACCAAGCTCTATGAGGAGCCTTGTGTAAATACATCAAAAGAAAAGGGTCTTCTTTATTTCGATCATTTTCCAACCAATCCAATGTCATATCGGTTACAATATCCGTGACATATCCTTCTACTTTGATATTGCCCTCATTTTTGGTGATGAATTCAGGATTGTAATAATTCCCCTGTCCAGGAAGTATTTTAAACTGATCAAAACCTTTGGGATTATTCCCGAAATGTAGTTTTCCAAACATGGCAGTTTGATATCCACCAGCCTGTAGTAATTGAGGGAAAGTTACGTTAGTAGTATCGAAAGGATACAAATTATCAATCTTCCCATTCATATGAGAATGCTTACCTGTCAAAATGGTTGCACGGGAAGGTGCACAAATAGAGTTAGTCACCGAGGCATTGGTAAACAAAATACCCATTTCTGCAATCCGGTCAATGTTTGGAGTTTCAATCAGACTGTTATCATATGCAGAAATAGCCTGATAGGCATGATCATCCGACATGATAAAAATGATGTTGGGACGCTGAGATTTTGTTTCTTCTGCTTGTTGACATCCTGCCAAAAGAGTGATTCCAAGTAAGAGCGTTAAAATAGAATTGTTGAATTTCATAGGGTGGGGTGATTTGGTTATCATTTCGAACGAGGAGGTGCGACGAGGAGAAATCTCTTGGAGGTCAAAATTGATAATGTTGAGATTTCTCTCTCCGCAAGCTCCGTTCGAAATGACCATGGTAGACAATTGACTCCTAATCTTTCTTCAGCAAGCAGGTAATGACTTTGAATTCCTCACTTCGAACTGATTACTGAAACAGTGTAAACTGTTTACTGTCGACTTTTTTACTCTCTTCGCAAGCTTCATTAAAGTTATCGTTTAATTTTAATTGCAATCTTAGTGTCATTTCGAACGAGGAGGTACGACGAGGAGAAATCTCTTACATATTCCTGATTTTTCTATTTGAGATTTCTCCTTCTTCGTCGTCGAAATGACTGTAATAGATACTGCTTACTGTCACTGCAAACTGATTACTGTTCATTTGACATTTTTCTATCCTTAAATATCTTATCCAAAAGCTCTGTATTCTTACCACCAGCGTAGGAATTGTTCTTTTGCAAATAGTCTAAATACTCGTCGATATAGCGCTGGGAAACCTGGGAGTTGTCGCCATACTTTTCTCTTAAACCATCCAACTGCTTGTGCAAATCTTCTCTGATCTCTACATAAGCAGGATCATCATAGACATTTTTGAGTTCGTATGGATCATTCTTTCTATCGATCAATTCCCATTCGTCCACATCAAAGTAATAATGCACCAATTTGTAATCCTTGGTGATAATTGCATAATGACGCTTCACCATGTGTACAGAAGGGTATTCGTAATAGTGGTAATAAACTGCATCTCTTGTCCACTCTCCCTCTCCTGTAAGGAGCGGCAGCAAACTTTCTCCCTGCATATCGGAAGGCGCCTCAACTCCTGCAGCTTCGAGAAATGTCTGTGCAAAATCCAAGTTTTGAACCATGGCATCTGATTTCACTCCAGCCTGAGTCCTGCCTGGCCAAGCCATAATCAAAGGGGTTTTGAATGATTCATTGTAGACAAAACGCTTATCAAACCAGCCATGCTCTCCTAAGTAAAAACCCTGATCTGAGGTATAAACTATGATTGTATTTTCCATCAATCCATTGGCTTCCAAATAGTCTAAAACTCGACCCACATTTTCATCAACAGCTCTGATAGTACCTAGATAATCCTGCATATACCGCTGATATCTCCACTTCATTTTGTCCTCCTCGGTCATCGTTGGATAAGCCTTTTTGAAGTCCTCAATCATTTTTTCATAGGCTTTATCCCAAACCGCACGCTGCTCCGGATTCATTCTTCCCACTTCTCCTTCAAATGCCGCTTTGTCCCAACCGGAAGTCGGCTCGATTCCTAATTCATCCAGTACCTCTGGGCGAAGTTTGGAGTCACCTGCCCAGTGCATGTCTTTCAGCAAGTTCATTTCTGCCTCATGAGCGGCCCTTCCTCTACCGGAATAATCGTCAAACAATGTCGCAGGCTCTTTAAAAGTACGATTGGTAAACTCCTCGACGTGTCTTCCAGCAGGAAGCCATTCTCTATGAGGAGCTTTGTGTAGGTACATCAACATAAAAGGCTGATCAGCCTTTCTTTCATTTGCCAACCAATCTAATGTCATATCCGTGATGATATCTGTGACATAGCCTTCCACTTGAATATTCCCTTCGTTCTTGGTAATAAAATCCGGATTGTAATACTTCCCCTGACCAGGCAAAATTTTAAACTGATCAAAGCCTTTTGGATTATTTCCAAAGTGTAGTTTCCCAAACATGGCGGTTTGATAACCTCCATCATGAAGAATCTGTGGGAAAGTCACATTGGTGGTATCAAAAGGAAAATGATTATCCACTTTGCCATTTATATGCGAATGCTTGCCCGTCAAAATCGTCGCACGAGAAGGAGCACAAATCGAGTTGGTCACTGAAGCATTGGTGAAAAGCATCCCCATTTTTGCGATTCTATCGATGTTTGGAGTTTCTATCAGCGTGTTATCATAAGCAGAAATTGCCTGATAGGCATGATCATCTGACATGATAAAAACTATATTCGGCCGCTCAACTTTTTCAGGGGCTTTACTACATCCCATGATTCCAAAAAGAAGAATCAGGAATAAAATTGGCAAAGAGAATTTGCTCATCTTAGTTCTAGGTTAATTGTATTGGATGGAATTCTGAATTCCCAAATTATTTAAAAGTATAAAATCATCTGCATTTGAGCCAATAAACAAGAAGATGATTATAAATAAACTTAAAGATGAACTAATGACTTTTTGAAAATTTTTAAATATCTCGAAAATACGAGTTCCAAAACAGATCTGTTCAGTTAATTGATTTTTAACTTCTTTTACGATCAGGCAAATTAGAATATGCGTTATTTTTAATCTTTATTCTTTCTGAATTCCTCTAGATGCTCTTCATCCAAAACTTTCAAAAAAATTATGACTCCGGCTTTAGCATGGCTATTGAAGACTTTTCCTTTTCTGAAGGCATTCATTTGATTAAAGGAAAAAATGGATCAGGTAAATCCACCTTGCTAAAAGCTATTGCAGGTATACATGAATTTAGCGGGGATTTTATCTTGAATGGGATCTCTCAAAAAAAAGATCCTGTCCCCTATCGAAAACTGGTAAACCTCACGGAAGCCGAACCGATCTTTCCTTCCTTTCTTTCATTGGATGAACTGATAAATTTCTCGGTAACTATTCTTCTTCCTGCAGAAAATCAGGTCCAACTTTTAAAAGAAAAACTTGATATAGGAGACTATTCCAAAAATCCGATTTCCTCTTATTCATCCGGAATGCTCAAGAAATCAGCCTTACTTTTAGCTTTCCTTGGAAATCCTAAATTGATCATTTTGGATGAGCCTTTCACAACGATTGATTTGGCAACACAAAAGGAACTCAAGAGCCTCATTCATTCTAAATTGAAAGACGGAATAAGTTTTTTACTAACTTCTCATATGTCTGATTTTGAAGGGTTTTTCACCTATTCTTCGATTATGGAAATCGAAAATGGAAAAATCATTTTATAAATGAGAGAGGTCTATTTTAAGTCTTTTGTTTCTCCTTTCTACAAAGCCTATCTGGGTTTTTTCATTCTTGTCTTTTTAATTTTAGGTGTATTCATGGAGCTGAAGCAGCACCTTATGATTGCTGAAAAAATCATGCAAATCCAATCTTGGTTTGGTATGCTGATCTTCTCATTTATTCTCTATAGTTTTCTACACCTCAGATTTCAGATCAAACTCCTTCAAGACCCAAGCTATTGGATCTTTCAAAAATTATCTTTTCTACCTTTTTCAAAATTTTCAAAGGATTTTATCTCTATTTGGTTTACAAATCACACCTTGATCTTGCTTTATTCTTTGATAATTTCCTATGTAGGGATAAAAAATGGAGCTTGGGATAAAGTAGTATTTCTATGGATCTCAATATTAATATTGACCCTGGTAACGCTTTATTCCACTTATAAAACACTTCATAGGTATTATCCTGAAAAGCGCATTCACCAAACTCGAATCATCCGGATAAAGCCTTATTTTCTTTGGTTTTCGTTTCACCTGAAAGAAAATAGACCCTTACTGCTACTTGCAGTCAAAATAACAAGTCTGATTTTATTGAATGGATTTTTTTATTCCTATTTCTCAGGGGGATATGATATGCGTTGGTTGGCATTTGGATTACTTATAAGTTCTTATTTCCACTATCCTATCTGGCAAGAAAAAGTTGAATTCAGCGAATACCAATTATATGTTTTCAAAAATCTTCCCAGGACTTTTAGAACGAAATTATTTCAGGAGTTTTCAACGATGACTGTGCTTGTACTTCCCGAGCTTTTGTTGCTTTTCTATCAAGGAAGGGGAATTACATCAATCGGAAATCAATTTTCTCTTTCTTTCTTCTGGGTAACTTTACAACTAGGAATTTATGGATTGTGCATATTCGATAAGAAAAAAATCAATCTGAATATTCCTTTCATCGCCTTTTTACTAGTTTTTCTTTCAATACTCTTCGGGGTCGAACTTTTATTTTTATCAATAATCTTCCTGATTTTCTATACCAGGTCAATTTACTCCCCCTATCAAAACTAAAAAAGGGTGAATTAGAAATTCACCCTTTTCTTAACCTATAACTCATTTAACTCTAATCTAAGATCTAACTAGAGAATCTTACTTAGTAACCAGTAAGGATTTAGATTGTTTTGCTTCTTTCAAAAATTTTAGATCCCATTAAAGAAGAGTTGATTTGGTTTTACTTGATTTCAAGATCAAGGTGCAGGAAGATTATTTAGCTTCCTAAACCTTATTTATTTGTAATAAATTTCCTGCATAAATTGGATCTGCTCGAGATGTGGAGGTTTAATTGCCTGAACCTGGTCTCCCAATTCCATGACCATCGGATCATCGAGATTAAAAGGAGGCCAAAAGGATAAGTCTTCACCATTTGGATTTCCAGTTTTGACAAAATTCACCCAATAATTTACCCGAGATATTCTATCTGAAATCTTTATCGAAGGGCTATCAATTTTTTTCTAACACTTTCTCTTATTATGAGAATCTTATCAAGGAATGGTAACTATAAACAGTTTTCATTTTCAATGCGCTAGTCACAAGAATAACTTATGATTCACCAAGAAACGAAATGAAAACAATTTTTTGAGTATTGAAAATATGATAATCACAGATTGAATATGAACAATAATCCAAAAGCGAAACACTGTAATGAAGAAATATTTCCAATAAATTAGTACTAATAACCCAATGACATACGCAAATCAAGCATGATTATAAGCAGCTACAATTCATTAAAAACTAGATATTTAAAATCTCTCTCTTACTTTTTGGGTTCCTTATCCTTCTTCTTTTTATGTCTTAATGGAATTGCCCAGAGTTTAGAAAAACCTAATATCCTGTTCATTATCTCCGACGATTTGACTGCCACAGCTGTTGGAGCTTATGGCAATCCTGTGGTTAAAACTCCAAATATCGATCAACTTGCCAAAGAGAGCACGGTTTTTACAAGAGCCTATACACAGTATCCAGTTTGCGGACCATCCCGAGCTTCCTTTATGTTTGGCTATTATCCTAATGCAACCCAAACTTATGGATATGTAAGTGGAAGAGAGAATGTAGGTGACGGGAGACCATCCATCGCCGAATTATTTAAGAAGAATGGATATTATACTGCTAGAGTTAGTAAAATTTATCACATGGGAGTCCCTGGAGATATTGAAAAAGGCTCAGATGGGCAAGATGATCCAGCATCTTGGACTGAAAAATTTAATTCTCCAGGCCCTGAATGGAAAGCTTACGGAGAAGCTGAGTTGGTGCAAAACAATCCAGATGGTAGTATCGAGCGAAAGGGAGGAAATGTAATGACTATTGTGAAAGCCAGCGGGGATGACTTGGTTCACTCTGATGGCAAAACGGCTGAAAAAGCATCTGAACTTATTAGAGAACATAAAGACAAACCTTTCTTTTTGGGAGTTGGATTCGTTCGGCCCCATGTCCCTTTTGTTGCCCCAGCAACTTATTTTTCGCCTTTTCCTTACGAAGGGATGAAGTTACCTGAACAGGTGGAGAATGACTGGAACGATATTCCGGAGCGAGGAATAAATTATGTAACTAGTGTCAATGCTGAAATGAACGATGTGCAAAAGCAAAAAGCTATTGCCGCATATTACGCTTCGGTATCCTATATGGATGCGCAGGTTGGAAAAGTCCTTAAAACGCTTGAAGAGGAAGGATTATCTGATAAGACCATTGTTATTTTTACCTCAGATCATGGATTCCATCTGGACGAACATGAATTTTGGATGAAAGTAAGCCTTCATGAAGAGTCCGTCAAAGTTCCAATGATGATTAAAGTTCCAGGAAAAAAGCCAGCGATCACAAATTCATTCACTGAATTACTTGACCTCTATCCGACCTTAGCCGAATTGGCTGGATTGGATTATCCGGAAGCTATTCAGGGAAAGAGTCTACTTCCTATTTTAGACAATCCATCAACTATACTTCGAGATTTTGCTTTTTCAGTCAGTCAAGGAGGGAAATCATTTTTGATACGAACCGATCAATATGCATTTATCCAATATGACGAAGATGCAGGATCTGGCATCGAGATTTATGACATGAAAATTGACCCAAAGCAATTCCATAACCTTTCAGATGAAGCTGCTTATCAGAATGTGGTGAAGGAAATGCAAGCTAAACTGGCTAAAAAATTAGCCGAGATAAGGACCAATGATTTGTCTATCCAATATCATTGATCCTCATCCGGCCAAAAAAGTATTCGCTATTTATTGATAAGGTTTTAACCTCTGTTTATAGCTTAATTCCAAAAGTCACGTAAAATGTTCTTCCATCCGCAGGCATAATTCCAGGCCCTGGATACCCTCCAGCTCTTCTTGTGAAATAAGCCGTATTGGAAAGATTATTCACGCCAGACTTGAGACTATACTTCTTTTTATAGGTATAAGATGCAGAAAAATCTTGTACGGTATAAGCTGGAATCAAGCCTGAAGTAGCGGTGGCATTCGGTTCTACCGAGTTAGATGCATCGGAGAATGCTTCTCCAATATCACTTAACTGCCAAGTCATCGAAAAATCTTTGAATCGATACGTAGCTCCATAACGATTGATTTTACGCGGTGCATTTTCAACTCTATTTCCAGCCAAATTATTTACGACAATTTCGCCGTCGCTTAAGCTCGTACGTTCAAAATCTTGATACTCAGCATTCACATAAGCAAGTGAAGCAAAAAGATGAATATACCCGAATGATGAATTACCTACAAAAGCTGTGATCGGATCAAACTCGACAAATGCTTCTACTCCTTGACTAACAGATGTGCCAAGATTAGTTCGGTATTGAAATCTTGTTCCGTCAGCAGCAGTTTGGGTAATTGTTCCGATTCGGTCGGCATATTTTAAATAAAAGAAGCTTGCATCAAAATTCAGGAAAGAACCGATATTTCCTCTGTATCCAAAGTCAAAATTATATCCACTTGCATCCTGTAGATTTGGATCTATCACATCTGTAGTAGCAGGTGGGGTTAAATCTGAAATTAAGACAGGACGGTATGCCTGGGAGAAATTCGAATAAAGCTCAGTTGTTTTAGTCAAATGATATTCACCTCCAAATCCAAGCAAGGCAAAATTTCTGGTTCTGGTCTCTGGGGTTAAAATCTGAGGAACTCCATTTACAGTATTGAGAATCCCTTTCATGTTTGACGATATATGTTCCAAACGAACTCCGGCAGTCAGTAACAACTTATCAGTTACATTAAACATATTCTCGACAAACGCAGCATGATTTAAATTATCAAAGTCCAGATCTCTAGGATAGCTAGTCTCTACTAAATCAAAGTTCATATCCGTACCGGTGTCACCTACCCCACGTTGATTTCTATCGATGTTTCCTCTATAAAATCTGTATCCGCTGACTAGATTATGTTCTTTCCCAAAAAGAGAATAGGAAGTACTCAATCTCAATTCAGTTCCAAAAGTATGGTACAAATCCCGGTCAACCTGTCTATTTCCAAAATCATCTTCTTCCGTAATTGGCTTCATAAAACCCACGCTGTTTCGCTGAGCAATAGACCCAAAAGCTTTCAAATTCAATTTTGTCTTTGAGCTAACAATGTAATCTGCGTTTATTGAAGGAATGAACCAAGGTGTACTAAACCAATTTCTCGAGCGGGTACTTTGACTTGGATCTTCTGCAAATTGTTCGTCAGTCAAACCTCCAGGTTGCTGAGTCTCTGTATACATATAGGTCATTTCTGTACCTATTTTTAAACGGTTATTTACAGCATAATTGACTTCAAAATGTGCATGGTCTGTATTAAAAAAGCCATTTTCTCTCCAACCATTTCCTCTTCTTTTTTGATAATAGGCTGTATAATCCCATTTACCTTCAGTGCCTCCGATGTAGTTAAAAGTACTAAAAAGACCATTGCTTCCTACCGTATTAATGGTCTGAGCTGTAAACCTTGTTGATGGGTCAGGCTTTCGTAAGACAAAATTCAACAATCCACCAAATTGAGGACCATATTGAAGAGAAGATGCACCGCGGATGATTTCAATATTCTCGACAACTTCCATGGGAGGTGTAAAGTAAGCCTCAGGATAGCCCATCGGATCTGGAGTAATGTCATATCCATTCATTCTGACATTAAACTCCCAGGAACGATTCGGGCTCAAACCTCTGGATGCAACCCCTAACTGAATCCCTGAACCATCATTCTCCCAGATAGAAATTCCTGGAGTCCTACCAAAAATTTGACGGCTGTTGTTCATAGCCAAGTTGGCATCAATCTCAGCTAGTCTAATAACTTCATTCTTTCTTCCGGCATTGATTCGAAAATCTTCTACCTCCGGAAGTCGTCCTTGCCCATTCATTCCTCGACTTGCCATCAATTCAAAAGATTCCATCCAGATTTCATCTTCCTTCAAAGAAAAATCTATGTTTTTGACTTCATCCTCCTGAATCTCAAAAGGAATTATTTGCTCCTCAAAACCTATGAAACTAGCTTTCAAATCATATTTTCCTGCCGGAATATCCTTAAGGAGAAAATCACCATTTTGATCTGACTGCACGCCTCGGACGGTGCCTTCCAAAAACACTGACACCCCTTCGAGTGGATTTTGAGCCTTGTCAAGAATTTTACCTTTCACTACATTCTGCTGAGCAAAAGCAAAAGATAGTGAAACCAGAAATAAGAAAATGGTAGCGTAAAAAACCCTCATATCGAATTGTTTTTATTTAGACTTGTTTTAAATAGAGACGCAAATCTATTATCTGGAATTATTCTAAACAAGTCTTATTTAGAAAAAGTCTAATTAAATTTTAGAAAATCGATACCTGAGTTTTTACCGGTGTTTAAAAGAGAAGTTTTAACTTTCGCCCCCAAATACTGAATAATGAAGAATACCCTAATTTTAATTTGTCTCTTTTCTCTTTCAAGCCTGTGCATTGCACAAAATACAAGCACTAAGCCCAACGTTCTTTTTCTCTTTGCTGATGACCAGCGTGCCGATGCCTTGGGCATTAATGGTAACCCTTACATTCAGACTCCAACTATAGATCAGTTAGGAAGGGAGGGCACTCGTTTTTCCAATGCATATGTCATGGGAGGTGTACATGGTGCAATTTGTATGTCGAGTAGAGCTATGCTTTTTAGCGGGAAAAACCTTTACAAAGTCACTGATAAACTCAGTGGACAACATACGATGACCATGAGTTTTGCCAAAGCAGGATATAGAACCTTCGGTACTGGTAAGTGGCATAATGAAAAAGAAATGTTTGAGGCAAGTTTTCAAGAAGCCAAGAATGTTTATCTAGGTGGTATGGCAGACCATTATGATCTGGATTTGAGGGATTATGGAGCTGATGGGAAATTAGGTGAGCCTACCAGAAAAGGTTACTCCACTGTTCAATTTGCGCAAGCAGCCATTGATTTCATAAAAGATCATGGACAACGAAATACGGATCAACCCTTTTTCTGTTACGTGGCATTCACTGCACCTCATGACCCCTATTCACCCGAAGCAAATTATATCAACCATTACCCTGAAGGCACATTACCTCTTCCTGGAAACTACAAACCTTACCATCCTTTTGAATTTGACCAGTTGACGGTTAGGGATGAAAACCTGACTGGTTGGCCAAGAAAACCTGAGGTAATTCAGATGATATTATCGGATTACTATGCCTTGGTAACCCATCTGGACACTCAAATTGAAAGGATTTTAAATACCTTAAAAGAAACGGGGCAGTACGATAATACAATTATTGTTTATGCGGCAGATAATGGACTAGCTGCCGGAAGTCATGGCCTTTTGGGTAAGCAAAGTCTTTATGAACACAGTTCAAAAATACCCTTGATCATCAAGGGACCTGGAGTTCCAAAAGACCAAGAATTAGATGCTTTTGCGTACATCCATGACCTATACCCTACCTTGGCAGAGATGGCAGGAATTCCTGATCCAAGCGACATCGATGGAATAAGCTTAGTTCCAGTTATCCAAGGAGAAAAAGATGGGGTTCGGGATGCACTTTTCACATCTTATAAACATACAGTTAGAGCTGTTAGAAATAAGAAATATAAGTTGATCCGCTATCCCGAAAGAGACTATACTCAGTTATTTGACTTGGAAAAGGATCCCTTGGAAATCAACAATCTTGCAGAGCTTCCGGCATATCAAAACAAGAAAGCAGAGATGTTCCAATTGATGGAAGAATGGCAGCAAACCTTTCAGGATCAAATTAAGCTAACGGCCGATGTGATCAAACCTATGGAATATGACCCTGATACTTTGGTGAGAAAACCAGACATGTGGCAACCAGAATATACCTTGAAAAGATATTTTGAAGACTCAAATAATCAGAAATAAATGCATGATTTTTTGTCCGATATCGGATAAAAAAACCGTCCATTATTGAACATGCAAAAATATCAAAAAGGCCTTCTATTTAAATTGGAAGGCCTTTTTTTTGATGGAACATAATTTGCAAATTATATTTTCAAACACGATCAACACATGCTTAACTTCTTACTCTGGTGCATCCTCTTTATCCTTTGCTGGCCACTGGCAATTATAGCATTAGTTCTCTACCCTATCGTTTGGCTCCTTCTTTTACCCTTTCGGTTATTGGGATTTGCGGTTGACCTTTCTTTCGATTTGATCAGAAATATCTTTATGCTTCCATTCACATTGGCAGGTAGAAGGTAAATTACTTTATATCAATTTAGGGAATGATATGTTTGGATCAATTTCATGATTTTATGAAAAACTTCCGTGTTTTCATATACTCCTCTAAAATCATCGGAATGTGCCCCATAAGCAAAAATCGGAACCAAAATTCCAGTATGATCATCAGAATGGTAAGCTAATTCGATAGTACTGCTATCGATATCTCCATCTGGAATAGAAATACCGCCGGTTTCATGATCTGCTGTTATGATCACCAAAGTACCGGGATGTTGATCTGCATATTGGATTACCTTCCCAATCACCTGGTCAAAGTCCAGCATTTCTGAGATCACCATTCCACTGTTATTGGTGTGCCCACCAGAATCAATATTTGCAGCCTCCACCATGAGGAAAAATGGCTTTCCTTTTTTCTCTAAAAATTCTAGAGCGAATTCAGTGCTGACCTTAAGATAATCCCCTCTCCCTTCCAATACTTTGGGCAAAGCTCCTTCAAAAGCAAAGAATCCAATTTTTGAAGGTGAGAAATCATTCAGTTCATCGACCAGAGTAAACCCCCCTTTTTTCAAATTTTCAAGTTGAGATTCAAAATTCGATTTACCTCCACCGATAAACAGATCCAACTTACTATTTGGTAAAAATACTGCGATTTCCTCGGTATCATCTCTTTCAGAATGATGCGCATAGAATGCTGCAGGTGTCGCTCCAGTGATTTGATCCGTTGTAATAATCCCTGAATAAAATCCATACGCGTCTATTAGATCAGGAAGGTTCTCTAAGGGCAAACCAGAAGGATCAACACCTAAAGCTCTGTTATTTGTTTTATTACCAGTAGCATAGGCTGTAGCTCCAGCTGCAGAATCCGTGGTGAAATCATCTGCTGCCTGTGTTTTTACCAAGCCCATATTTTTCAACTGAGTCAGATTCAACTCATTCCCATTAACAAAAAGCCCGGAAGAAATTTGCGCTAATCCATTTCCATCTCCGATCATCAGAATCACCTGATTGACTGGAACTGATACTCCATCAACCTCAAATTTTGGTTTGTATATCTGATGAATCGATGAGTTATGATAAACTAATGCAGAGAGATTTTTAAAATAGGCATTGGCTTCATAGGGTTTGTCAGTATTGATGTAGTCTACCCCCATTTCGTAAAAAGCTTTCCAGGCAGTTTTAGAATCCGGAGTAGCCCAAAACCTGACTGGCTTATCGAATGAATGCACTTTACCGATGAAATTCTGAAGACTTTCTCTTTGAGGTTCAACCATACGGCCTTTCCCATTCCAAATCGAAAATTGCCTAAAACTCAAACTAATCATCCCAATTTTTGACCAAGGAAGATCAGCATTTAGATCCGTGCTTTGGTAATCAAAAAACATCCATGCAGGATAAGAAAGATATTCAGCTACTTCCGGTCTATTCCCCGAAATAATCAACTTCAAACCTTTAGGATTATTCTCCCCAAAAGCAATATCCTGATAATCCTTCATGATGGATTGCAATACTTCCAGGGTCGGCAGAGCTGCCGTCTTTAAATCTATCAATAGGGTGAAATTAATCTCCTCAATCACCCCGTTTTCGATGCCTTCCCGAATCGGATCCAGATACAAACTCTGTATTGTCTTGGAAGGGTTGATACTCTCCTTCTCATGAGCCGCCATAAGTTCTCCATCCTGCAAAATCACATCCACCTCTATGGAGCTTGCCCCAGCAGCATAGGCCTCCCAAAATGGAGCTTTCTGAAGGTAGTCATTATGAGAATGAATCCTAAGACTTTTTGTATCCTGCCCATTTGCAAAAAAAGAAAAGGTGGACATTAAGAATAGAAAAATTGAAACTTGCTTCATCATACTCAAAAATAAGTTTTATATCTTTTTGAAAGCTATAAATAAGTAATGAAATCAATTGCCGAAAACTCATTTTACAGGCTATATATAAACTGATATTAACTTGTTGAGATCATTTCAAAAGAATACTATATTTTCGAAGAAATCACTTAGATACACCATGTTCAGAACCTTCCTTTTTTCTATATCATTCCTATTCTTTATTAATTATCAGACGCTTGCCCAGGAAACTATTGTCTTTCAAGGAGGAAAAGAAGGTCATAAAATTTATAGGATACCAGCCTTAATAGCTTTACCAAATAATGAGCTGCTTGCATTTGCTGAGGGAAGAGTAAATGACAGCGATGACTTTGGAGATGTAAATCTTGTTATGAAAAGAAGCCATGATCAGGGTAAAACATGGTCAAGTTTAAAAATGCTGGTCGATTATGATTCCCTTCAAGCAGGTAATCCAGCTCCGGTCGTTGATATGTTTGATCCCAGTTATCCTGCGGGGGTTGTGTATTTATTTTTCAATACAGGTAACAATCATGAATACGACATCAGGATGAACAGAGGGGTCCGGGAAGTGTGGATGATGAAATCCTATGATTTAGGTGAAACATGGGAAGATCCGGAAAATATTACCAGTCAGACTCACCATCCAAATAACCCAGCATTCAATCCAAGTTATAATTCTAAGGAGGACTGGAGACACTATGCAAACACTCCAGGGCATGCTTTTCAATTCAAAGAGGGAAAGTATAAAGGTAGAATCTTTGTTGCAGCAAATCACTCCAAAGGCGATCCTCAGGATAATTTTAGCGAATACCAAGCTCACGGTTTTTTTACAGATGATCACGGAAAGACATTCGGGATTTCAGAATCAGTCGATATCCCTGGGTCAAACGAGTCCATAGCTGCTGAATTACCAAATAGTCGAATGATTATGAGTATCAGAAATCAGAGGGGAGATATCCGACAACGCATTTTAGCCCTTTCTTCTGATGGTGGGCAAACCTGGGATGAGGCAGAATTTGAGGACGAACTCCCTGACCCTGTCTGTCAGGGCTCTATTATTTCATTTACCGACCCAAATGGCAGGTTTATTTTGGTTCAGTCTAATAATGCCGACGAACAAAACCGAAATAACCTAAGTCTCAAATTCAGCTTTGATCAAGGAAAATCCTGGCCCAAAACCATACTTATCGACGGGATTGAAAATCCAGGTAAATCCGCCTATACAGCTTATAGTGATTTGGTAATTTTAAATCTAGATGAGGTAGGAGTAATTTTTGAAAAAAATAATTACTCAGAAATAGTTTTTGAAACCATACCAATGAAACTTTAATCTATTAGGAAGCTAATTCATTGGAAATACTATTTTTTTCAAAAAATTTCTAGATGGCTTTAAGTCCGCTGAAAGATTCTTAAATTAATCCAATTCTCGAATTCAGTATTTAGAAATTAGAATCCTTGAGAGATTTTTCCTTAATCCTTGTATTGCTCTTTATAAGCTTCCTCGGCTATGCCCAAGACAAAAAGGACAGCACTAAAACCTCTATTTCAAAAAAAGCTTTAGAGGAAGGAATAAAATTAATCTCCAAATCTGGCAGTGACAGCGTCTTGCTTGAGGAAAGTGATGATCGTTTTCTTCCTTACTCAGGAAATATCATCAGAAATATTTTTATTCAAATTATCGGATTTGAAAAGTCGATTTATGGAAATGAAAAACCTATTGTTCAGAAGACCGGGAAAATCGCCAATAAACTACATAAGAATACAAGGGAAAAAACAATTCGTCAAAATCTATTCATCAAACCCTTTGAAAAAGTAAACCCTTACAAACTAGGGGATAATGAAAGACACCTACGAAACCAAAAGTTTATTTTAGATTCCAGGATTATCATTACTCCGGTAGAAAATACTGACTCAGTAGATATCACTGTCGTAACAAGGGATGTTTTTAGTATTGGATTTGCCGTCGGCGGAACTATTCCTACAGCTCCAAAATTTACAATCTATGATGCTAACCTTAGTGGTCGTGGTCAAAGGTTAGAGCTTACCATGCTTTTTGATCCTGATCGCAAACCCAAAACCGGTTTTAGTGCTTCTTTTGAAAAAACTAGTTTTTTAGGAAGTTTTGCTGATTTGCAAGTCTTTTATACAGAACTTAATACAGGGTTTTCATATGGGGATGAAAAGGAGTTTGCCACTGGAATCAAAATAGACAGGAAATTAGTATCTCCCTATTCCAGATTAGCGGGGGGTGCTCAATGGAGTAAAAACTGGTCTAAAAATGTGTATTCCAGACCCGATTCCTCATTTCTAGATTATCGGTACAACCTATCAGATTTTTGGTTAGGATATAATTTTGGAATCAATAAACCAATCACCAACAGAAACAGGAAGTTTATAGCTTTAAGAGCATTTGACGGATATTTCTTAAATAGGCCGGAGCAAGATGAGTTTTATAGACAAACCAGTTATAACAACATCACTGGTGTTCTTGGAGCTCTAACCTTCTATAAAAGAGACTTTTTCAAGACTCAATATATTTTTGGTTTTGGAAGAACTGAAGACGTCCCTTATGGGTATTCTATCACTCCCACCATTGGATGGGTAGACAGACTAGGCGCAGGGAAGCCTTATGCTGCCATTGAATTTGAATACAAAGGGGTTTTTGAACAGGGAAGTTTTTATGAAGTCATTCTAAATACAGGGACCTTTCTAAATAACTCTCAGATCGAAGATGCAGTAATCCATTCCACCGTTTCTTATTTTACAAGAGTATATTCATTAGGGAATTTTAAAATCAGAAATGCAGCAAATTTCACATTTGCTAAACTATTCAATACCTATGCAAACAATTGGCTTGAAATTTATTCAGACATAATACCAGGGCTAAGGGTGAGAGAACTTCAGGCTGATGAGAGATATTCTTTAAAAATAGAATCAGCTCTTTACACTCCATGGTCCCTGATTGGCTTTAGAATGGCCCCATTTATTTCCTTTAATACCGCCATCTTAAATTGCCCGGAATGTGACAAGGACAAGTATACTTTTTATGGAATTAGTACTGGATTAAGGATTAGAAATGAAAACCTAATTTTCGGTACCATTGAATTGAGAGGAACTTATATCCCTGAGGATGAATTTGGTGACTCTAAATTTTCCTTCAAATTACGTCAAAACTTAAGGTTCCGAAAAACTGATGATTTTGTGAAACCTCCTTCTTTAATTAACTACAATTACAGATAAAAAAATCCAAAAGCTGATTTATATCAGTAATAGACTCTTTGAAAAAGTTTAGGTTTCGGCATTCTAAACAATAAACCCATGAAAAGTACAACTCAATTAGGCCGAGCTTCTCTATTTATTATTTATTTCTGGTTTGGGATTTTAAAAGTTATTGGAATCTCCCCTGCTGAAACTCTAGTTCAAAATCTCTTCACCGAGACGTTTGGGGGTTTAATCGATTTCAAAGTTTTCTGCCTTGGGTTTGGGCTTTTTGAATGTGCAATTGGCGCAATTTGGCTTTTCCCAAAATTCACGAAGTATGCTTTTTACTTGCTGATTTTTCATATGATTACCACTTTCCTTCCTGTATTAATTTTGCCTGATGCTACTTGGCAGACTTGGTTCACTCCTACTTTAGTAGGACAGTATATCATCAAGAATTTTGCATTAATTTCTCTTGGGTTATTTATTTATAAATCCTATACCCAGGCACAAACAAATGGCGTGGAAAAACCAATGTTGAAAATATTAAGAAGATCTGAGGAATTAGCCTCTTAAACCATAGCCCGATCTTTCAATCGGGCTATTTTTCTATTCAATAAAATCGAAAATCAGCGGTTCTTTATTTGCTCCAGTAACCTTCAATTGCCCAATAGAAATCTTTTTACCTGATGCTGAATCTGAAAGATTTATCCTAAATGAGTCATTAGAGAAAACCTTCGGTTTATAGCTCTTATTCTTTAATCGAATGGCATATTCCAGTTCTTCGGTTTTCTCATTATAAACCTGCAACAGGGGCATGTTGGTACCTTTCACTTGAATTTCAGGTAAATATCCATATGCTTTTCTTGCATAGTTATCCTCCTGCAAAATCTCGATAGGCCAACCTTCATACTGACCAGAAGGATTGGCAATCGGATCCACATTTCTTGGCCAGCATTCAATATTCATTTTCCTCGCTGCTTTATCAAAAGTGATGATTCCATAACCTGTCCCCCGGTCATAAATTCTAGCTGGTTCAAATCCTGTTTTGTAGGGATTAGCCACCGCATGAACCGTCATTTTGTTTCCAAAACCATCTACAAAATCACCCGTATTCTTTGCTTTTCCAGGGATAGGTTGATGGTCTGCGGATATTTGAGGCCACCACCTTCTTGGCCAAAGATTGTTTAAAGCGGGCCCGGCAAAAACAAATCCTGAATCCCTAAATTCATCCACTCCATAGTGAACTGTACTTGCTAAATGTTGGTCTCCCGCAATATGCAAGGCAAAAGCTTTTCGAATAGTCCTCAAAGCCTCATCTCTTCCTTTCTGAGGCCATCCATTGGAATCCATGTCGGAAGTAGGTGCATCTCCAGTAACATATTCTCCATTTTCAGGAATTTCCAAGCTAGGCACAATTTCATCAATAATGCTCCCTTCTGGTAAAGTGGCAACCGTACAGAAATTGGTCTGAGAACAAACTGCTTTCATCTGAACTCCTCTTCCCCAATCAGATGCCCAATGGGATAAAAAATCCATCTGTCTTTTGCCCAAAAGATCTGCCTCAATATCATAATATTTTTTGATGTCGAAATCCCGATTTTGAATAAAGCCATTTTGGACCTGAGCCTCTTCCGGCAAAACTTTTTTAGGTGCAGATTTAAATTTCCTATCCTCTAGTATCGCAAAACTCACACCTCCATAATGCCAATCAGTATAGTAGACATGGATGCCTTGCTTTACAGGCCTCGGGTCATATGGATCCGGCAAATGGCTTGTCTGAGTTGCCTGAATCATGTTCACCCATTGGGGAGACATCTTGTAACCTCCCTGATCTTGAGCCACATATCCCCAACCTTGGTCAGTCGGTGCATGTTCGCCTCCCATTCCCCAGACATTTCCATGATACACATCGTGATCATCTGGAATAAATGCAGCTGGAATTGTTCTGAAAATATCTCTATAGGACCATCCAAACATATACCATTTTCTCAGATAGTCTAAGCTCGATTTTTCAATTCGATCTGTTTGAATTCCAAAACCTCCTGTTCCTTCATAAAACTGATCTCCAAGAAACAAGGCCATGTCTGGTTGATGCTTGTTAACATGAAAAGAGACTTCTTCATCTGGAAATCCATGATCTGCATTGCAGCTAAAAACCGCCACTTTCAAATCTTCAAGAGATTCGGGCTCTTTGGCAATCTCTCCGTAGTAATCAAATTCCTGAATTTTGTTCTTCAGCGGAACTTCCAAATGAACCCTGAACGGTAGAGTATCCTGATTTTCCCATTCCTGTATTCTAAATTGGGCTATCCTTCCCAAAGGATCTAAATCAGCAGTTTGAATTGTGGCCCAACTCTCCCCTTTTAGAACCTGTAAAGCAATCTGCAATCCTTTTATTTCTTCAATAGGCGCGAACTGCGCCGTCATTTTTAGTAGGCCCTGATGCAAGGTGTATTGAGCAAAGCAAATAGGTCCAAAAAGTTGATCAGCATTTTCCACAATTTTAGCGCCCTTAAACATCCAATCCCCAAAAGAAACCATTGTCTTATCTGACCCTAATTTTTGAGGGCAATGTGCAATCAAGGCAATATTCCCATGCAACATTTCGGGATTAACTTCTTTCATGATCAATTGGATTTGATCAGAGTTATTCCCTTCTGTATTTGCCAGTAGGGTCAAAGTATAAAAATCTTCTTCTACCTTGGCTTTCAATTCAAGTTTTATAGTTTGATCAATAGACAATTTCTTATCTGAGAATTGATCACCAATAAACAACTCTCCTGAGCCGTTTACTCCTATATCTAAACCTTCGCCAAAAACTGCTGCAGAACGGTAATCCGGAAATCTCCCCTTTGCTCCCAATCTAAATCCAACATAAGATTCTGGTTGACTTTTCAAATCTTGATTTTCCCAGTAGAAAGTAATCGACTGTTCAAAATTCTCTAATCTACTACCCAACTGATGTGTCAAAACATGAAGCGAACGATTGGGACCAGAAAATACACAGCAGGACTTCCCTCCGATCAGTTCCCAATCTTGTAGCCGATTCCCCCAAAACTCAGGTCCTACCCATTTCATATCGGGCCAATTTTCCCAATTACTTTTAAATGCTGGTTCGGCTTTGTCAAGAAGCTTCGTTATTCCTGTAAATCTTTGTGGAAAAAATAGAGGAGAGATTGAACTTAAAGCCATTGCCTTTACGGCTGATCTTCTTTTCATAGGTTTATTGTTAATCTTAAGGACGAGAGTCCAAATGATAAATGATGGGTATAATTTCTATTGGGACATAAAAATTAGAACAATATTTTCTAACGAGCCAATAAAGAATACTCATTTTAATTTCAACTCTCTCTTTTATAAATAAATGGATTGCTGGTCTAATTTTAAATTATTAGCTTTTAGTCTGTTAACACCAACCCAAACCTAAATGAAATTCTATTTTTCTCAGCTGTTGCGATTTCTTGCAGTTTCAACCCTCTTCCTATCTTTTTTTACTGCTTGCGAAGAACCAAAAGAGCAAGTAACTAACCCAGAAGTAAAATCAGAAGATATTTTAAAGGATTACGTGATGACGCCCGACACTGCCTTTAGCTTTGAGGTAGTACATACTGTTACCGGAAAAGAATATGATTACCATGTTTTGAAAATGACATCACAAACCTGGTTAACTCCAGATGTGGTTGATAAAACGAAATGGTGTCATTGGGTTTCGATTGTAGTGCCACGAGATACTCCTTTTGAAACGGGAATGATGTGGATAGGTGGTGGAAGCACGAATACAAAAATGCCTGAGAACCCTGAAGAATTGATTTTGGCAGCTGCGATGCAAACTAATACTATTGTTGCACAAGTTCATAACATTCCATTTCAACCTTTCACTTTTTCCAATGATCCATTTGGAGAACGCACCGAGGATGCAATCATATCATACGGCTGGAGAAAATTTCTTGAGGGAGGCGCTAAAGATGAGGATGCAATCTGGCTTGCTAGATTGCCTATGACCAAAGCCGTCAAACTGGCCATGGATGCTACTTCAGAATTAATTCGGACTTATTATAGCAAGAATCTCAATAAATATGTAGTTGCGGGAGCTTCCAAGCGTGGATGGACTACGTGGACCACTGCTGCAGTAGATGATCGAGTGGTGGCGATCATTCCAATTGTAATCGACATGCTTAACCTTGAGCCTTCTTTTGAACATCATTGGAAAAACTATGGTTTTTGGGCGCCGGCGGTTGATGATTATGTAAGAGAAGGAATCATGGATTGGATGGGGACACCTGAATTTGATCGGTTACTGGAAATAACGGAGCCTTATTCTTTTCGGGCAGATCTTGATATGCCAAAATTATTAATTAATGCTGCAGGAGATCAGTTCTTTCAACCAGATAGTTGGGAGTTTTATTGGGATGACCTAAAAGGAGAAAAACACATGCAATACGTCCCTAATTTTGGACATGATTTAAGTGATTCTGATGCTTTACCCAATATGATTTCTTTCTATTCATCAGTACTGAATAACCAAAAGAGACCAAAATATGATTGGACAATTGAAGACGACTTGATTTCATTTCAGGCAGATCCATCCACTGAACCTGTTTCTGTGAAGATTTGGACTGCGACAAATGATGAAACAAGAGATTTCAGAGTTGATGTTTTAGGACCAAAATGGAAATCAGCTGAAATGGAGTCCCCCTCAAATGGACTTTATACCTATCAGATGAACCAACCCGAAAAAGGGTATCAAGCGTATTTTATGGAGGTCACTTTCGCAGGAAAAACTCCTCTAAAAGTAACCAGCGGTGTAGAAGTTCTACCTAGAACATACCCGTTTGAAGATTTTATTCCCGATCATTCAACCAGTTCATCCTCTAATTAAAAATGCTAAAATCTCTATTTTTCACATCGATACTTATCCTTTTTGTAAATTCATTTCTTATGGCACAGCGAATAGTGAATGAAGATGAAAGTAAAGTTCCTGCATTGGTTTTGCCGGATCCTTTTGTCAGCAAGTCAGGACTACTGATCAATTCAATTTCAGATTGGGAAAATATCCGAAGACCAGAGCTCATGGAGTTGTTCAGAAATGAAGTTTATGGCCCAATTCGGGCTGACTTTGATGAAATAACTTTCTCAGAAGTTTCGGAGAATCCCAACCCATTTCCTGACGTCTCGATTTTCAGAGAGATAGACATCCGCGTTTTGAGAAATGGAAAATCTCATACCATGAGGCTTAATGTTTTTTTACCAAAAGGTCATACAGGCCCTTCGCCTATTATTTTATTGATAAATCATAGACCTAAAAATCAAGACGGACAAATTGCAGAGGAAGGATATTGGTCAGTTGAATCCATTCTGAGCAGAGGGTTTGCCACTGCTTCTTTTCATGGAGAAACAGTTGCTCCAGACAATGCCGAGACATTTTCTGAAGGAGTCATTTCAAACCTTTATCCTGAGGAATTAACAAAACCAGAGGGAATGAGGACCTTTGGCGCCTGGGGTTGGGCTGCCATGAGAGCGATGGATTATTTCGAGCATGAACCACAAATTGATTCGAAAAAATCTACAATCGTAGGCCATTCCAGATCTGGAAAAACAGCATTATGGACGGGTGCCACAGATACAAGATGGGCAGTAGTAATTTCAAATGAGTCAGGCTGTGGAGGCGCCGCACTTTCCCGTAGGAAGTTTGGTGAAACAGTTAAAATCATCAATACTTCTTTTCCTCATTGGTTTAATGACAACTTCAAAACCTATAATGAGCGGGAGGAATCCTTACCGATTGATCAACATATGTTGGCCATGATGATGGCTCCTAGAGCTGTGTATTTTTCTAGTGCAAGAGAAGATTTATGGTCTGATCCAAAAGGAGAATATTTATCCATGCAATTGGGAAGTCGGATTTATAGCCAAATTTATAATAAGTTAGTCTCTTTCCCACAGGAGTTTGAGCAGCTAAAATCACCCATCATTCAAAAGCATGCAGGCTACCATATTCGGGGTGGAAAGCATAATCTAACTTTAGAAGATTGGAATAATTTTATGGATTTCATTGAATTGAATTTCAAAAATGTTCAATGAAAAATCAGGTGAGTACAAGATGGTTTTTCCAACTTATCCCTGCTTTTTGTTAGCTTAAACCTAAAATCAATATAGCCAAACCGAAATTTTTATGTTTCATGTGACAACCATACTTCTAGCACTGACTTTTAGCTTTCTGAAAATTCCGGCTGAAAAACCAGAAGTTAAGATTCTGAAATCTGAATTCATCTACGAGAAGGCACCTTTTCCTTCCTGTCATGCTTCTACACTTTTAGAAACAGAAGATGGGATTTTGGCATCATGGTTTGGAGGAACCTATGAAAGACATCCTGATGTCAGTATCTATACTTCCAGATTGAAAAACGGCAAATGGTCCACTCCTGAAATGGTTGCAGATGGTGTTGAAAATAAAGACTTCAGAAACCCAACCTGGAATCCGGTACTTTTTAAAAATAGCTTAGGAAAAACTATTCTTTATTACAAGGAAGGCCCAAACCCAAGAGAATGGTGGGGACTTTATAAAACTTCAGATGACGAAGGCAAAACTTGGTCAAAAGCCATACAAATTCCACCTGGAATGCTCGGACCTGTCAAAAATAAGCCAGTGAGCTTGCCTGATGGGACTATCCTTTATGGAAGTAGTTTTGAAACAAATGGGGTTTGGAGTATGCATGTGGAAACGACTAATCAGGAAATCAAAAATTGGAAAAAAATAGAAATCGATAACGGCCCTTTTCATGCCATTCAACCAACTATTTTGAGTTATCCAAACGGTAAAATCCAGCTTCTTGCCAGAACTCAAGAAGATGTGATTGGTACCACTTGGTCCATGGATGGAGGCAAGACCTGGTCCACAGTGGAGTCTACAGGACTGGTTCATAATAATTCTGGAATCGATGCTGTGACTTTAGAGAGTGGTATTCAATTGCTCCTTTGCAACCCCATAAAAGATGGGAGGAATAAACTGTCACTTTTAATGTCTATGGATGGGGAAAATTGGGAAGAAATATATGTTTTGGAAGACCAACCTAAAGGAGAATTCAGTTATCCAGCCATCATTCAGGCAAAGGACGGTTCCATTCACATGACTTATACTTACAATCGGGAGAAAATAAAATACGTTTCTCTAGTCTTAGAATAAACTCACGCTCAAACCAATTGTAATGTCATTTCCTAAACCCTTTCGAGGCATAATCCCTCCGATGATCACTCCTCTAAATCCAGATTTTTCCTTGGATGAAAAAAGTCTTGAACTTGTTATTGAGAATCTAATTTCTGGTGGTGTCCATGGAGTATTTATTTTGGGTACTACTGGAGAATTTGCAAGCGTGAGTTCTAAGGAAAAAAAGAAACTTATCCAATTAACATGTCAAAAAGTGGATCATCGAATTCCAGTTTTAGTAGGAATTACGGATTGCTCCTTTCAAGAAAGTTTGGATTTAGCCTATTGCGCCAAAGAGGCCGGTGCGGATATTCTGGTCGCCACTTCTCCTTTCTACATGAATATCGGGCAGGAAGAATTGACTTATTATTTCTCTCGATTAGCGGATGATGTGGATTTACCATTGTACCTCTACAATATCCCCTCCCATACTGGGATCAAGATTGATCTGGAAACAGTAAAAATCCTTGCAGATCACCCAAATATCATAGGGATTAAAGATAGTTCTGGTGATCAAAAATATTTTGAAAGCCTATGCGATACATTTCGAGAATATCCGGAGTTCACGGTATTGGTTGGCCCAGAAGAAATTTTGGTTGAAACCATGAATATGGGAGGACATGGAGGTGTTACAGGTGGAGCAAATCTTTTCCCAAAACTCTATGTAAAACTTTTTGAATCGATAGAATATCAGGATAAAGAAAGGATCAAAATTTTAAACGCTACTGTAAAATTTCTTAGCGAGAATTTATACAACCATGGCACCTATCAATCCAATTACTTGAAGGGGTTGAAAGCCAGCATGTACTTTGAAGGCTTATGTCAAGGGATTTTGGCTTTGCCCCTTGTGGCTTTTAATGAAACCGAGAAAGAAGAACTGAAAGGAAAATATAAAGCCGTGAAAGAGGTGGTTTCGAAAAACTTAGCCGACCTCAATTGAAAACGAAAGCTTCCCAAGACTTATGAATCTACCCATTCTTGATTTAGCGATTTTTTTGATTTACATGGTGGCGATTGTGGGTTTCGGGATTTCCTTTTCTTTTCGAAAAAGAACGGCAAATGATTTTACGACTGGTGGTGGAAGACTACCTTCCTGGGCTATTGGGATGTCTATATTTGCAACTTTCGTCAGTAGTATCAGTTTTCTAGCTTTACCTGGCAATGCCTATTTATCCAATTGGAATGGCTTTGTATTCAGTCTTTCCATTCCTTTGGCTGCGCTAATTGCTGTTAAATACTTCGTTCCACTTTATCGCAAGCTCAATAGCGAATCCGCTTATTTCTATCTGGAACAACGGTTTGGGCTATGGGCAAGAGTTTATGCTTCCATCTGTTATTTATTAACTCAACTGGCAAGAATGGGGACAATTCTCTATTTACTGGCCTTGCCGATGAATGCACTATTTGGATGGAGTATCCCGATGATTATTATTGTCACAGGTATTTCGGTAATCATCTATTCCATGTCGGGAGGAATCGAAGCTGTAATCTGGACAGATGCAGTTCAGGGAATTGTTTTAATTGCAGGTGCTTTAGCCTGTTTGGTAGTTATTTTTATAGAAATCCCAGGAGGCCCAGATGAAGTTTTCAGGATTGCTGAAGCAAATGATAAATTCAATTTAGGAAGCTTCAATTTAGACTTTACAACCTCCACTTTCTGGATGATTTTGGTCTACGGACTATTTATCAATCTTCAGAATTTTGGAATAGACCAGAACTACGTACAGCGTTATGTCAGTGCCAAAACTGAAAAAGAAGCGATCAAATCAACCTGGCTGGGTAGCTTGCTTTATGTTCCCGTTTCAGCCATTTTCTTTTTTATAGGAACAGCACTCTTTGCGTTTTATCAAGCTCAGCCAGACCTTTTGCCAGCTGCAATGTCTGGTTCGGAAAATGCAGACAAAGTATTTCCCTACTTTATTGTATCTCAGCTCCCAACAGGAATCACAGGGTTATTGATTGCATCCATTTTTGCTGCTGGAATGAGTTCTGTCTCCACAAGTGTCAATAGTTCTGCAACGGTGATTCTTTCTGATCATTTCAAAAAATATATCCATCCCAATCCATCAGAAAAAACATCGATGAAGGTACTTTGGCTTTCCTCCTTGGCCATGGGAATATTTAGTATTTTGGTTGGACTGGCATTTAATGGGGTGACCAGTGCACTGGATGCTTGGTGGGCATTGGCTTCTATCTTTAGTGGAGGAATTCTTGGCTTATTCCTTCTTGGGTTTATTGTTCAAAACACCAGTAGTAAGCAAGCAGCCATCGCAGTTTTGTCGGGAGTTCTCGTTATCGCTTGGATGAGTTTACCTGCTATCCTAAGCTTAGCAGGAAGCACAAGCCTTTGGATTCAGCCACTTCATTCCAACATGACGATTGTGTTGGGGACACTGACCATTTTTGTTGCAGGTTTTGTCTTGAGTTCCATCATTCCATCCAAGTCGGACTAGTTGTCATAGATCTTGTAATTCGATATTCAGCACCTGTTCTCCAGAAGACGGGTTAGTCAATCGACCTTTTAACTTCCTGAAATGGCCCTTTAAATTTAGAATTCAAAATCCTATTGTCTAGGTTAAGGGCAATAAATATTGAAAAGGCTAATAGATATAGAATATTCTAAAATACCCTTGTAATAATTTCCAATTAATCTAATTTGACTTTAAAATTAAACTAGATGAAAATCCTTCAAACTTCATTGATT
The DNA here is from genome assembly GCF_039563885.1 of Algoriphagus sp. SE2. NCBI lineage: Bacteria > Pseudomonadati > Bacteroidota > Cytophagia > Cytophagales > Cyclobacteriaceae > Algoriphagus > Algoriphagus sp. SE2. Next base: position 135,563 of record NZ_JBCLWJ010000003.1, on the reverse strand, counting down.
CTGATCTTCACGCTTCTTGTGGTGCCAGTTTTTACCTACCTATTTGGAATTCCACTGGGAGAGAACGAAATGCATGCATTGGATGCCTTGATCAAAATCTGTGGATTCTCAATTGCTTACTGCTTTATAGTTGGTGAACTGACTAATAACAACAGTCAGGTAGATAAATATTGGAGCATACTCCCAATTATCTACGCTTGGGTAATGGCATACTATGGAAATTTCAGCGCCAGAATGATTTTGATGGCTTTATTAGTATCAGCTTGGGGAATTCGTTTGACCTATAACTTTGCTCGAAAAGGTGCTTATAAATGGAAATTCTGGGAAGGAGAGGAAGATTACCGCTGGGAAATTTTGCGAAAAAAACCAGAGTTTCAGCCCCTATGGAAATGGACTTTATTCAACTTATTTTTCATCTCTGGCTACCAAAATATATTGATTTTGCTTTTCACCCTTCCCATGTTAGTGACGCTTCAATTTGATGGAGCTCCTTTAGGAATTTTTGACCTAGTTGTAACTGCAGGAGTTTTGTTTTTCCTTATTCTAGAATTGATAGCCGATGAGCAGCATTGGAAGTATCAAAGCAAAAAATGGAAACTAATTCGAGATGGTAAATTATTATATGGAGATTTTTCCAAAGGGTTTTTAGATAAAGGGCTTTGGGCCATTTCGAGACATCCCAACTATTTGGGGGAACAAGGGGTTTGGGTAAGTTTTTACTTTTTCTCTGTAGTTGCTTCCGGGCAGTGGTTGAACTGGTCTGTCGTCGGATGTCTCTTACTACTGATCCTTTTTCAAGGAAGCTCAAACTTCAGCGAGGAAATCAGTGCTTCCAAATATCCTGAATATAAAGATTACCAGAAAAGAGTAGGTAGGTTTGTTCCAAAAGCAGGAAGAGAAAGGGAACCACAGGTTTCACCAGAAAACAATTCTTGATTCTACTTTATGGGTTATTTATCAATCTTCAAAAATTTGAATTGACTAAAACTCACTTCTCTAATACTGTTATCTTTTGAACCCCTTGATGAACTTGGCCATAACGGTCTGTTGCTTGAACCTTTACAACATGCTCTCCAGCTTCCAAACCATTTGGTATAGGAACTCTCCATAGGTGTTTGCTCTGTGCAGGATTGGAAGGCCTTCTCCCATTTAAAAGTTTTTCGGTGGTATCCCATTGAAACAAATCCACCAAGTAAGCAGGATCATAGTCCTCTACCCAAGTCATTGGCTTCATTTCTCCGCCATCGATACTAATCATCACCTTATCTCCCTTAGAACCCATAAAGAAATTAACAAAAATCCCGGCAGTCGTGCTTTTACCTTTTTCAAGCACCTTTGGTGCAAAGATTTCCATCTGATAATCACTAGTCTCTCCTGCCACTTGATATTTTATTTTATACTGATTTCCTGAGAAATGAATGAGTGCATAACCTTTTGGAGTACCATCCCGCATGGTGGAGACGGGGATTCCCTGCTCATTTAAAACTCCTTTATACCAATCTCCTGAAGTAGTTCCCACATTGTAATGATGATGTGGCGTATCTTGTTTCCACCCATCTGCTCTGTTGAAGTAATCTTGTCTCTGTAAGTGCGTATGTGCTGAAAGAGAAAGTGTATGAGGATACTCTGCAAGCATGTTAAATATTTCCTGCCTATCCTCGTCACGGAAAGAATCTCCTTGTTCAAAGAAAGGGATATGCATAGAAATTACGATCAAATGGTCTTTTGGCACATACTTCAAATCATTTTTTAGAAAAGTCAGTTGATCGGCTCTCAAGCCACCCCAGTAACTCTTTCCGTCTCTTGGGTCTGGCCAAAGAATATCATCAATTACGATAAAATGAACCTTTCCAACATTGTAAGCATAGGTGCTAGGACCAAAATGCGCTTCAAAGGTCTCATCTGACAATTCATCGGAATCAACATCGTAGTTCTCATCATGATTTCCCATCACGTTATACCAAGGAATACCAACTTTTGCCACCGCTTGAGAATATGGGGAAAATAAATTCAAATCATCACCAACCAAATCTCCCAAAGAAAGTCCAAAAGCAACATCTTTTATCCCTTCCACTTCACTTACTACTCCTTTATCAAAAAAACCAACTTCCTCCAAGGTATAGGGTTGTGGATCTCCAAAAATTAAAGCTGTAAAATCTTCTGTTTCCTCCGATTTAGTCAAGGCAAAATTGATTTCTTTTGGCAAATCACCTGTAGGCTCCGAACCTGCATACTTCAAGTCAGGTGATCCTGAAGGTTTATGGATATAATAATATTGAGGCCTATTAAGTGAATCCAAGGGGATGCTAAATCCTGAAGGTTTGATGACAAAAAGCAGTTGTCCGTCCCTCAGGCTAATTTCATAATATCCCTTTTCATCTGTTTGAACTACCTCTTCTCCGTTTGAAATACTTACTCCGGAAATTCCACCTTCACGTCGTTGCTTCTTCCCGTTTCCATTTTCGTCATGATAGACAAACCCTTTTGCAATTTCTTGTGAAAAGCCTGAAACACTTATAAAAAATAAAGCTATGGCCAGTCCAATTTTCGCAGGTAATCCTAGTATTTTCGTCATTTTTCTGAAATTCTCTTTAAATAACCTAACAAAAGCATACTGATAATTTCGGTATTCTTATCTATATCAATTTAATACAGAATCTTTTAACATCATCAATTGAATCAACCTTATATAGAAACTCAAGTTGTTCAAGAAAATCTTTTCAAAATTTTATTGAAACTTAACCGCTATGAAATATACTTTTGCTTAAGAAAAATCACAGATTAAGAAGGTTACTATTTCATTACCAAATTTTTAACCTAATCTATTTCATTCTTAAACAAATAAAAAAGGCTATCGGAAAGATCCGATAGCCATAGGTATAGGTTTGAAAAAATAATTTCTTTTACATTTCTTTCATTTCGGTCACCACTTTTGTAATGGTTTGCTTGGCATCTCCAAAGAGCATCAGGCAGTTGGGATAGCCAAAAAGCTCATTTTCTACACCTGCATAACCTGGATTCATACTTCGCTTACAAACAATCACCGTCCTTGCTTTATCAGCATTCAAGATTGGCATACCATAAATCGGACTCTGTGGATTATTCCGGGCAGCAGGATTTACCACATCATTTGCCCCTACGACCAGAACCAGATCCGTATTTGGGAACTCATCGTTAATGGATTCCATCTCGATTAACTTATCATAAGAGATATTGGCCTCAGCTAAAAGCACATTCATGTGCCCAGGCATTCTCCCAGCCACAGGATGTATTGCAAATTTGAAATCAATATTCCTTTTTTCACATTGCTCCATTAATTCACGAATGACATGTTGTGCCTGTGCTACTGCCATTCCATAACCCGGAACAATAATCACGGAAGAGGAGGAATCAAATAACATAGCTGTCTCTTCCACTCCAATTTCCTTTACTACAATCTGAGGGCCATCAGAAGCTGGTCCAGAAACTGCTTGTCCAAAACCACCTAACAATACATTGGTTAAGGACCTGTTCATGGCCTTGCACATAATTTGTGTAAGAATAATTCCTGAGGCACCTACTAGTGAGCCCGCCACGATCAGCACGTTATTATTCAAAATAAAACCTGTGGCACATGCGGCCATTCCAGAGTAGGAATTCAATAATGAAATTACCACTGGCATATCTGCGCCTCCAATTGGAATTACAGTCAAGATTCCCAAAAGCAAGGAAATCACGATCAATGCAATCATAAAGGCAGGATCACCGGGGTTCATAAAAGTCAAAGTTCCTGCGACTCCAAAAGCGATCAACAAGATCAAGTTCAATAGATGTTGACCTGTGAAAGTAATCGGCGAACCTGAAATTTTCCCATCTAGCTTCAAAAAAGCAATCATGGAACCCGTAAATGTCACTCCCCCGATTAAAACCGAAACAATAATACTGACTAAATTTACTTTATCTGGATAAGTCGCTACTGCTTGAGTTTTTAGGAAATAATCCGAAAGTGCTACCGCAAAAGAAGCAAGGCCTCCAAATCCATTAAACAAGGCGACCATCTCCGGAATTTTGGTCATCTCCACTTTCTTGGAAACATAAAGACCAATTGCTCCACCAATGAGGATGCAAACAAAAATCTCAACAAAAGAGAGGATATTCACTGTATACAAAGTCGCCGCAATGGCGATCAGCATTCCTACGGCAGAATACACGTTTCCTTGACGTGCACTTTTGGTTTTACCCAATTTTTTGATCCCTAGGACAAAGAGAATCGAGGAGATCAGATAGGCTACTTGGATCAGGATGCTCATTTCTTCTTAAACATTTTAAGCATACGATCAGTCACAGCATAGCCACCGACTACATTGATTGTAGCGAGGACCAATGCTACCATTCCTAACCATTTGCTCATGGTAGTATATCCCATTTCGTTACAGGCCAAGAGAGCTCCAACGATGGTGATTCCTGAAATAGCGTTTGATCCCGACATGAGAGGAGTGTGCAAGGTTGGGGGAACTTTAGCGATCAGCTCAAATCCCAGAAAACTTGCCAGAACAAGTATATAAATCAGAATAATTAATGCTTCTGAGCTCATAATTTGAAAAGGTTATGTACTATTTATTTAAAATTTTCTTGGTGAATTCATGTACTGTTTCACCCTGAAAGGTGATCAATACACCCTTTGTGATTTCTTCTTCACGGTCAAGATTGAATCCATCTTTAGTAGCAAGATGCAATAGCAAGGTGCTGATATTGGTTGCATAGAGCTGACTGGCATTAGTCGAAAGTAAAGCAGGTAGATTGGATTCTCCTATGATCGTCACGCCATGCCTTACAATGGTCTTATCTTTTTCAGAAATTTCACAGTTACCTCCGGACTCTACCGCCATATCAACGATTACTGCTCCTTTTTTCATCGTTTTCACCATCTCCTCTGTCACTAGTATAGGAGATTTTTTACCCATTACAAGAGCAGTGGTGATGACTAAATCAGTTTCTTTGATTTTACTTTGGATCAATTCCTTCTGCTTCCGCAAAAACTCTTCTGAAACTTCTGCGGCATAGCCACCTTCTACTTTTACTGTTTCGGCTCCTTCTACCATCAAAAATCTTCCCCCAAGAGATTCTACTTGTTCCTTCGTTTCTGGCCTGACATCACTCACTTCCACTATGGCTCCGAGTCTTTTCGCTGTGGCTATGGCCTGCAAGCCTGCAACCCCGGCACCAAAAATCAGAACCTTCGAAGGAGTGATTGTTCCCGATGCTGTCATCATCAAAGGAAATATTTTCCCAAGATGGTTCGCTCCCAAAATGACTGATTTATATCCTGCCAAATTTGCCTGTGAACTCAAGGCATCCATTTTTTGGGCTCTGGAAATTCGAGGAACAGCGTCCATTGAAAAAGAAGTGATAGATCTCTTGTTCATCTCTTCCAAAATCTCTGGATGATTATAAGCATACATCAAAGAAATACAGGCTGACCCTTCCTTCATCTGTGAAACTTCTTCTGTTGAGAAAATATTTACTTTCAACAAAACATCAGAATTAAAGACATCATTTTTAGCAACAACAGATGCACCTGCTATCTTATATTCCTCATCTAAAAAATTAGATCCCTCACCTGCACCAGACTCAACTGCTACTTCAAATTCTTTTTTAACCAATAGCTTGATTACTTCCGGACTGAGAGCAACTCTTCTTTCATGAACTTTTGTTTCCTTTAAAACCCCTATTTTCATTTTTAGCTTTTAGAATCTATTTATAAATAGCTTTTATCTTTCAATATATTCAAAGAAAGTCTGAAATACCCGTTTAGCCCACCTGCTTTATCCTGATTTCTTCCACTTTTATGATATTTTATTTTGAAAATGAATAGACTAACAAAAGGATAGATAAAACCAAAAAATCAGATTTTTACAGATTTGGTCTAAATCCAAGCTATTTTTTTAAGTTTAATTTTAAAATCAGAGGCAAAAAATCCGAAAAACATAAGTTGAAAAACCCAGAAAATTGATTTCAAATACTTTTTTTAAATAAAAATATAAGTACCGTTGATCCTAAAAGAATGACACTTTAAGGACAATCAGGATTCATTCAAAAAGATAAATCCCTATTTTACGTAAACTTATTTAACCTAAAACAAGACCCATGAAAAAACCCAAGAAAAATTCCGAAGGACAATCTCGAAGGGAGTTTATTAAAAATGCAGCTATAGCATCCTCATTTTTTATTGTCCCAAGACATGTTTTGGGAGGTGTCGGATTTACTTCCCCTTCAGATCAATTAAATCTTGCGGCAATAGGCGCTGGAGGAAAAGGAGCTAGTGATATTAGAAATGCCTCAGTGAATGGTAGAGAGCGAGTTGTTGCACTTTGTGACGTTGATTTTTCTGGATCAGCTAAGGCTTCCGTAGAAAGATTTCCAGATGCAAAACTTTATGCCGATTTCCGAAAAATGTTAGATACAGAAACGGATATTGATGCAGTAACTATTTCTACCCCCGACCATGTTCATGGACCGGCAGCAAAATATGCTATGGAAAGAGGCAAACATGTCTATGTCCAAAAACCCATGACCCATAACATCAAAGAAGCAAGAATGCTTACTGAGATGGCAAGAACACAAAAAGTTGTCACACAAATGGGTAATCAAGGTGGTTCAAATCCATTGCTAAATCTAGTTCAAGAATGGATCGATAAAGATCGAATCGGGAAAATATCGAAAGTAGAAGTTTGGACCAATCGCCCAGTTTGGCCTCAGGGAGGAGCTTTCCCCAAACCAGCTCCTGGAAGCAAGCCATCAGCCCTAGACTGGGATTTGTGGTTAGGTCCAGCCCCGGAAATTCCTTACACCCCAGACCTTCACCCATTCAGTTGGAGAGGTTGGTGGAATTATGGAACAGGCGCCTTGGGAGATGTGGGATGTCACTTGATCGATATTCCATTCAGAACACTTGGATTGCATTATCCTACTGACGCTGAGTGTAGCGTTGGATCTGTTTACAGCCAAATGTGGACTCCAGATTATCATCCTGACGGTTGTCCGGCATCATCATTTATTTCTTTAAACTTTGATGCGACCCCAAAAAGTAAATCTCCAATCAATATGACCTGGAGCGATGGCGGAATCAGACCAGCACACCCTGATATTATTCCTGCTGATCATGATATCGGCGGAGCAAACTCTGCCAATGGAGTTTTGATCATTGGTGAAAAAGGGATCATTTCTACTAATATCAATGATTCTTCTCCTTTGATGCCTAAGCTTTATCTGAATGATGGAACTCAGGAATTTGGCCCTCAAACTGAACCTAATGACGAGCCAGAATATGGCCATCAAAGACTATGGGTAGATGCTTGTAAAGCTGGATTTGGCAGCACAGAACATAAAGGTTTAACATCTTCCTTCGATTATGCAGGCCCAATGACAGAAACTGTGTTGATGGGAAATCTAGCTATCAGAAGCTATATGTTGAGAAAGGAAAACAGCAAAGGTCAAATGGAATTCTACGGACGTAAGAAATTGCTTTGGGACGGAGATAATTTGAGAATCACTAATTTCGAAGACGCAAATCAGTTTGTCACCAGGACTTACCGCGAAGGCTTTGGAATGGGTTAATCCATAACACCACCAACCTTGGATTAAAGCTCAAACCCAGTCATTCTTATTTTGACTGGGTTTGTCTTTTAAAAAGAATGTGGAAAATAGGATCTTCCTGACTAACCTTTTTAAACAATGACGAAAAAAACTCTCCCAAAACTTAATCTAAGCCTAGAGGAAAGAAAAAATCTTAGAAAATCTAAGATCAAGATTTCAGAAATTCTGGAATTGGCTCCAGATGAATTGGAAATTGTATTAGATGCAAGTCCTGCAAGGGTAAAAACTATTCGAGCTTTAGCAGAATTTCAGAATGTACCATCAATTGGAATAAAGTTCGCGGAGGATTTGATTTTTATGGGGTATTTCTCTACTGCAGAACTAAAAGGGAAAGAGGGTGCAAAGATGTTTGAAGAATATGAGCGGAAGAAAGGGTATTGGACCGATCCATGCGTAGAGGATCAGTTTCGATTAATAACAGATTTTGCAAGGAATACCAAAATCAATAAAAAATGGTGGGATTATTCAGAGGAAAGAAAAAAATATAGGCTAGAAAAAGGGTATCCGGCTGATAGGCCAACAAAGGCATGGTATGAAGTGAATCCTATCAAATGGAAAACAAAACTCTAAACAGATTAATTACTGAAAGACATTAATTATTCCATCTGAATAAATATACATTCTAAATTGTTTGCGTCCTTTCTCAAAGGGATGCCGACTTTAAAAAATGTAATTCTCAAATAATTTTAAATCTGTTCAAAAGCTTAAATCACTGTTCCAATAATTGCGAAGAAGGCTTAGTCCTATTTTTATTATCTTAATCACTTTCAAAAAGTATTTCTATGAATCGCATATTTATTCTACTCTTTACTCTCTGCATTATGGGTCAACTTTCTGCCCAAGACCGCCTAACTGGTAAAACATTTACAACCAGATCTGAAGTCCTCGCTCGCAATGGCATGGCTGCAACCAGTCAGCCTCTTGCTACACAAGTTGCTTTAGATATTCTAAAAAAGGGAGGCTCTGCGATGGATGCTGCTATTGCAGCAAATGCTGTTTTGGGATTAGTAGAACCGGCCAGTTGTGGAATAGGTGGAGATATTTTCGCAATTGTTTGGGGTGCTAAAGAACAAAAACTATTTGGTTTTAATGGAAGTGGAAGAGCTCCCAAATCACTAAGTATTGATTATTTTATGGATCGGGGAATAAAGTATATCCCCTTATTAGGCCCACTCCCAGTGTCTGTTCCAGGTGCTGTAGATGGCTGGTTTGCTTTGCATGAAAAATTCGGAAAGCTTCCTATGGAAACACTTTTAAAACCTGCAATCGATTATGGAAGGGAAGGGTTTCCTGTTTCAGAAGTAATAGCTTATGAAATGGAAAGTAATTATCGTGGAATGGAAGAAATACCGGGTTTTGCAGAAACCTATATGCCAAATGGCCATACTCCAAGAAAGGGTGAGGTTTTCAAAAACCCTAATCTTTCTAACACCTACGAGAAGATTGCAAAAGAAGGTCGGGATGCTTTTTATAAAGGTGACATCGCCCGGACCATCGATACCTATATGAAAAAGCATGGCGGCTTTCTCTCTTACGAAGATTTAGCAAGTCATACCTCCAATTGGATTGAGCCGATAAGCACAAATTATAGAGGATACGATATATGGGAATTACCTCCCAATGGACAAGGAACTGCAGCTTTACAGATGCTCAATATTTTAGAAGGGTATGATATTGCTTCAATGGGATTTGGAAGCACGGAATACCTTCATTTGCTGACTGAAGCCAAAAAGCTGGCTTATGAAGACCGAGCGAAATTTTATGCGGATCCAGAATTCAATAAGATCCCTCTTGAACAACTCTTATCAAAGGAATATGCCGCAGAACGTCGGGCGCTGATCGATCCAAACCAGGCTGCAGATAGCTATCCTGCCGGGGACTTGGAAATCGAATTAGGCAATACCACTTATCTTACAGTAGCTGATAAAGATGGTAATATGGTTTCTTTGATTCAAAGTATCTATTCTGAATTTGCATCAGGAATGGTTCCAGATGGATTGGGTTTTGTATTACAAAACAGAGGTCAAATGTTCAATGTGCAGGATCGAAATCATGCCAATGCCCTTGAACCTGGAAAGAGACCTTTTCATACCATTATCCCGGCTTTTATTACCAAGGATGGGAAACCTCATGTGAGTTTTGGCTTGATGGGAGGATCGGTTCAACCTCAAGGACATGCCCAAATTGTTGTGAATGTGGTGGACTTTGGAATGAATCTCCAAGAAGCTGGAGATGCTCCCCGAATGAGACACTCCGGAAGTTCACAACCTACCGGATCTATGATGACAAATGGAGGTACTCTTAACCTAGAAAGCGGTTTTGAACCTGAAGTCTTCCGTGAACTTAGAAAAATGGGACATCGAATTTCTTTTGCCGTTGGAATCTACGGTGGATATCAAGCCATTGGAGTGGATTTAGAAAACAAAGTTTATTCAGGAGCATCAGAATCTCGAAAAGACGGTCAAGCGGCAGGATATTAAAATATCATTTCATGATTTCCTCAGAAATCTAGTTGGAAATCAAGCTTTTATCTTTGAAAATCTTTTCTGGTAGGAAAAGACTAACTTGCCAAGGTAAAAACAAATGAAAAATGGATTTCGAAGACGTAAAATATGAAATGAGAAAAGGCTCCTGGAAGCCTGTAATTATAGGAGGAATAATATTATTTCTTCTTTTTGCTTTTAAACCCTGGGCTCAAGTCGGAGCGGGAGAGCGAGGAATCGTCCTGAATTTTGGAGCAGTTCAAAACACAGTTTTGGGAGAAGGTATCCACTTTAAAATACCTATTGTTCAGACCGTAGAATTGATGGATGTGAAAATCCAAAAAGCGATTACAGATGCTGCTTCGGCCTCATCTGATCTTCAGGATGTGGACTTATCTGTTGCTTTAAACTACCATGTTATCCCTGATAAAGCGAACATCGTTTATCAATCTATCGGTGTTGAATTTAAAGCCAGAATTATTGATCCTGCGATTCAGGAAGTGATGAAGGCAGTTACAGCTCGATATACTGCAGAGGAATTGATCACAAAAAGACCGGCTGTAAGTACAGAAATGAAAGAGGCTTTAACCTCACGATTACTTGAATCAAATATTGCTGTGGATGCATTTTCTATTGTATCCTTTAGCTTTTCGAAAACGTTTACTGACGCTATTGAAGCCAAGCAAACTGCTGAGCAAAATGCATTAAAAGCAAAAAGAGATCTGGATCGTATCCGTGTAGAAGCTGAGCAAACCATTGCAGCAGCAACAGCAGAAGCTGAAGCATTGAGACTTCAGAAAATGAATATCTCTCCTGATCTTATCGAATTGAGAAAAATCGAAGCTAACCTTAAGGCCATCGAAAAATGGAACGGAATTCTTCCTGAGGTGACTGGTGCTGGAGCTATTCCTTTCATAGGCGTAGGACCTGCCAAAAACTAATAACGTTCTATTTTAACCTTTTTTGAAAAGCGTGTTTTTGGATTTAAATTCTGAGAATACGCTTTTTTATTTGTCTATAGGTATCGTGAGTGAAAAAGATCAATTTTATTTAGAAAAAGAGGAGCCATTTAAAAGCTGTCTACTAGCTCTAAGATCAATTATTTTATCAAAAGGTGAAGGGATTACAGAAACCAAAAAGTATGGAATGCCTTGTTTTTGCTTTCAGGGAAAGGCCTTTTGCTATCTATGGACTGACAAAATCACAAATGAACCCTACATTCTATTCGTTGAAGGTAAAGCATTAGATCACCCCATGTTGGAAAGTGGAGATCGGAAGCGGATGAAAATATTCAGAATAAACTCCAGTTCAGATCTTCCCAGAAATGAGATTGAAATAATTTTAAATGATGCGCTTGAATTGTATAGAATGCAATAAGTCTATCGAAAATCTATTTTCGTCAAAAATCTTATTATCAATTTTATGATCCGGATTTCTTAAAAAGGTTCTCGTCCATTTTCGAACGTTATTGTTCGCCCTGATAAATTAATACGAAGATTATCAGCCATTTCTTTTATTTTAAGGACTTTTTCTTGGCATAGCTTTAGCCTTAAAAGGGGGAGAAAATTTTCCATTATGATTAAACATTACTTTATTTCAACGATTCGGGGGATCAAGTTTCATCCTTTTTATTCCTTGATCAGTATTCTAGGCTTAAGTATAGGATTAGGCTCTTGCTTGTTGATTTTTTCTTACTGGGCTTTCGAAAAGAGTTTTGATAATTTTCATGCTGACTCAAAAAAAATATTCAGAATCCATCAGGAAAAATCTTTGGAAAATGGGGGTTCAAGTTTTTCTGCAAGAATTTATTCAAAGGCAGGAGAAGAACTCAGAAACAGTTTTAGTAATACCGAGTCAGTATTAAGAATCCATAAAGCAGGGCAAAACACCAGCATAAAAGCAGGTGAAAACCTAATAGCACAAGATGGAATTATTGGAGCAGAAACGACCTTTTTCGATTTCTTTGATTTCTCCTTCATTTCAGGTTCTCCTGAACAGTGGAAAAACACCCCTCAGGCAATTATTTTGACAAAATCACTTTCAGAAAAGCTATTTGGAAAGACAAACCCCATAAACAGAGATATTATTGTTAACGGAGCATATGGAATTTACCAGGAAAACGGCTACCAAGAATTCAAGAATTACACCGTAGCAGGAATCATAGAAGATTTACCTTCAAATACACATTTGGATTTTTCAGCATTGATCTCTTTAAACCTTTATCCTAATCCAGATCAAGAATTTTCAAACTGGGGACCTGATTTTTACACCTATGTAAAAATCCCCTCCTCAAATCAGATTTCTGAACTCAACACCTCTTTAAATTCTATTGTAGAAAAGGGTTTTCCCGAATCAGGAATCAGTTTTCATTCTATGCCTTTGGAAGAAATACATCTCAAATCGAATCTGATCAATGAATTTAAAGCCAATGGTAGCGAAACTGTTTTGTTTCTTTTGGCCGCTTTGGCATTTTTGATTTTAGTTATCGCTGCATGTAATTACATCAATTTTGCTACTGCCCGTGTGATCTTGAGAAATAAGGAAATTGGAGTTAGAAAGATCTTTTGGGCTGGAAAGAGACATCTCTTTAATCAGTTATTTTTTGAGGCAATTTTCATCAATCTCATCGCATTGGGGGTTGCAGTTTTATTGATAATTCTAATTAATCCTTTATTAATCGAAGTAACCAGCATAGATCTCTTCCAACAATTATTATACTCCACATCTTGGTATTTAAAAGTGGGAGTATTGGCTTTAGCAATATTATTTTCAGGAATTTATCCTGCCTGGTTGGTTTCAAAAGGTTCTTTTCGGTCTATCACTTCCAAGTCCCAGGTTCAGCTTCGGATCCAACGTCCTTTGGTCATATTTCAATTTGCGATTTCCATTTTCGTCATAGGGTTCACGTTGCTAATTGCTTCCCAATTAAGATTCATGAAGAACTCAAATTCTGGCCTGGATTTAGAAAAAACCTTGGTGCTTGCCGGTCCAAGTGTAGAAAGCGAAGGTATCAACCTAGAGGAGAGAATGAAAAGCTTTCAAAATTCACTCCTAGCAAATTCAAATATTATCGGATTGACCAGTGCGAATTTTATTCCGGGTAAACTCATTCGGGGAAAAGCTGAAGGTTATGTGAGAAAATTAGGCAGCCCAGAAGATGAAGCCAATACGTATTCATTTACTCAAATTGATGAAAATTTCATTCCCCAATTCAAAATAGAAATTTTAGCTGGAAGAGATTTTGACGTACAAAGAAATGAAAAGGGATCCATTATTATAAATGAAGAGGCAGCAAGATTATTAGGCTTCAATTCTCCTGAAGAAGCTATTGGTGAGAAAATACATTACAGGGTAAACTCAACACCCGAAATCATTGGAGTAGTTAAAAACTTCCATCAATTTTCATTGCAACAAGCCTATCAACCTATCATTTTTGAGCTTAGAGATCAACCTGATTTGTTTGTATTTGTCAAATACAAAGAAGCGTCGGAAGATGTTTTATTGAGTGAAATGAAAAACTATTGGAATTCATCTTTTCCAGAGAATCCCTTAAGCTATTACTTTCTCGATGATTTTTATGATCAACAATACCAGCGGGATGAGAATTTTTTCCATGTATTCCAGATCTTTTCGAGCTTGGCAATTTTAGTAGCTTGCTTGGGATTTTTCGGACTAACCTACTTCCTCGCTTCCTCAAAAATCAAGGAGATTGGAGTGAGAAAAACCTTAGGAGCAGGATTTATGGACATCACAAAAATTCTTGGAAAAGGTACTTTTGGTTCTTTGCTTTTAGCTGGAATTTTCAGCATTCCCTTGATTTATTTCCTTGGAAGTAAATGGCTAGAAAACTATGCTTTCCAAACCAAAATTACTTTTTGGGTACTGTCCACACCGGTAATTCTGTTTTCTATTCTTTCTGTTACTTTAATTTTAATTCAATCCTTTAGAAGTTATTTAATCAATCCGATTTCTTCTTTACAAGAGGGAAGTAATGATACGCTTCAAAGATAATTAACTGGAAAAAAGAGAGTTCTATCCTCAATATCAAAACTGGAAATGGAATAGTTTATTTCAGTAATTGTAAAAACGGTTTTGCTTCCTTGAAAAAGATCGTTTCCATTCTTAAGGAAGGCTCGTAAACAGTAGCAGATTAAATCAAACCTTAATTTATGGTTATGAATTATGATTTTACGGTCCTCAATGGTTTTACTATCTTAATGTAAATATGTTGTTCTATGAAGCTTCCATCTTTTGCTCTAATACCTTTTCTTATTCTCTTTATTTCTTGTAATCCTAAAGAAATAGCTGTATCAGAAATCATTGATCCGAATTTAGAATATCGTCCTTATACACCAAAGGAGAGTGATATTCGGATCTCCAGAAAAGATTATAAAAACAAACTCTATGGTTTTTGGCTTGGGCAGTGTATTGCAAATTGGACGGGACTTGTAACAGAGATGGATAAGATCGGAGGAGACGGAAAAGATGGAAAAGGAGCAGGTTTCTATACTAGGGCCAATTGGGGAGGTCCAGATGAACCAGCTATTTGGGAAGAATCAGGTATTGATATGGGTAGAAATATCGACTTTGTTTTTGAGCCAGAGGGAGGAATTTGGGGTGCAGATGACGATACAGATATTGAATATATTTATCAATCGCTCATGTACCAAAACCAAACTACTTCCTTGAGCCCTGAACAAATCCGAAATGGTTGGCTTAAACATATTTATTCAGATGAAAACACACCTTTCATAGGAAAAGATGGGGTTTCTAAAGAAAATTACCTTTGGGTTTCAAATCAAACAGCACACGATTTAATGCGCCAAGGGATAATGCCTCCAGAGACTAGCGACCCGAAAAATAACAAGGATTATGAAATGATCGATGCTCAATTAACAACAGAAATTTTTGGATTATTTTCACCTTCCCGACCTGAAGTAGCTCTTGAAATCGCAAAACTTCCCATTCAGACTACAGCAAGATATAATGCACAATGGGCTGCAGAGTTTTATGTGATCATGCATTCTTTGGCGTCCTCCACTGATTCTACCTTATCGATAAAAGATCAACTTTTTTGGATGGCAAATAAGGCCAGAAAAAGGCTTCCCACAGGATCTCCGCTAGCAAGTATGTATGACTTTGTGAAAGAAAGTTATGATGCCGGAATACCTTGGGAGACGACAAGAGATAGTCTTCACCTCAAATATCAGGTAAATCAGGAAGCAGGATATGAATGGTTTACCAAAGATCCAGTCTGCAATGGTTGTTTTGCTGCAGGAATTAATTTTGGAGCGGGTTTAGTAAGCTTATTTTATGGAGAAGGTGATATTAAAGAAACCATTAAGATTGGAGCTTTAGCCGGTTGGGATTCGGACAACCCCACCGCAACATGGGGAGGTCTTCTGGGCTTTATGCTGGGAAAGGAAGGGGTAGAAAAAGCTTTTGACCGAAAATTCGCAAACAAATTCAATATTCACAGAACCAGAGGGGGATTCCCTAATGATGGTATTGATACGTTTGAAAACATGGCTCAGACGGGTGTTTTCATTGTAGATCGAATGGTTCAAGAAAAATTAGGCGGTGGTGTGGATTTAAAAACAGACGTTTGGTATATCCCAAAATCAACCCAATCAATACAAGAGGCTAAATTATCATTTAACTAAATCACATAACGATGAATATTCGCAACCTTCTCACTTGTCTTCTTTTCGGAACTTTCTTCCTTTCAAACTCAGTCTTCAGCCAGGACATGAATTCATTCCTTGTGAAACAATTGGAATACGCTCATTCCAATGAAAATTGGTTTGCTCCAGTAAATGTCGCAACTAAGGGCTTGAATGCCGAACAAGCCAATTGGCATGATGGAACCGGAAATCATTCCATTGCCCAGTTGGTTTCTCACTTGGTTTTTTGGAATGACAGACTTTTGCAGGCCATTCAAGGTAAAACTGTTCCGAATTTTAACGATGACAACAAAGTCACTTTCAGTGAAATCTCTGAGGAAGATTGGGGAAAAATGACCATGAAATTGGATCAGATCCTTACTGACATTGAAAAGGAAACTGAGAAACTTGAAGGCGAGCCACTTGAAGGTTGGAGCGAAACCTTGGCGAATATTTCAGCTCATAACGCATACCATACAGGCCAGATAGTTTATATCCGTAAGCAGAAAGGATGGTGGAGATAGTTTCCTCCGGCATTCTAAGAAAAAATAAATCATTACAACTTATCTTAGGTGTGCATTGGTTGATTAACCGATGAATCATAATCATCATTTTTCTAATCCGTTTTAAAAATTAAACCCCATGGATTTAAAACTAGCAGACAAAAAAGTATTTATCAGTGGCTCAACAGCAGGAATTGGCTATGCCATTGCAGAGAGATTACTCAAAGAAGGCGCAGAAGTAATTATAAACGGAAGGACTTCTGAAGGCATCAGCGAAGCTGTTGAATCTTTAAAATCCACTACAGGCAACACTAAAATAAGTGGTGTTGTAGCTGATTTTTCAAAAGTTGAGGAGGTCAACAAATTGATTGAAGAAATTTCGGAGGTAGATATTCTCATTAACAATGCAGGGATTTTCGAACCAAAGGCTTTTGTAGAAATTCCGGATGAAGATTGGTTTAGATTCTTTGAAATCAATGTCATGAGTGGGATTCGTTTGGCTAGGCATTTCTTTCCTAAAATGCTAGCTAAAAACTGGGGGAGAATCATCTTCATTTCAAGCGAATCAGGTGTATTTATCCCTGATGAAATGATCCATTACGGGATGACCAAAACTGCTCAAATTGCTGTAAGTCGAGGGCTGGCAGAACTGACCAAAGGTACCGATGTGACAGTCAATACGATATTACCTGGCCCGACAAAATCAAGAGGTGTTGGAGCTTTTATAGAAGATTTAGCAAAATCAAAAAATTCAACCACCAAAGAAGTTGAATCTGATTTTTTTAAAAACATGCGGCCAACATCACTTATTCAAAGATTTGCAGCTGTGGAAGAAGTTGCAGACACCGTAGTTTATTTTTCCAGCCCCCTTGCTTCAGCTACAAATGGTGCAGCAATTAGAGCGGAAGGAGGATTAGTTAAATCCCTCTTGTAATTTATTTTACAAAGAGATTCCATTCGAATATTCATTTCGAAAAAATGATTAACAATTTGTATATCAACCTATTACAACTGGATTTTTAAAAAAAATGTAACAAATTGGGAAATTTTCTCTACAGTAGGAAAAAAAAGAAAGGGCGATAGAATCAATAGTACTATCGCCCTACAAAGGTTTAAGGTTTTTAAATATTATTGAACATCAGTTCCAAACTGATCAAAATTGAAGTCTTCAAAGATAGCTCCTACTTTATTATTAAGGGTGCTAAGGTTTTTAAAATCTTCTTTCTCAAGAGTACCTGAAGCAAATCCTTGCCAAATCTGTAATCCAGTTTCAGCGTCAAGGAAGTTAATAATTACTGTTCCTTCTTCAACTGGAACCAATTCAGTAGTTTCTGATCTAGGACCGAATCCTAAATAGTCTTGTCCATTATTTAGGACATATTTTCTCAGTTCGGTATCATTTTCCAAAATAGAGAAGTCTACTAGCATCTCAGGGTTCAAAATGTCCTTTTCAAAGCCATTAGCCTTCATTTGGAGCTCAACTGCGTCTTTTACTTTCTTTCTATCTGACATATTATTGTAAACCAGAATACCTTCAGATGCCACAATCATTTTTTCATCGGGGATCATCGCATCATCAAATACCCAATTATAAGTATGGTAATCTGATACTTCTGCAGATTCTTTTTCTTGAGTTACTACTTTCATCCCTGAGGGAGAACAACTCCAAGCCGCAAAAGCTAGGATAGAAATCATTATTATTTTTATTTGGTTTTTCATGGTTTAATTATTTTAAGTTCAAAAATCATGTAAAACCATAAACAGAAGTTTCATCCAAGGAGGAAACCTTTGTTTAGTATTATAAGCACTATACTAAATCAAAAAACGAGACAATGAACAGGATCATTTGCTGCTCATCTATTCTGCCTATGGCTGAATTCGATATATATAGTACCAATAGGATGCCAAAACCCGGTTTAATAGATTTAAAATCATAGAAAACTGATAAAACAAAGCGTCTTAGTGATTAAAAAACTATACTTAAAATAAATTTCTTTACTCCATTTATAAAAAGAATGGCAATTCAGGATAGCTAACTTTATTAAATCCCTTATTTTTTGGTAAGTTTTAAACCAAGATGATTTCAAAGCAGCTTATTAAAAGATCGATTTCTTTCTTGTCCATACTCAGTATGGTCCTGATAACTCCTGTTTTAGGGCAAAATCAAATAGCAGAAGAAATAGGAAGCTTTTGGCTTTGGGAATTCTTTGGTCGGCTACATCCCATGATTGTGCATTTTCCCATCGCACTTTTGATTTTTGGAGCAGCCCTTGAATTACTTTCACTTCGGAAATTTGAATCTAAATTTCGCCCCGCCATTTCCATTTTAATAATAGCTGGTGGAATTAGCGCAATCATCTCAGCAATCTTTGGATATCAACTAGCAAATTCCGAAGGAACCACTGGGGCTATACTAGATCTTCACCAACAAATCGGTATTGGAACAGCGGTCCTAAGTATCATCCTTCTTTTCTTTTTAGTTAGGGTTGGCAAGCAGCCTGGAGATAAAACCAGAATACTACTCTTTAGATCCATACTTTTTGTTACGGCAATCGCTGTATCTGCCGCCGGGCATTTTGGAGGATCTTTAACTCACGGAGAAGATTTCCTTACTGAAACTTTACCCTGGAATCAAGAAGAAAGTTCCATTGAAAAAACTCCAATAAACTTAGCAGTTTACCAAACTGAACTAAACCCTGAAAGGGAGATGAAGTTGATTGGTGAAGTAAGAATGGTATTTGCCCATAATTGCTATAAATGTCATAGTGGTGCGAAGATTGAAGGGGAATTAAGACTTGATGAAAAAGAATATGCTTTCGCTGGCGGAGAAAATGGAGAAGTAATAGTCCCTGGCAATCCAAAACAAAGCGAAATAATCAGGAGGATAAATCTCAGAAAGGGGCATAAAGATGTAATGCCTTCCAAAGGCGAGCTATTAAGCGATCAGGAAAAGGAATTATTATCACTTTGGATAGAAAAGGGTGCTCCTTGGCCGGACAATGCTCCTCAGCAGAGCATTTATAGAGTAGCTGAACTGGCTCCAAGAAAGCCTGTTTTACCTCCTTCGACAAATGGTCTCTCCAATCCTATCGATATTTGGGTTGATGATTATTTTGAGAAAAATAACCTGCAATGGAGTGATCCTGTAGACGACCGAACTTACCTGAGAAGAATCTATTTAGATGTAATCGGATTAATCCCATCGCCTGAAGAATTGGAGGAATTTTACAAGGACTCTAGAGAAAATAAAAGAGAAATTTGGTTACAGAATTTACTGAATAGAGACAGAGACTATGCGATACATTGGCTGACTTTCTGGAATGATGCATTACGAAATGACTACACCGGAACTGGCTATATCACAAATGGAAGATATAATATTACCGATTGGTTATACAAATCTCTGGAAAGTAATAAGCCCTATAACGAATTTGTAAAAGAACTCCTGAACCCAACAGAAAAGTCTAAGGGATTTATAGAAGGAATTCGATGGAGGGGCACTGTAAATGCAAGTCAGCGAACTGAAATGCAGGCTGCTCAAAATGTCGGTCAAGTAATTTTAGGTTTGAATTTGAAATGTGCCTCCTGTCATGATAGTTTTATCAGCGACTGGAAGCTAGAAGAGTCCTATGCATTTGCAAATATCTTTGCAGACTCAACCCTTGAAATCAGCCGATGCGAGCAACCAACTGGAAAAATGGCCGATACAAGAATCCTTTGGGAGGAACTGGGTGATATTGACTCTGCTGCAGGTCGATCCGAAAAACTAAAACAATTGGCCGAAAACCTAGTGCAACCTGCCAATGGAAGGATGTATCGGACTATTGTGAATAGGATTTGGAAACAGATGATGGGGAGAGGTTTAGTAGAACCGGTTGATGAAATGGATAATGAGCCTTGGAGTCAAGATTTATTGGACTGGTTAGCAACCGAATTCGTAGATAGTAGTTATGATCTTAAAAACTTGATTTATCTGATAGGTACTTCCAAAATTTATCAAGCGCAATCAATTAGCTATAATTCACCAGATTTGATATTAGCAGATGATTATAAATTTTCAGGGGCCGTAAGAAAAAGGTTAACCGCCGAGCAATTCTCCGATGCAGTCAGCCAGTTTGTATACCCAATTTTTAAAAAAGAAGATTTAAGATATAATCCGGAGGAATTGAATCCTGAAAAAGGAACCAAACTAGATTTTGCAAGAGCATCATTAGTTGCAAACAATAGTTTTCTCACTGCATTAGGAAGACCAAACCGCGAAATTGTATCAACAAGCAGGGACTCCCAAGCGAGTTTATTACAGGCATTAGAGCTCACCAACGGGACTAAGTTAGATTCAGCTCTTAGGAGCGGAGCCAAAAATTGGAAATCAAATTATCAGACTACCGAAAAATTAACGGAAGCGCTCTATCTGAAAGCATTAAATCGAAAACCTTTAGAGAAGGAAGTTGCTGTTGCAAAAGCGGCCATGGGTGAAGTACCAGAGGAAGAGCAAATACAGGATTTTATTTGGGCAGTTCTTTTACTTCCAGAATTTCAACTCATTTATTAATGTCATGAAAAAAGGATTTAACAGAAGAGAATTTTTGAAGAGAACCAGTAGTGCAGCCATCGCAACGATGGCAGCTGGAGCTCCTTTTGCTAGTTTATTAAGCTCATGTGAAAGTCCTGGAATACAATCTACTGCCGATTCTGTGATATTACTTTTCATGGCAGGTGGAATGGCACACACTGAAACTTTCGATCCTAAGAAATATACTCCTTTTCGAAAAGGAATGGAGTCCAAAGAAGTGCTTAGTACTTTCCCAAGTATTCCAACTTCTCTGGACGGAATCAATTTTTCCGAAGGCCTAGAATCCATCGCAAAGATTATGGATAAAGGAACTTTAATCAGATCCTATATTGCTGCAGACTTAGGTCATATCCTACATACTCGTCATCAATACCACTTCCATACCTGCTATGAACCCCCTCAATCCGTTGTAGTACCTCATTTAGGATCCTGGATTTCTAAAGAAAAGGGTCCATTAAATCCTGTTATTCCTTCCTTTATTAATATAGGACAACGATTTACAGTTGGTGAAGGTGAAGAATTAAAAGCTTTTCACAGTGCAGGTTTTCTAGGCAGCGAGCATGGTCCATTTTTGATTCCGGATCCTACTGCTGGATTAGAAAGTGTTCGTCCACCTATAGGGATGTCCAGTAAACGGTTTGAATCGAGAAATAAACTTTACGAGGATCTGATATCAGCTGGCCCGATGGGCGAATTCGGGAGCGACTATCAAAAAGAGTCGCTTAAACGATCGATGGAACAAGCCTATATTCTTCTGAATTCGCCAGAGGCTAAAGCATTCGATTTAAGCCTAGAACCTCAAAAAAGTTACGATAAATACAATACAAGCAAATTTGGGCTTGGCTGCCTTCTTGCCAAAAGGCTAGTTGACCAAGGTGCCCGATACATTACAGTAACGACGGAATACGAACCGTTTTTTGGTTGGGATACACATGACAATGGTCATACAAGGCTAAAGGACATGAAAAAAATGATCGATTCACCGATTGCCCAGCTAATTACTGATTTGGATGAAAGTGGAAAATTAGAGCGGACTTTGGTAATCGTGGCAAGTGAGTTTAGCAGAGATATGCTTACCGAGGGACGGCCCGGACTTAAGGTGAAGGATCAGGTCGAGGTTCCAGATATAATTGAGGATATGAAAAACTATGGAATGCATAGACATTTCACAGACGGTTGCTCCATGTTACTTTTTGGAGGAGGAATCAAGCGAGGACATGTTTTCGGAAAGACCGCAGATGAGCGTCCATGCAAAAGCATAGAAAATCCGATAAAAATTAATAGTATTCATCAAACGATCTACCATGCTTTGGGCATTGCTCCTGATACGAATTATGAGATTGAGCGAAGACCATTTTACACCACTCCTGATGGACATGGGAAAGTTGAATTTGGGCTATTAAATAAAAATCCAAAAGCATAGGCTTGGTTAAGCCATTTATTTTTAAATCAAATCATGAAAAAAATCAAAGATACTGAAGTCCGTTGGGGAATCCTCGGTGTTGGAAATGTCTGTGAAGTTAAGTCTGCGCCAGCCATGAAAATAATCCCAAACAGCAAACTAGTGGCTGTCATGAGACGTGATGAGGAAAAAGTTATTGATTATGCAAAGAGGCATGGCGTTTCCAAATGGTATACTGATGCTCAGCAACTAATCGATGATCCAGAGGTCAATGCCATTTACATCGCCACACCTCCAAATGCTCATTTAGAGTTGACAAACCTTGCTGCAGTAGCTGGCAAACCTGTTTATGTTGAAAAACCAATGGCCAGGACTTTTGAAGAATGTCAGAAAATGATTCAAACTTGTGAGGAATCAGGAGTTCCTCTATATGTAGCCTATTATCGAAGAACTCTCCCACATTTCTTAAGAATTAAAGAATTAATGGATCAAGGTGTTTTGGGAGAGATCAGGTCCGTTCACATAAATTTGAAACAACCTTTAAAGCCCACTATTGTTGCTAACCTAGAGAATAATTGGAGAATCAATCCGGAAATTGCTGGTGGGGGTTACTTTTTCGATTTAGCTTCACATCAATTGGATCTATTGGATTTCTTTTTTGGGAAAATCACTCAGGCAAGTGGGTTTTGTTCGAATCAAGGCAATGCTTATGAAGCTGAAGATATCGTTGTTGGAAGTTTTGTTTTTGAAAGTGGGGTCATGGGAACAGGCAACTGGTGTTTTACAAGTTCAGAAAATTCAGAAATTGATGAAGTAGTAATTTATGGAAGTAAAGGAGTCATTCGATTTGAAACATTTGGCAAGGGAGAATTTTCCTTTGAAGTAGACGGAAAAAATAAAGAACTATTCCAGTTTGACCTACCTAAACACATTCAAGAACCTTTGATAAAATCCATAGTAGAGGATTTACTGGGAACAGGAATTTGTCCTAGCACAGGTGAATCAGGTGCACGTACTAATTGTGTTATGGAAGAGTTGACCAAAAAGAGAATAGATAAAGTTTAGGTCTTTCGAATCTCTCCACTCTCTTTTAGATCAAAATCAACAATCATTTTCTCAGTATCAAAAATTAATTGCCGGATATAAAATCCTTTCAGCTTTTCATCTTGAATTAATTGGTCTAAATCGACATCCAACTGTTTGGACTCTTTATCCAAGATTATTCCTGGTTTATCCAAATTCACGAATTTATCTACCAAAAAATTAACCACAGATCCCATTTTATAAATGAAAGAAATCTTTCTAGGCTCAACTTTATTTAAAAATAGAGAGATACTCACTCCTGATTTTTTTAATTTGAGTTGATTTCTACCAAGAAATTCTACGTTGATAGATTTGGGAGAAAAGTTTCTTAAGATTTTCTCTAATTCCTCCGAAGTAAAAACTAAAAGCATATCCGTTTATTTACTTTTAATTAAAGTCAAGAATTAAACCAAGTCGAAAAAATACAGTCAAACAAGACAAATAGTTTTTAGCAATTTAAAAAATTATAAAGCCGAAATTATTTAATATCGAATTGTTAATCTAAAAAAACCAGCTCTATGATTAAGAAAATCTCCATCGCCATTTTAGTTCTTCTTGTTGCGATTCAATTTATTCCATATGAAAAAAATCTAAGCGACGACAATACGTATCATATTTCAAAATCATACAACATTCCTGATAATGTCAATATGATTCTTAAAAACGCCTGCAATGACTGTCATACCAATCTAACCAGATATCCTTGGTACAGCAATGTAGAGCCGATTGGTTTATTTTTAAATAACCATGTTACTGATGGAAAAGGCCATTTAAATTTTTCTGAATTTATTAATCGTCCACTTGCCTATCAAAATCATAAATTGGAGGAAACGATAGAAATGGTAGAAGAAAAAGAAATGCCTCTGCCATCCTATACCTATTTTGGTTTACACGCTGAAGCAAATATTACGGATGAAGAAAGAGAGATTCTAATTGATTGGGCTAAGGAACAAATGGCTATGCTAAAAGCTACCTATCCGGCAGATAGTTTGATAATGAGACGAAGAACTCCTTCCCCATCAGAATAAAGAGATTTGAAAAAATGTTTAAGCCATAAGCGAAAGTTTATGGCTTTTTTTTTAGGAGGCGTCAACATTTACACTGGAAAATGATAAAAAAAGTCTTTTAACACTCCATTTTTCTTATTCGTCTCAATTTACCGTATTTTAATTCTAGATTCATTCCCAAAACCAAAACCAAAACTCATGAATGACCGTCGATCCTTTATCAAATCCACTGGAATCGTAGCTGGTGGACTTTGGTTATCACCTTCTCTAATCCAGGCCAAGCAAGGCATAGCTGCAAGTGACCAGGTACGGGTAGCACTTATTGGTTGTAACAATATGGGATTTGGAATTCTTCGCTATCACATCGCAATGCCCGAAGTGGACTGTGTGGCCCTTTGTGATATCGACCAAAATGTACTCGATCGAAGAATCGCAGAAGTAGAGACAGCCACAGGGAAAAAACCAAAGCGCTACACCGACTATAGAACCTTACTGGAACGAAATGATGTGGACGCAGTAATTATTGGAACTCCCGATCACTGGCATTGCCTGATCGCAGTAGCCGCTTGCCAGGCCGGAAAGGATGTCTATGTAGAAAAGCCTATGGCAAACACCATAGGAGAATGTGATCTGATGGTAAATGCAAAAAACAAGTACAATCGAATCATGCAAGTGGGACAGCAGCAACGCTCTGGGCAAGCTTTTATCGAAGCTCGGAATTTAGTGAAAAGTGGCTACCTGGGTAAAATCAGAAAGGTAAATATCTGGTCAAATTTCAATTACGGGCTTGGCAACTTGATCCAACCTACAACTCCAATACCTGAGGGTGTGGATTATGATTTCTGGCTGGGACCCGCACCTTCCAGAGGCTTTAACCCAAATCGATTTCACGGAAGTTGGAGACATTTTTGGGATTATGGAGGGGGGTTGATGTCCGACTGGGGTGTTCATCTCTTGGATATGGCGATCTGGGTGGAAGAAAATCCAGCAGTCCCTTCTAAAGTCCTTACTTACGCAGCCAATGTCAACAAAGAAAATCGGGATCGGGACACCTTCGATACTATGAATGTACTCTATCCTAAGAATGACTTCCTTATTAATTATGATATGAATGGTGGGCTACAAACCGGACCCTACGGCAAGCCTTACGGAATTGGATATGTAGGCGAAAAAGGTACGCTCGTGGTGAATCGTGGAGGCTATGAAATCTATCCAGAATGGGATCAAGAAGCAAAAGCTCCAAAAATTGAATCTAAAAAACTGGAAGGAATGAAAGAAAGTCACAATCTACATGTGGCTAATTTTGTAGGGTGCATTAAAACCCGAAATCAACCTATTTGCCCACCAGAGGCTGGGCGACTTGCTGCTTTGCACGCTCATATTCCAAATATCGCAGCAAGGATTGGAGCAGAAGAATTAATTTGGGATGAAGCAAAAAGAGAATTTACCGGAAATAGAGCTGCCAATGAATTGATTTGGCCCAACTATAGAGCTCCTTGGATCTTACCGAAAATAATTTCCTAACCATGTTGCTTCTTTTTCTTTTATCGGAAACAAAGACCATTGGTCAGATCTGGCCAATAATCCATCAAATCCTATGAAAAATCTTGGTTTGGCATTATTGCTTCTCATTTTGCTTCTATGATAGCTTAGATCCAGCAAAACCGAGTCGGGAACTCCTCCCCCTTCTCTAAAGGGTTTTTGAAGTAGCTAAGGCTATAAAGCAAAAAAATTTATGGCTTTTTTTATTTTATTTTTTTTAAGATTCAAGTAATGATTCTTCTTTTTTTCAGTTATAAAACTGAATACTTCCATTAAAGTATCTACTCATACCCCTCCTATTTAAATAAAAATATCTAATTCCCTATATTCTATTAATTAAATTTTTTATTTAAGTTACCTCTTTTTAACATTAATATTTATTAAACATCAATAAATAAGATTAAACTTATTGTTATTTTATTCCGTATTTGAATCTAAAGTAAATTTATTTTACAAAAGATTGAATTTTGGAATGATTTTGGTTTTAGTATGCATGCATCCTTTTTAAAAGAAAATGCATCTATCTAACAAGAGCAAACTAAAAATTAACAGACCCTTTAAAGCCATTAAACCTGTAACAGCATTTTAACAAACTAAACCACAAAGCGATGAAACAGAAAATATCAAAATTAGGATTAGCGGGTACTTTATTGATCCTGCTTTCCTTCAGCTTATTTGTTCCAAAGCAATCTTTTGCTGAAACTCCTTATGGGATTTCTTTTCAAGTATTCTATGATGAATTGATGCCTTATGGAGATTGGGTTAAGGACGCTAGTTACGGTTATATATGGTTACCTGCAGTCGGAAATGATTTTCATCCATATGGCTCAAATGGACATTGGGTAATGACCGAATATGGAAACACTTGGGTCTCTTATTATGATTGGGGATGGGCTCCTTTCCATTATGGACGATGGTATTTTGATGATTATTATCAAAGTTGGGCTTGGATACCAGATTATACATGGGGTCCTGCTTGGGTTAATTGGAGAACCGGAGGAGGTTATTATGGTTGGGCACCTATGGGACCAAATCTATCAATCAGTTTAAGAATCAATGTACCTAGCTTTCACTGGGTATTCTTACCAAATAGAAGAATTTACCATCCTTATGCCTATAATTATTATGCCCCGCGTAAGACAAAAATTAAAATCTACAATAACACGACTATAATCAACAACACAGTTGTTCACAACAATAACAGATATGTGGCTGGTCCTAACAGAAGAGAAATTGAAAGAGTTACTCGACAGACTGTTCCTGTTTATTCCATCCGAGGAAGTAAAGCGCCTGGAAGAGCTTCAGTATCTAGAAATGGTGTGGAATTATATAGACCAGATTTGAGCGCTTCACGAGGAAGAACTGTTGATGCTAGACCGAGTAGAGTTGCAACTGCTGATCAAGTTAGAAACAACAGAACACAAGCTAGAAACACTTATTCTGATTCACCATCTAGGAATGCCAGAAGTTCTACCAATTCTACTATGAGGTCGAACGGAAGAAGCACAACCACTGCTCCAAGCAGATCAAATAATGGATCTAGAAGTGCTTCACCTTCTACTAGGAACAAACAATTTGAAGCTAAACCCTATGAACAAGGAAGGTCTAGAACTGCAAGTCCAAGCACAAGAACTCAAAGTTCCAGGAATCAGCCATCTCGATCCAGTACTCAAACTTCTCCTTCAAGAAGTTCGACTCGAGAATATAAGGGAAGAGTTTCTCAACCTAATAACAGAACAAAACAAGCTAAACCACAAACTTATCGATCTAGAACTCAATCTTCACCTGCGGTTAGAAAATCTCCTGAGCGGGTTTCTAGACCTCCTCAAAGTAGAAAATCAAGCCCTACGGTGAGATCTTCAGGTACAAATCAAAGCAGGTCTTCTAGATCTGCTCCAAAAGTAAATAGCAGAACTAGCACCTCAAAAACATCTTCTTCCGCTTCAACTGTGAAAATAAGTAGTTCTAGATCAAGAGGAAATAACTAGTCATATAAAACAAACCAACTATTTTAATCAGTATAGCTTATGGCTATACTGATTTTTTTGTTCGAATTACCAACTAGCTGAAATGATTCTTTTTAAGTAATTTGGAATTTCAACCACCTAACCCATTATGAAAATCTTCATTACTTTCATCCTTATTTTTGCAGGATTTTTCTCTTTTGCTCAAGAAATGGAGAAAATCGACTTACCTATTAAATATCGAAACATTGGCCCATTCCGAGGTGGCAGATCTGTCACTGCCACGGGAGTAGTTAATGATCCTTTAACTTACTATATGGGGAACACTGGAGGAGGAGTTTGGAAAACCACAGATGCTGGTCAACAGTGGGAGAATATTTCCGATGGTTATTTTACAACATCTTCAGTCGGAGCAATTGCGGTGTCGGAAAGCAATCCTAATATCGTCTACGTAGGCATGGGAGAGCATGCGCCACGAGGTGTCATGACTTCTCATGGTGACGGTGTCTATAAATCAACAGATGCAGGTAAAACTTGGACAAAACTTGGGCTGAAAAAGACTCAGCATATTTCAAGGATTCAAATTCACCCAACAAATCCAGACATAGTATATGTAGCAGCACAAGGCGCCTTACATGCACCTAATGCTGAACGAGGAATCTACAAAACTACAGACGGTGGAGAATCTTGGGAGCTAGTTTTATTTGTTGATGAAAAAACAGGAGCAGCTGAATTATCTATGGATATGAATTATCCTGAGATTTTATATGCTGCTATGTGGGAACATCAAAGAGTACCTTGGAAGGTAATTAGCGGAGGCCCAGGTAGTGGTTTATATAAATCAGTTGATGCGGGAAAGACGTGGAAAAAGATCCACAAAGGCCTACCGGAAGAAAAGGGGAAAATGGCTATTTCAGTTTCAAGAGCCAACTCGAATAAAGTATATGCCCTAATTGAATCCGATACGAATCAAGATAAAGGAGGACTATTTGTTTCAAATAATGCAGGTGAAAGCTGGTCTATGGTCAGCGGGGATAACCGTCTAGTTCAAAGAGCTTGGTATTATATCGAAGTTTTTGCTGACCCGAATGACGAGCATACAGTCTATGTGATGAGTGCTCCAGCCCTTCGTTCTATTGATGGCGGGAAGACTTGGGAGAATTTACCCCGTGCCCATGGAGATTACCATGATTTATGGATCAACCCAAGAAATTCTAAAAATATGGTTCTTGCGGATGACGGAGGAGCCGCTATTTCTTTTAATGGGGCAAAAACTTGGTCTACACAAGAAAATATGCCAACAGCACAATTTTACCGAGTGAATGTTGACAATCAATTCCCTTATCGAATATATGGTGGACAGCAAGACAATACTTCCGTAGTCATCAATAACATTGCCTTGGGAAGAGGAAGTATCACAACTGAAAATTGGAATTATTCTGCCGGTGGTGAAAGTGCTTTTCTGGCATTTGACCCAGACGACCCTCGATATGTTTTAGGAGGAAGCTATCTAGGTACGATTGAAGTTCTTGACATGAAATCCAATGCAAGTACTAACATTATGATTGAGCCGATTCAATATCTGGGTAGAGAAGCTAGGGATATGAAATACCTTTTTAATTGGAATGCTCCAATTATTTGGTCACAACATGAGGAAAATACATTTTATCATGGCGCTCAGTATTTATTAAAAACCAAAGATATGGGAACTAGCTGGGAAGTAATTTCTCCAGATCTGACAAGAAATATTGATGAAAAGCAAGGAAATGGTGGAGGCCCTTATACTAATGAAGCTGTTGGGGCAGAAAATTATGGCACCCTAGCTTATGTCAAAGAATCTCCCCATGAAGCTGGTTACATATGGACTGGTTCAGATGACGGACTCGTTTATTTAACAAAGGATGGTGGAGAAAACTGGGAAAATGTAACCCCAAAAGGTCTTCAGGAATGTCTTATCAATGCCATTGAAATTTCCCCTCATGATCCCGCTACTGCCTACATCGCTACAACCAGATACAAATTTGATGATAAGACACCAGGAATATATAAGACAACCAATTATGGAAAAACTTGGACTAATATCAGTTCGAATATTCCTTATGGTGCTTTCACCCGAGTAGTAAGAGAAGACACCAAAGTAAAAGATTTGCTCTATGCCGGAACAGAAACAGGAATGTATCTTTCAAGAGATGGAGGAGCTAGTTGGGAGATTTTTCAATTAAACCTACCCGTAACCCCTATTACAGACTTAATCCAAGCTCATGGTGACTTAATTGTGGCAACAGCAGGAAGATCATTCTGGATTTTAGATGATTTGAATTTGGTAAGAGATGCTCAACCAAAAGTAGAAAAGCCGCTAGTTTATTCTCCTGATGAAGTAATCTTGGGGAATTGGTACAGCAGAATGAATGGAAACATTGAAAATTTTGATGGAACGGACAGCTTTAGTGGAGTCAATCCAGCGAGCGGAATGGTTATTTATTATCATCTCCCGGAAAATGTTACAGATTCTACAGAATTAACATTGGAAATCCATGATTCTAAAGGAGAATTAGTCCGCACTTTTTCATCTAAAAAAGACGAGGAATTTCAATCCTATGCTGGAGGACCATCACCGGAACCTACACTTTCAACAAAGAAAGGAATCAATAGATTTGTTTGGAATCTGAGCTATCCAACTATGCCAGGAATCGATGGGGCATATATAGAAGCTGGTTATGGAGGACATACTGCTATTCCGGGAGATTATAAAATTTCTGTAAAATCAGATTTAGGATCATCAGAAACAACAGGTAAAATCACGAAAAACCCACTATACGAAATTGCAGAAAACCAATACCAGGAATACCATGAATTCATGCTTGGAATGGAGCAGGAACTTACCAAAATGCATGATATGGTGAATACTGAAATGGAATATCAGAAGCAACTTTCAAGTTTCTTGGATAAGATTAAGGAGAATGAACTCCATGCTTCGCTATATTCAGCAGGTGAAAAATTACTTAAGGAGCTGAAAGCTTGGGACGAATCAATGATACAACGTAAATCTAAAGCTTATGATGATGTTGAAAATTTCCCGAATAAATTCACTGCGAACTATATGTATGTCATCAATCAATCAGATAGCGCTATTCCAAAAATAAACAAGGGTTCTAAAGAAAGAAGAGCAGAACTTGAAGAAGAATGGAAAATTCTCGAAGCGGAAGGAAACAGATTATTGAAAACAGAAATCCCTGCTTTTAATAAATTGGTTCAAGACGCTGGAATAGGTATTTTATTTGTGAAATAAGTTGAAGTTGTCTTTTTTAAAAGCTCGTAGAGAATAATCTACGAGCTTTTATTTTTCACTTCTATTTGTCGGATCATTACCAAATAAAATTCGGTTTGATCAATTTTTTCTATCTTTGCGCTTCTCTTAAAAAACCTAATTCTCTTTTGACAATTATTTTCCACAAAAGAGATTTTCAAACCTATTTCATGAAAAAATATTTGAACCTATTTGATTTCAGCCAAAGGGTTGATTACAAAACAGAAGTTCTTTCAGGCTTAACTGTAGCAATGGCCTTGATTCCTGAAGCAGTT
The DNA here is from genome assembly GCF_039563885.1 of Algoriphagus sp. SE2. Lineage (NCBI taxonomy): Bacteria > Pseudomonadati > Bacteroidota > Cytophagia > Cytophagales > Cyclobacteriaceae > Algoriphagus > Algoriphagus sp. SE2. Next base: position 104,126 of record NZ_JBCLWJ010000003.1, on the reverse strand, counting down.
GCTTTTGCATTTATTGCTGGACTTTCTCCTTTGACAGGACTTTATGCCGCTTTTATGATGGGCTTAGTAACGTCCATATTGGGGGGTAGACCTGGAATGATCTCTGGTGCTACAGGTGCCGTGGCGGTAGTAATCGTAAGTTTAGCAGCTACACATGGCGTAGAATACGTATTTGCAGCTGTGGTTTTAGCAGGCATTATACAGGTGGCAGCGGGAACTTTACGATTAGGGAAGCTAATGCGTCTTGTTCCACACCCGGTAATTTTTGGCTTTGTAAATGGATTGGCCATCATCATATTTATGTCTCAATTGGATCAATTCAAAGATGTCACTGGAAGTTGGTTGACCGGCTCAACTCTTTACATTCTTTTAGGACTAGTCGGTCTCACTATGCTGATAATCTGGGGACTTCCAAAACTTACCAAAGTAGTTCCTGCATCTTTGACAGCAATTTTGGTTGTTTTCGGACTTGTGTCTTTTCTAAATATAGACACCAAGACTGTCGGAGATATGGCTACAATAAAGGGAGGCTTCCCTCCTTTCCACTTGCCTGCTGTTCCTTTGACATTTGAAACACTTCAAATCATTTTTCCATATGCATCGATTGTTGCAGGAGTAGGCTTGATAGAAAGTTTGTTGACCTTAAACATTATTGATGAAATCACCGAAACGAGAGGAAGTGGAAATAAAGAAGCAGTGGCTCAAGGGATTGCAAATATGCTTTCCGGTGTGTTTTCTGGAATGGGTGGTTGCGCAATGATCGGTCAAAGTTTGATCAACATTTCCTCTGGCGCTAGAGCTAGACTTTCCGGTATCGTCGCATCAGTTATGCTAATGGTTTTTATCATGTTTGGATCAAGCCTTATCGAGCAAGTTCCCATGGCGGCATTAACAGGTTTAATGATTATGGTATCTATCGGAACTTTTGAATGGGCTAGTTTGAAAACTTGGAATAGAATGCCAAAGTCAGATGTGTTCCTAATGGTTCTGGTGACACTTGTAACTGCCTTCTTACATAACTTAGCACTGGCTGTACTAGTTGGTGTAATCTTAGCTGCATTATTTTTCGCATGGGACAATGCCAAAAGAATCCGAGCCCGAAAGTATATTGATGAAAATGGCGTGAAACATTATGAAATGTTTGGGCCTCTGTTTTTCGCGTCTACCACTGCTTTTGCAGAAAAATTTGATGTTCAAAATGATCCCGATGAGGTTATTATTGATTTTGAAGAAAGTCGAGTGGTGGATATGTCTGCGATTGAAGCTTTAAATAAAATCACAGAACGTTATCAAAAAGCAGGAAAAAAAATACATCTAAAGCACCTCAGTCCTGATTGTAGAAAACTGCTTCAAAATGCGGATAAGCTGATCGATATTAATGTTATCGAAGATCCGAATTATAAACTGGCAGTGGATAAAGTATAAAAAGAAAGGGTAACGATTTTTCGTTACCCTTTCTTTTTTAATCTATTGCAGAAAATACCATTTGCCTAAATTTCCAGCCAGATTGGTCTCCTGTTCCTCCTTGCGTTTGTTTCATTAGGATACCAATGGTTTTTGTCACTGGATCTGCAAAATACTGGGTATTGAAATATCCTCCCCAATCAAAGGTACCTAAACTACCAAGCCCTCCTTTTGCAACTCCATTTTGATCCACCAACCCAAAAGCAAGGCCATAATCTTTTCCTCCATCACCCAATAGATCCCCAACCTGATTGGACATAATAGTTTTTATAGTGGTCGAACTCAGTATTTTAACTCCATTGTAGGTTCCTCCATTTAAATACATTTGAAGAAACTTAGCATAATCCATAGCAGTTGAAGAAAGCCCAGCACCACCGGAGAAAAAAGTTTTGGCACCAGTTTTAGGATAATCTGGATCATAAAAAGTGACAGGGTATGATTCCCATAATCCATTTACCTTGCGATGCACTGTCACTAATCTTTCACCTTGTGCTTCATTCAGATAAAAACCTGTATCATCCATGCCAAGTGGGTCAAAAATTCTGGTTTTTAGAAATTGGTCAAAAGGCATTCCTGAAACAATTTCTATCAAATATCCCATTACATCTAACCCTTCACTATAGGTATATTTTGATCCTGGGTCATGATGAAGGGGAAGTTTTGCAAGCTTCTTAATATTGTTGCTGATTTTTACGGGTTCGGTTGTAAATAAATCTACTATCCCTGCTTTATGATAAATCATCTTCATCTGCTCATTTCCATCAATTACACCGTAACCTAAACCTGAAGTGTGAGTCAGTAAATCACGAATTCGAATTTCCCTCGAGGCAGGTCTTGTAGAATAAGTTGTGTCACCATAACTAAACCTAGTCAAAACTTGAGGATTTGCAAATTCAGGGATATAGCGGGAGATCGGATCATCCAAACCAATCTTTCCTTCTTCCCAAAGGATCATCACTGCGGTAGAAGTTATAGCTTTTGATTGAGAGGCTATTCTAAAAATCTGATTTTTAGCCATGGCAGTTTTAGAAGGAACATCTGCTAAGCCTTTAGCTTCATGGTAAACAATTTTACCATCTTTTACGATCATTGCTACTAGCCCCGGAACCTGATTGAGATTTATTGTTTCATCAAGCATTTGATCAATTCGATCGATTCTATCTTGAGAGATTCCGGGAAGGGCCTGTTTCCCTATTGGAGAAATTTCGTTGGATACCTGAGAAAATGCCTGCGTAGAAATCAGGACAAGAACAAAGGCTTTAACAAAAAAGGAAGTGGTTATTTTCATAAGAATATGGGCTTTTGATGTTCAAAATAAGCAAACCTATTCAAAGTCACATCCCCTAACTTCTATTTAGACACAAAAAAAACAGGCCGGAAATAAATCCGACCTGCTTCAATCTACAATCAATCAACAATTAATCTAATTCAACTTCAAAATAGTATTCTGTACCATCTTGGAACATGCCCAAAATAACTACATCCTCGCCTGATTTATCATTTAATACCTCTAGCAATTGCTCAACAGACTTAATTCTAGTTCGTCCCTCGTCACTGATCACAGAAGTAATAATAAACCCTGGTCTCGCTCCCGCTTCTCTCCACTCAGACTCTCCAACTATTCCAATCATGGCTCCTCCGTCAAGTCTTAATCTTTCTTTAAGAGGATCTTTGAGTTCTTCAAATACCATTTCTCCAAACTCATATGTTTTAGGTATTTCCTTTTTAATAATTTTTGTATCTCCGTCAAAATTCTTCAGAGTTGCCTTAGTTTTGTAAGTTTTACCATCTCTCAAGTATTCAACTTCAACTTGATCACCTGGTCTTTTTCTAGCCACCAATTCCTGAAGGTTAGAAACGTTATTGGTAACTTTTCCATCAACACCAATAATCACATCACCTTCTTTAAGTCCAGCTTCTTCGCCTCCACTATTTTCATTAACACCGGCAACATATACACCTTGATCGACTCCAAAATCTTTATTTAGATATTCGGCAAGCTCAGGACTTACACTTTGAATAGAAACACCCAAAAGCCCTCTTTGAACTGTACCATACTTCATTAAATCATCCATTACTTTTTTCACCAAAGTACTTGGCACTGCGAAGGAATATCCACTGAAGGTTCCTGTTTGAGTAGCAATAGCTGTATTAATTCCAATAAGCTCACCAGCCAGATTGACTAAAGCTCCTCCTGAATTACCTGGATTTACAACCGCATCAGTCTGTAAGAAAGATTCGATTTGCATGTTATTCTCATCTTTGAGAATGTTGATATTTCTTGCTTTGGCTGAAATAATTCCTGCGGTAACAGTGGAATTCAAATTAAACGGATTACCTACTGCCAAAACCCACTCCCCAATTTTTGTTTGATCTGAGTCTCCAAATTTCACAAAAGGAAGATTGGTATCTTCGATTTTAAGTAACGCCAAATCCGTAGTAGGATCAGTCCCTATTACTTTAGCCACATATCTTTTATTGTTCTCCAAAGAAATATCCACTTTAGTCGCATTTTCTACGACGTGGTTATTTGTTACTATATAGCCATCAGAAGATATTATCACTCCAGAACCTGAACTCATGCCTTGCGGAGCTCTTTGTTGGTCTCTTCCATCTGGCATAGGAAGCCCAAAAAACTCCTGTAACGGATCTCTTTGTCTTCTTCCTTGGGATTGAGTATAGGAAATTTCACTGGTTATATGAACCACTGCTGGGGTGACTAATTCGGCTGACGCTACGAAGTTGATACCGTCAGGTATATTGAAATCTTCTCCTGAAAGTAGATTTACAAAACTAGCTTGTTGCTTCTCATCAAAGCTGCTGGCATTTTGGGGCTGTATCAAAAAGCCCACGCCTGCCAAGGCTACAATACCTCCGATGAGGGAGGCAAGTATAATTCCGATAAAGAATTGCTTTTTGCTCATATTATTTTTTTTGTTTAGTTACTTCCACAACGTTTGGATGTAAAAATCGATCCAAAAATTAAAGCTTGTTAAGAGCTTATTCATCCAAATTAACAAGAATTAACCGCTTTTTAAGACGTTTACTTATTAAACAAAAAAATAAAGAGCAGGTTTCCCCGCTCTTCAAATTATTTTACTTCAATGGCGGCTTTCACAACCTTCTTCTCTTTTTTAGGAAGTGTGATTTTTAATAAACCATCTTCATAAGTAGCATTCACATCATCCACATTGATGTCTTCCGGTACGTAGAAGGATCTGCTAAAAGAACCATATTGCGTTTCAACGCTATGGTAATTTTTACCTTCTTTTTTCTCTTCCATTTTTCTTTCACCAGAGATGGTCAATTTACCATCAACTAGTTCAACATTAAAATCTTTCTTTTTAACACCTGGTACAGAAAGTTGGATTTCGTAGGAATTCTCATCTTCAGAAATATCCACTGCTGGATTAAAGTGCTTCAAAGAATTACCCATATTTTCATTAAAGAACTTATCAAGCATTCCGCTAAACGTGTTAGGAAAATAGGGTTCGGCTTGGTTTAATCTTACGAGTTTCATAGTGATAATTATTTTGAGTTAAACATCTGATTCTAATTCTTAAAAAATCATTCCACCTCAAAAATCGAGTCATATTGTCTTATTGTTTATAAAAAAAACAATTAAACAAGTCATATTGTCTTAATAAAGCATACTATCCTATGTCAAACTTTATTTGTAAAAAAACAATTTGCTATTAAAGTACTATTTTAGCTATTGAATTTAAAAGATAAACCTGCATTCACTAAACATGCCCATTAAGCAAATTCTTTCTTTAAGCTTGATAATTAACTCACTCTTTTTTGTGAGTGCATATTCTCAGTCAGAAAATTCGGATTTAGTCACTATCATCGATGAAATTAAGGAAAATGAAAGCCAAGCCTCAGCTGATACTCTTGAATTAGCTGATACTTTAAACACCAATAAAATCACAAATGATATATCCACACAAGAGTTTGATAGCCTTTTTGTAAAAACAGATACCATAAAAAAACCATCGAGAGTGCAGATAGGTAGTCTTTTAAGCAGACTTATGAGAAGCTCGAAAGAATATGGAATTGAATTAGGAAAGCTAAAACTAGTATTAGCAGACACCCCAGATACCGCAATGCTAAACCAAAGGGTTCCTGAGCTAAAAGATTATGTGGATCAGTTACGCAATGTAATCTCAAACTGGGCGGGAGATGTCAATTTCAGGTACTTGAAGGGAATAGAGAATTTTCTTAAAAATATAGAAGAGGAAAAAATAGACTATGAAAAAGTAATTGATAAAAGATTAAATGATCTTTTATCTGTAGGTCAAATGATTGATGAAATTCGTTCTGATTCTTTAATTAATTTAACTCTTAGAGACAGTGCCTCTCTTCCGGAAATATATAAAGAACTAAAACGGCTTAAAAATAATCTCAGGGAAATTGATAGTACGCTTATCAATCAGGAATTAGCCTTAACGAGAATCCAAGCTAAGGTTACTGACCTTAGTATTGAAATCTTGAATCTGAATCAATTTTTCAAAGAAAGTGAAAATAAAATCAAGCAAAATTTTTGGAAAAAAGAAACAAGCTACCTTTGGGAAAAATCTAATAATGAGAACCAGCCTCCACTAGAAACCGTCTTCATCAATTCGGAGAAAACAAACATCTTTGTTCTGGAAAGATTCATGAACAGGTTTTATATCCCATTTATTAGCTTTTCCTTATTGATGTTGATTATTTTCTTGGCCACCAAATATACGATCAACAAGATTCATAAAAGAAAAGAACATGCGGAACTGATTTTGGAAAGAACCCAACTGATTAAAGACAACTTATTAACATCATTTTTAGTCATAGGTATCCCTTTCTATTTTCTCTTGGTGAAAAATCCACCAATGGTCTTAATCTCAATTTTATCAGTTCTTTTATCATTATTCTCTACTTGGTTGGTAAGGTCACATTTTGGAAATAAGCTTTTTAGGCTTTGGATAATATTTTTTCCATTACTAACCTTTGCATCAATTATAGCACTAAACTGGAGGATTTCATTTAAAGAACAACCTTATATTTATTTAATAGCATTAGGTACAATTTTGCTTGCGTCCATTCTCTATAGAGATATTAAAGGCAAGCAATTTAATGGTTCATCCGTACTTAAATTCTTGATTTTTTTCAGCATCACTTTTTCTATAGTATCCTTGATTCTAAATGTTTTCGGAAGGTTTAGTTTTGCAAAAGTAATCGCTATCTCAGGATTGTCCGGATTCTATCGAGGTATTTCACTCTATATTTTTGTTCAAGTTTTTCTTAAAGTAGTCTATCTATGGGTGGAAGCATCCAAAAAAAATTCTGATGATTTAACTTCATTTTTTGACTTTCAGGAAATTCAAAAAAGACTTGAAAGTATTCTTAGAATTCTGGCATTTTCAATCTGGTTTTATGCAGTTATTTTTCATTTAGGATTATTTGATCCTATTTATGATTACATCTTAACTTTTATATCGGAAGAGAGAGTTTTAGGAAACACTACATTTACTTTTGGGACTATAATTCTATTCTTCCTTATTTTAATTGTTTCACAATTTCTTGCAAATAATATCGCATATTTTGCCTCAATTAAAGACCAGCAGTATGCAACTTCTAGGAAAAAGAGATTGGGCAGTTCCATTCTTCTTATTCGATTAGGGGTTATAATTATTGGCTTCTTTATAGCAATGACAGCAGCAAGAATCCCTTTAGATAAAATCACGATTGTTCTAGGTGCTCTATCGGTTGGTATTGGATTTGGATTGCAAACCTTAATTAACAATCTGGTATCTGGAATCATTCTGGCATTTGAAAGACCAATTCAAATCGGTGATGATATTAAAATAGGCGAGTTGACCGGGAAAGTTAAAGAAGTAGGGGTAAGGGCAAGTAAAATTATGGCCTATGATGGATCTGATATTGTCGTGCCAAACGGAGACCTTCTTTCTGGTCAATTGATAAACTGGACACTATCTGATAAAAGAAGAAGAATTGAGATTCATGTCGGTGTAGCATATTCCTCTGACATGAAATTGGTTAAAGAAGTTATTGAAAAACAATTGGATAGAGACCGGATAATGAAAAATCCTCCCCCAAAAGTATTTATGGAAAACTTTGGAGATAATTCGGTGGATTTTAGGATTCTTTTTTGGGTAGAATCGATGGATTTTTGGCTGGAAACCAAATCAGAAGTAATAACAGGAATTTTTGAAGCCTTCGCTGAAAATGGAATTGAAATCCCTTTTCCTCAAAGAGATTTATATCTTAAAAGTATTCCCAAAGAGATATATAAGAAAATTGAAAACAAAAATCAGAACCCACCTTCTGAAAAGGAATAAAATAAAAAACCCCTGGGATTAAACAGGGGTTTAAAAAACACTATAATCTTAAAATTACCAATTAGGCGATTTTAACATCAATCGCATTTGGCCCTTTTTTGCCATCCTTGATATTGTAAGTTACTTTGTCGTTTTGAGCAACTTTATCAATTAGTCCAGTTGCATGAACGAAGATTTCTCCTTGTGTTTCGTCATCAACGATAAATCCGAAACCCTTGGCTTCGTTGTAAAATTTTACTGTTCCGGTAAACATAATAAATTGTGATAAATTGTAATTGAAAGTAGGCTAAATGTAAATATTACCTGAAAAAAAACAAAATAATCATTTTTTAATTAAGCAAATGAAGAAAATAATTTTGATTAGGCATGGAAAATCAGCATGGGATAAGCCATTTTTAGCTGATCACGAAAGACCTTTAGCCGAACGTGGTTTGAGGGATGTACCAATAATGGGAGAGCGATTATTAAGAAGAGGGCTTAAACCAGACCTAATTCTGAGTTCATCAGCCAAAAGAGCTATACAAACTGCGGAAATAATTGCATCCTATTTAGAATACTCAAAGAATGATATTGTTTCTGAAAAAAACCTGTATCACTGCTCTCCCGAAATAATACTAAAATACCTCAGGATGCAAAAGGATAAGTTTGATCTAATTTTTGTATTTGGACATAATCCCGGTTTCAATGACTTGATTGAAAGATTGGGTGGAAAAATAGATAATCTCCCAACTTCAGGTCTGTATGGATTTAGATTTGACACAGACCACTGGGCAGAAATATCAGCTGAAAATGCAAGTTTTTGGTTTTTGGATTTTCCGAAAAAGAAAAAAAAGTAAGTCAGAAGTTCCGAACATCCTGAATCACGTCCTCAAATAAATTGGGGTTTTCAAATAAATAAGCAATTTTTTCTGCCACCTCTGCTGGACTTGAAAGCTTTCCCTCTTCCTTAAATTCTTTAAATTTTTGCAACTCAGGGAAATCTGAATCATTTGAGGATCTTATTTCATCTTGCATTCCAGTATCTACAATTCCAGGAGCCAAACTAAAAAAATGAAAGTTGTCTGACTTATTCTCTTCTGCTGCAACCATAGTAAACATTGATAAAGCAGCTTTTGTACTACAATATCCCGACCAGCCTGATACAGGTCTAGAAGCAGCACCGGAACTTACATTACAAACAATTTTCTCTGCTCTTGAATTTTTATATTGATGAATAAAAGCATTGGTCAAATACATAGGTCCCAGTAAATTGACATTGGTCTGAATCCTCATTTCTTTTGGACCTAACTTCCCTATTGGCTTAATAACTCCAATCCATCCAGCATTATTGAAAAGGATTATTTTTTCAAAATCTCCATCTGGAAAAATATTATTTAGTTGATTCTCTAATACATCCAAATCAGAAAGATCGATACAAAACTGTTTTAGATTGGGCGATTCAATATCTATTTCAGTTCGTGAAATTGCTAAAATCTGAAAATTTTCTTGAGCCAGATAATATTCCAAAACAGCTCTACCAATTCCTTGGCTATGACCGGTAATGATTAGTAAAGATTGAGACATAATAGAAAAGGAACCAAACTGATGCCTTGTTATATTTATAAAATGTATTGCGACAAATCACGATTCTTGACTAGAGTAGAAAGGCGTTCTTGAACCATTTCTTTTGTAATCATAATCTTGGAATTAGCTTTGATAGAATCAGGCACGTCAAATAGGAAATCATTCAATAAATGACTCATAACGGTATGAAGTCTTCTAGCTCCTATATTCTCAACTTCTTGATTTATCAAAAATGCCAACCTTGCAATTTCTTCGATTGCTTCATTATTAAACTCTAAATAAACTTCCTCGGCTTCAAATAAAGCTTGATATTGTTTTGTCAAAGCATTTTTTGGTTCTCTTAAGATTCTTGAAAAATCTTCTTGAGTCAAGCTTTGTAACTCCACCCTAATGGGGAATCTACCTTGTAATTCAGGTATTAAATCCGAAGGCTTTGCAACGTGGAAAGCTCCAGCAGCTATAAATAGAATATGGTCGGTATTAATTACTCCATATTTTGTATTTACAGAAGATCCTTCCACAATCGGAAGCAAATCTCTCTGAACTCCCTCCCTACTTACATCAGGTCCACCACCATTTTTTCCAGACTTAGAAGCTATTTTATCAATTTCATCAATAAATATAATTCCATTGTTCTCTGCTAATTTGATGGCTTCTTCTTTTACCTCATCAAAATCAATCAACTTTGATGCTTCCTCTTCCAACAAAACCTTCCTAGCTTCAGAAATACTCAACTTTCTTTTTTTGGTTTTCTTGGGCATCATGCCGGAAATCATGTCCTGAAGTCCAGCCATGCTGGCATCATCAATCATTCCATTTCCAATCATACCAACCCCAACGGGAGATGAAGCCTTGACATTTATTTCTATTTTCCTATCATCAAGTTCTCCATTTCTTAGTTTCTCACGGAATCTTTCTCGAGTCCTCTCATTTAGCTCCGTGTCATTGGTAGGCTCAGCCTCTGTATCAACTGGCGTGTTATTTCTTACAAACCCCGCACTTTTGACCGGCGGAATCAAAATATCCAATATAAGCTCCTCAACTGCTTCAGCAGCTTTAGCTTTTACAGCCTCATTTTTCACTTCTTTTACAAGTGCTACAGACTGCTCAACCAAGTCTCTTACCATACTTTCCACATCTCTTCCCACATAACCCACTTCCGTAAACTTCGAAGCTTCCACCTTTGTAAATGGAGCATTGGCTACTTTTGCCAATCTTCTTGCTATTTCAGTCTTACCCACACCAGTCGAACCAATCATTAAGATATTATTTGGTACAATATCTTTTTGGATATCGGTTTTTACCATCAGGCGTCGAATTCTATTTCTTAAGGCTATGGCAACGTTTCTTTTTGCATCATGCTGCCCTATGATATATTTATCTAACTCTGCAACAATTTGTCTTGGAGTAAGTGAAATGATATGATCCATTTTATTTAGTTAAATAACCCTTCTTTGGTTTGAAATGATATTCAAATCAATAAAGTTTGTTGGTTTTAGATTTGGTTTCTTAATTGTAAAATATTCCTTTGAAGGATATATAGTACAATCAGTTACGCTTTATTTTCTGAACTAAAATTGAATTTTAAAGCTCTATCTACTTTCGATTTTAATAAAGCTATTTCCAATACCTCGTCAACCTTGTCGACAAAGTGAAATTCAATTCCTTTAACATATTGAGGATCTATTTCCTCAATATCCCTAGCATTCTTTTTACAAAGAATAATCTCCTTTATTCCTGCACGCTTAGCTGCTAGTATTTTTTCTTTAATACCACCCACAGGCATAACTTTACCTATCAAACTGATTTCACCAGTCATCGCTACCTTCGATTTCACCTTTCTCTGCGTATAAACGGAAGCCATAGCCGTCAGCATGGTAATTCCAGCCGAAGGACCATCCTTAGGAACGGCACCTGCCGGTACGTGGATATGAAGGTCATATTGATCGAATACCCTATGGTCTATCCCCAATGTTTCGGCTTTTGACTTGAGATAAGAAAGTGCTGTCATTGCAGATTCTTTCATGACATCTCCTAGTTGGCCGGATAGAGTCAATTTTCCTTTTCCTCGACTTAGGCTGGATTCGATGAAAAGAATCTCACCACCAACACTAGTCCAAGCTAAACCTGTGACTACCCCAGCTACAGAATTATCCTGATAGGTTTCTTTATCAAAAATCTCTGCACCAAGAATCTTTCTCACAGCAGCCGGTGTGATTTTGGTCTCGTATTCTTCCTCCATTGCTATCGATTTGGCAACATTTCTTATCACTTTTCCAATGGCTCTTTCCAAGCTTCTTACACCAGATTCCCGGGTATAATCTTCTATGATTTTAACCAAAGCAGCTTTTTCAAATGAAATTTGCTTGGCCTTTACTCCGTGCTCTTTTCTTTGCTTTGGAACCAAATGCCGCTTAGCAATTTCTACTTTCTCTTCTTGAGTATATCCTGTAACCTCTATGATTTCCATTCTATCTCGTAAAGCTGGCTGAATGCTATCCAAGGAATTAGCCGTAGCTATAAACAAGACTTTGCTCAAATCATATTCAACCTCCAGGTAATTATCAAGGAAGGTGCTGTTTTGTTCAGGGTCTAAAACTTCAAGAAATGCAGATGAAGGATCACCTCTGAAGTCTGAGGAAAGCTTATCGATTTCATCCAGAACATAGACCGGATTTGAGATCTTCACCTTTTTCATATTCTGGATAATCTTACCTGGCATTGCTCCTACATAGGTCTTTCTATGACCCCTGATTTCTGCTTCGTCATGCAGCCCGCCTAAAGACATCCTTATATATTTTCTTCCCAGCGCAGATGCAATGGACTTACCAAGAGAAGTTTTACCAACACCTGGAGGGCCATATAAACAGAGTATTGGTCCCTTTAAATCATTTTTAAGCTTTAATACAGCCAAGTATTCAATGATTCTTTCTTTGACTTTTTCAAGCCCAAAATGGTCATTATCAAGAATAGCTTTCGCATGCTTCAAGTCGAAATTATCTTGGGTAAATTCATTCCAAGGTAATTCCACCATGGTTTCTGCATAGTTTAATGCTATCGGGTATTCCGCGGCAGATGGATTAATTCTTAAAATTTTATCCAGCTCTTTCTCAAAGTGTTTTTTGACTTCTGCTGGCCAATTCTTTTGCTCTCCTCTTGCTCTTAAATCCTCAACTTCTTTTTCAGGTCCTTCTTCCCCAAGCTCGGTTTGAAGCACTTTCATCTGCTGTCGCAAGAAATAATCCCGCTGTTGCTGATCAATATCCGTATGAACTTTCTTTTGGATTTCAGATTTTAGCTCCAACATTTGGATGTCTTTCATCATGAATTCCAAAAGCAAAGTAGCACGGTCCACTCCATCATTTATCTCTAATAAACGCTGTTTAGATTCTACAGGCGCATTTATGTTGGAAGAGAGAAAATGAGTTAAGAAAGGTGTGTTGTCTATATTATCCAATGCAACCTGAGCTTCTCTAGGAATCTCCGGATTTAAATGGAGGATTCTTGTTGCTGCATCTTTTAATGACTCCTCCAATGCTTTTATTTTCTTAGAACTCTTTGGGAAATTCTCCTCTAGATAGCTCACTTTTGCCATGAAATAGGGATCGTCGGTAACCTGTTCCTTGATTTTAAACCTTTTCTTTCCCTGAATAATGATTGTTGTATTTCCATCAGGAAGTACAATCATTTTGATAATTTTGGCAAGCGTGCCTACCTGATAAATGTCCTCCCAGGAAGGGTCGTCGTTATTGGGATTGATCTGAGCACATACCCCAATTAATTTATTTCCTTTTTGGGCTTTTTTTACAAGTTTGATGGAGCGTTGTCTACCTACGGTAATCGGTATTACCACACCAGGAAATAACACGGTATTCCGAACTGTAAGAATCGGGAGATCTTCCTCATAGGATTCTGTTCCTAGCTCCTCATTTTCATCCTCTGTGATCAATTGGATTAGATCACCTTCACCAGCAAATTCACCAGTCATTAAATTTTGGAACATGGAATTTTCGAATTGACTCATATAGACATATTGACAGATACGCTGTCAGGATTTAGCTCACGTAAATTAAGAACCTTCAAAAGCTGAAGGTTGTTCCTAAAAGGTCAAGGGGTATGCCAAAAGAGGATATTGTCAGAATGGCAGTTTTTTATTTTGAAATGAAACCCTGAAATAAAAAAACCGGATCTCTCAATCCGGTTTAAAAGGTCTATTTTTTGGTAATTAATCCCCAGTAAAGATTTTCAGCACATCATTTCCAATGGCAAACACCATCAGTGCTAAAAGGATTACCATTCCTACTTTTTGGGCATTTTCCAAGAATCTATCAGATGGCGCTCTGCCAGAAATTATCTCATAAAGTAAAAACATCACATGTCCACCATCCAAAGCTGGAATTGGTAACAGGTTCATAAATGCAAGCAACATGGAAATCAAACCAGTTATTGTCCAAAATTTACCCCAGTCCCAGACATCTCCATATATTTTGGCCATTCCAATTGGACCACTAACGTTTTTCGCGGACACTTCACCGGTAAACATTTTTCCCAATGCTTTTGCATTGACAATCACAACGGTAAAAGCCCTTTCTGACCCCTTAAGAAAAGCTTCTCCAAGCCCATATTTCCTTCTCACTGGTTCAATCAAAGGTGTTACGGCAATGTCAATAGTTCCTCTATCAGTTACAGCAACAGTGGCTTGGGTTGTATCTCCATTTCTGAGTAATGTAATCGAGGTATTTTGACTTTTAGCATCTGCCAAGGCCTCTTGAAGATCATTGAAATAGTTAATTTCTCTTCCATTTACAGCTAGAATTTTATCTTCCGTCGTTATTCCTGCCTTTTCTGCTGCTCCGCCTTTATCTACCACAGATAATTGAAATGGATATCTTAAATCGACAAAATTATCAAGTGCTTCTTGTTTGTTGAAGGAATTTATAAAACCCCGAGGTATTTCTATTTTAAGAATCTCACCATTCCTTTCTACTGTGTAAAATCCATTTTCACTTAATAGTGCTGAACCACTGCTAAGATCATTAATACTTACATAGGGTTCCCCATTTAAGTCCAGGATTTTATCTCCAGTTTTTAGGCCAATTGATTGGGCTATATCCTTTGCCACTATTCCATTTTCAACTACCTGGTCTCTGGAAAAATAAGTCTCCCCATTATTGTAAACCATTACAAAGAAAATGAGGACACCGGTGATTACATTAACTATAATCCCTCCCAACATAACAATCAATCGCTGCCAGGCAGGTTTTGATCTGAATTCCCATGGTTGTGGCTCTGCTGATAATTGGTCCGTATCCATGGATTCGTCAACCATTCCAGAAATTTTGACAAATCCTCCCAGTGGAATTGCTCCAATCGAATATTCTGTCTCACCCCATTGAAATCCAGCAATCTTTGGAGGAAATCCAATTGAAAATTTTTCAACTCGCATACCAAACATTTTGGCTGTGAGCAAGTGCCCCAACTCATGTAAACCTACCAGGATAGATAATCCCAGTACTAGTTGGCCCACCATTATTAATGTATCCATTATACTTTACGCTTAATTAATTGTTCTATTATTTCTCTGGCCCTACGATCAGTTTCCACATAATCTTCCAGATTTGGGTGTAAGATAAACTCTGTTTTGGAAAGTGTCTCACCAATCAAGTCTGACATTTCCAAAAACCCTACTTCTTCTTTTAGAAAAGCTTCTACAGCTATTTCATTTGCAGCATTCAGCGTACAAGGAGCATTGCCCCCTTTTGCTAAGGCATCATAGGCAAGCTGCAAATTTTTGAAAGTATCTAAATCCGGTTGTTCAAAGGTCAATTGGGGATAATTCATAAAATTAAACCGCTCAAAATCACTTTTCAACCTATCTGGAAAACTTAAGGCAAACTGAATTGGAATACGCATATCCGGTAAACCAAGTTGTGCTTTTAAAGATCCGTCTTCAAACTGTACCAGAGAATGTATAATACTTTGAGGATGTACGACTACCTCGATCTGCTCAGTTTTCAATCCAAAAAGCCATTTAGCCTCAATAACTTCCAGTCCTTTATTCATCAAGGAAGCGGAATCAATAGTGATTTTCGCTCCCATTTCCCAGTTAGGATGTTTTAAAGCCTGAGCCTTCGTAACTGTTTCAAGAAAAGTCCTATCCTTTCCTCTAAAAGGTCCTCCTGACGCCGTGAGAATAATCTTTTCTATTGGATTATGAAATTCACCTACCAAACATTGGAAAATCGCAGAATGCTCAGAATCTACTGGATAAATATTTACCTGATTCTCTTTTGCTAAGGCAGTGATGATCTCTCCCGCCACAACCATGGTTTCTTTATTGGCCAAAGCAATCTGCTTTCCAGCTTTTATTGCGTGGATGGTGGGAATCAGACCCGAATACCCCACCAAAGCTGTTAAAACCACATCGATGCTTTCCATCTCAACTACTTGAGAGATTGCTCTTTGCCCGGCAAAAACCTTGATATCCTTTGGAATTAATACCTCTTTAACCTTTGAATACAATGACTCATTTCCGATTACAACAGCATTTGGATTAAATTCCAATGCCTGCTGAATCAATAAATCTGCATTATTTTGGGCGGTAAGGACCTCGACCTGAAAATCTGAAGAATGTTGGCGAATTACCTCCAAAGTTTGTGTACCTATACTTCCGGTGCTACCGAGGATGGCTACGCGCTTTTTTTCTGTCATTCAATTTGGGATTTTGAGCATTAAACCTTCCGAAAGTTTAGAAGGTTTCCTCAATGAGCTGACAAAATTACAATATGCCTAGACTTTTCCTTGTACATCTCGTCAGTTTTTATGCAATGGGCTGATTTTTGCTCGATTTTGGCACAACTCTGTTGCCTTTTCTTAAAAAATGTGAAGGTCTTTAACTGATTTTTCATTCAAACGTCAAATTGAAAAAAGAAAATCTATGAATAGCCTCTTTAAAAATACCGCAATTTCTTTCTTGTCAGGGTTGGCAGGAGCTGCTCTTTGGACAAATTTGAATTTTACTGAAGTTGAAAATAAACCCATAGCTAACTCATTTCCTGGATCAGAAAACATAAGTCTGGCTTCTGAATTCAATACAAGTTCAATTGCTCCGGACAGGCAGCCTGATTCTTTTGCAGAGGCATCAGAAAAAAGTACGCAATCGGTAGTATTTATTAAAAATTTCTCCGGCACGGACCCTAGAAGATATAGCATGTTTGATTATTTCTTTGGTTCTGGCCCCTCACAACAGGTCAGTTCCGGATCGGGAGTAATTATTTCAGAAGACGGTTATATTATCACAAATAATCATGTGATAGATCGTGCCGAGACAATTGAAGTGATCCATCAAAAGAAAACCTATAAAGCTCGGCTCGTAGGAACTGATAAAAACACAGATATCGCTGTCTTGAAAATAGATGCAGAAAATCTACCAGCTATAAAAAGAGGAAGCAGCAGAAATCTAAGAATTGGAGAGTGGGTTTTAGCCGTGGGAAATCCATTCAACTTAACATCTACCGTAACTGCCGGAATTGTATCAGCTAAAGAAAGACAAATCAATATCCTTGGTGGCGATTTCCCCTTAGAAAGTTTTATACAGACGGATGCTCCGATTAACCCTGGAAATTCAGGAGGAGCGCTTGTAAACGTGGATGGAGAATTAATAGGAATTAACACGGCAATTCTATCCAGAACGGGCTCTTATACTGGTTATGGGTTTGCTGTACCGGTAGATATTGCGATGAAAGTTTCCAATGATTTAATTCAATATGGTGAAGTTCAAAAGGCAATTCCCGGAATTGAAGCAGTAGAAATAACCCCCGAATTAGCAGAAGAAATGGGAATAAAAACCTTGGATGGTGTGATTATAACTCATGTTTTAAGAGATGGAGCTGCAGAATCTGCAGGTTTACAAAGAAGTGACGTGATTATACAACTTGGAAACCAAGAGATTTCCGGAATGGGTAGTTTTGAAGAAGCTTTATCTTATTATTATCCAGGAGAAGAGCTCCCTATAACTTTTATCAGAAATGGTTCGGAAAAAACGGCCCAGTTGAAACTTCAAAATCTAGAAGGCGGCGTTGGTATTTTGAAAAGAGAATATTACAGTTCAGCCTTACTTGGAGCTAAATTAGAAGCAATTAACACGATAGAAAAGGATAAAATGGGGTTAGACTATGGAATCAAAATAACTGGTATGACCCGAGGTTATTTAAGAGATTTGGGTTTAAGGGAGGGATTTATTTTAACCCATATTAATCGAGAACCGGCCAGAGATCCAAAATTAGTAGGAAAGTATCTGGAAGAATATAGTGGAAAACTATTATTGGAGGGAGTTGCCTCAAGTGGTCAACCTTTTATGCAGAGTTACAATGTAAGGTAAAGTGGATTCAATAAATTCATTTCAAACAAAATTTTGTACCTTAATTGAAAGTAATAACCCATGAAAACCTTACCACAAACCTGTGAACAATGCTTCGAGGAATTTAGCGTTGCTTTAGAAGAATTAAGAATATATGTTCAACGTGCCAAAAAAAACGGATTAAGTGAATCTCAATCCAGAGAACTTGTAAACAGTTTTGAAGTGGCTCATGAATTAGCTTTAAAAGTGATGACCAAGTACTTTCAAAAACAAGGAAAAGGACCATTTTCCGGTTCCCGTGATTTAACAGTAGAAGCTTTTCATGCGGATTTAATTGATGATGGAAAAGCCTGGCTGGACATTGTGATTGATAGAATTCAATACAATCCTGTTTACGCTATTGACACTCAAGAAAATTTCATCCATAATATTCAGAATAAATACTTTCGTTTATTAGAGCGATTTGAGGATACAATGGGGAAAAAATTAGATGAATAGGAAAAATTAAAAGAGCGGCAAAGCCGCTCTTTTAATTTAGTAAAACAGGGACCCTGAAGGTCCTCTCCCTGTATCAAAAGACCTGATTTCTGATCCTTCCTTATTAAAAACAGTAATGGTCCCGTTTCCTTGAAAGCCATTTGAATTAGCTAGATAAAGTTCATCTCTACTTTTATCGTATCCAATACCATAAAATCCTGATCCGATCATCCAATCTAAATCCAATTCTGGTCCCAGTACAGAAACTCTTGAAACGCCGTCGATATAATTCGGCCAACCCGAACTAGTCACTACATAAAAGATATCATCATTTCCAAATGCTATCCTTCCAGTTGCATTGGCTACTGGCAAGGCATTTGTAGTTGATTTTGTCAAATTATCCAAGTGGAAAGATTGAAAATATACTTCTTCCTCCGAAAGCACAGAATCATGAAATGGCAGGTCTCCTGGCTTACCCGATTTTGTCTGCCTTCTCAGCCCGGAATATTTCAGGCCAATAGCGAGGGATGACAAAACCATGCGTGGGAAAAATCCACAAGGGCTTACAGTTGCGGGGACAGCTTCGGTTTCTCACCGAATTCCCTTTTAATTCTAGATTTAAAGTTTAAACCTAGAAACCTAATTCACTTACAAACTTAGCTGGGATTA
This sequence comes from Algoriphagus sp. SE2, assembly GCF_039563885.1. Lineage (NCBI taxonomy): Bacteria > Pseudomonadati > Bacteroidota > Cytophagia > Cytophagales > Cyclobacteriaceae > Algoriphagus > Algoriphagus sp. SE2. The sequence goes on along the minus strand of NZ_JBCLWJ010000003.1, from coordinate 85,256 downwards.
TCCTCAAAAAAAGCTGCTCAAATTTCTTTTTTTTGGAAGTAGGGAAATCTGAAGCTTACTTTGAAGCTCGAACTCGAAAATTTCCTGATGGAAAAAATTAAGACCTATTTTATCTTATTAATTATGATTTTCAGTGTTTTATCCTGTAAAAATCAGGATAAGGAGGTTGGAAATTCTTTAAAGAAAATTTCTTTGACTTACGCCAAAGGGTTCGAAATTCTAAAGGGAGATGGCTATTGGGAAATTGAAGTGAGTCAACCTTGGACTGGCGCAACACAAAGTTTTCGGTACTTGATTTTAGAGAAGAATTCAGCGAAACCAGAAGGAGATTTTGATGCGATTGTGCAGCTTCCGGTAAATAAAATTATTCTTACTTCCACCACACAAGTCCCACATTTGGACTTACTTAACGAGACTGAAAAATTGATCGGTTTTCCAAATACCGATTTAATCTCTTCCCCCAAAACCAGAGAACTAATCAATGAAAAAAAAGTAAAAGAGTTGGGCGCTGGTCCAGCCACAAATCCTGAAATGGTTATCGATCAAGCTCCTGATTGGATTATGGTTTCCACCTTAGGAGAAGATATTCGTTATTTGGATTTATTGAAAACAGCGGGAGTTCCTGCCCTGATCAACGGAGAATATGTAGAGCAACATCCATTGGGAAGAGCAGAATGGATCAAATTCACAGGAATACTTTTAGGAAAATATGAGGAAGCAAAAAAAGTATTTGACAAAGTAGAGAGCTCTTATTTGGAAGCAAAAAAACTCATTAATAGAAGAGAAAAGACCTCATTTCCGACTGTGCTAAGCGGAGTCTTATATCAGGATATTTGGTATGCCCCAGGCAGTGAAAGCTGGGGAGCGAAAATTCTGGAAAATGCAGGGGGAAACTATATTTTTGAAGATCAAAAAGGAACAGGAAGTGTTCAATTGAGTTATGAATATGTGCTTGATAGGGGGTTAGAAGCAGATTTTTGGATTGGGTCAGCTGATTTTTCCAATATTCAAAAAATGGGGGAATCTGAACCAAGGTACAGGGCTTTTGAAGCATGGAAAAATGGAAAAGTTTACTCTTATACCCTAAAGCAAGGTGCAACCGGTGGTTTGGAATATTTCGAGTTGGGATATATGAGGCCTGATCTAATTCTAAAAGATCTGATCAAAATCCTTCATCCAGAACTTTTACCCGATTATGAGTTGTATTTTTATCAACAACTCCATGAAAAATAAACGATCTATTTTCTTTCTGAGTGTAGGGCTCATCCTTTTGATTGGTAGCTTTTTGCTAAACATAAGTCTTGGATCAGTAACAATTTCTCCGATTGAAATTGTAAAAGGAATATTTACAGACAACTGGGTAAAGGGATCTAGCAAACAAATCATCTTGAACTATAGGCTTCCAAAAGCATTGGTGGCAATATTAGCAGGTTTTGGGCTGAGTTTAAGTGGACTTCAGATGCAGACTTTTTTCAGAAATCCACTGGCAGGACCTTTTGTCTTGGGAATTAGTTCTGGCGCTGGATTAGGAGTAGCTATTCTGATGCTGGCAGGGACTATTTTTGGATTTTCAAGTTCTTCTGATTTTAATACTTGGGCAATAGCTTTTTCTGGAACTATTGGAGCAAGTCTGGTCCTCGTCTTGGTGAGCTTGGTTGCCTGGCGCGTCAAAGACAGTATGACTCTTCTCATCGTAGGTTTAATGTTTGGATCTGCTGTATCGGCAATTATTTCAGTACTTTCTTATTACTCAAATGCTGAATCACTGAAATTATTTACTGTTTGGTCCATGGGAAGTCTGGGAGGTTTGGGCTGGTCTCAAGTTTGGGTTTTATTGCTTATAATGCTAGTAGGCTTTCTACCGATCATTGCTTCAATTAAATCTTATAATGCTATGCTCTTGGGGGAGAGTTATGCAAAGAGCATGGGGATCAATCCATCGAAATTGCGTTGGCTTATGATCCTTAGTACAGGCTTATTGGCAGGAAGTATAACTGCTTTTTGTGGTCCGATTGCCTTCTTAGGAATTGCAGTACCACATCTATCTAGAATGATTTGGAAAACATCCGATCATAGGATATTATTTCCAGTTTCAGCTATTATTGGGGGGATTTTATTGCTGCTTTGTGATTCTATCAGTCAACTCCCGGGCTATGCGCAGACTTTACCGATCAATGCAGTCACTTCTCTTGTAGGTGCTCCAATTGTAATTAGTCTGGTTTTGAAGAAAAACTTCAGTAAAGAATTCTAAGGATGAAGAAAGAAGCCGTTTCCGGAAAAAACCTATCATTAGGCTACCAAAAAGGGGGGTACAAAAAGACTATTCTGGAGGGGTTGAACTTTTCGCTTCAATCCGGTGAACTCACGTGTTTGTTAGGGCCTAATGGAGTAGGAAAATCTACCTTAATCAAAGCAATTTTAGGAGAGATAAATCCTTTTGAGGGAGTAATTACCATTGGAGGAAAAGTAAATTCAGAATTCTCAGAGACGGAATTGGCAAAGGAATTAGCTGTGGTTTTAACAGAGCCAGTATTGCCAGGAAATATGACCGTGGCACAATTGGTCGCACTTGGTAGAATTCCACATACAAATTGGACTGGAAAGTTAAGCCAGCTGGATAGGAAAAAAGTCTATCAGGCTCTGGACGCAACTAAAATCACCTATTTAAAAGACGAGCGCCTTTCTGAAATTAGCGATGGACAAAGACAAAAAGCTATGATTGCTAGAGCATTGGCACAAGATGGAAAGGTTATGATTCTTGATGAACCAACTGCTCATTTGGATCTAGTCAATCGGTATGAAATCATGCATCTCCTTCGAGAAATCTGCGTCAATAATGAAAAAGCCATACTCGTAGTAACCCATGATTTAGAAATAGCATTGGAAACTGCCCACCGGTTTTGGCTAATGAATTGCGGTACTCCATTGATTGCTGGATTGCCGGAAGATCTTGTAATTTCAGGTAAACTCAATGAGCTCATTCCTGGCAAAGAATTTCATTTTGACCTTGAAAAAGGCAAAATCCAAAAGAGAAAAGAAAATTCAGCTTGGAATATTTCAGGAGATAAAATCATGGCATATTGGATACAAAAGGCACTATCAAAGAATATTAGTGTAACGTTTGAAAGTCAAATAAAAATTACAAAAGAACCATTTCAATTACTCTTTGAAGAAAAAATCTTCGGGTCCCTGGAAGGATTTTTAAATTTTTTAGAAAGCAAAACAAGGTAGAGTTAACCTGAAAATCTATTCCTGAGGCGGATTGAATCTTAAATACTATAAACCCTATAATATTTATATAGAATTATATAATCAATTCAGAAAATTCATATATTTGTCACACTAACTATTTGTATGACACAGGAGCAATTTGCAAGGTATTCTTTTCTTCTCGATCGCACAGCGCGGAAAGTAAAGCAATATGCCCAGCAACAGTTTAAGTCTGGAGATTTTGATGTAACAGTTGATCAGTGGCTGGTATTGAAAAATCTATCTGGCAATCAATTGCTAAGTCAGACAGAGTTGGCCCAATTGGTTTTCAAAGACCATCCTACTCTGACTAGAATAATTGATTTACTCTGCAAAAAAGGATACGTAGAACGGGTGCCTCATCCACAAGATAGAAGAAGTTTTCAACTTCATCTGACGGACCTAGGAACGGAAAAAGTAATTGAATTGAGACCAAAGATTCTTGAAATCCGAGAAAAAGCTTGGGAAAACTTAAGCGATACTGATTTTGAAGAATTTAAAAGAATTTTAAACACTATTTATAAAAATCTGGGAGGGCAAGACATTGAGTAAAAAGTATTTGTTATACTAATTATATTTACACGAACAAAAGCATATATCCAGGGTTTTACCTATAAAGTCAAAAAACCATGATTCACACAGATCTTTGTATCATCGGAGCCGGCCCAGTTGGGCTATTTGCAGTTTTCGAAGCAGGTTTGCTGAAAATGCGTTGCCATCTGATCGATGCACTTCCACAAGTGGGGGGACAACTTTCCGAAATTTATCCTCAGAAACCGATTTACGACATTCCGGGATATCCTGAAGTGAATGCCCAGGATCTTGTGGACAATTTGATGGAACAGGCTAAGCCATTTTCTCCAACCTTCACCCTTGGCGAACGAGTGGATCATCTGGACAAGCAAGAGGACGGGACATATATCGTAACTACTTCCGACAAGACCCATGTCCATGCAAAAGTAATTGTCATTGCTGGAGGATTGGGATGCTTTGAACCCAGAAAACCTGTTGTTGAAAACCTAGAGCTTTTTGAAGGGAAAGGAATCACTTATATGGTGAAGAACCCTGAAACTTTCCGTGATAAAAATGTCATTCTTGCAGGTGGCGGGGATTCTGCTCTGGATTGGACTATTTTCTTGTCCAAAGTCGCTAAAAAAGTTACGCTGGTACATAGGAATGAAACCTTCCGTGGAGCACCTGATTCTGCAGCCAAAGTATTTGACTTAGCAAATCAAGGTAAAATTGACTTGATTCTTTCTGCCAACTTAAAGGAAGTTTCCGGAAATGGAAAACTCGATTCCGTGACTTTTGTAGATAAATCAAAAACTGAAATCAAGATCGATACGGATTATTTGATTCCTTTATTCGGTTTGAGTCCAAAACTCGGTCCTATTGCTGATTGGGGATTGAGCATTGATAAAAATGCAATCGAGGTAGATACAAGAGATTATAGTACTGGAGTAGAAAGAATTTATGCTATCGGTGATATCAATACGTACCCTGGTAAATTGAAATTAATCCTCTGTGGATTCCATGAAGCGGCAATTATGATGCACTCTGCATTCAAGTATGTGTATCCAGATCAGAAATTGAGCTTCAAATACACGACAGTTAATGGTGTAAATTCATTTTAATGCTATTTTTGCGGCATGGTTAATTTCACAGTTGAAGATCAGGACGGCAACCGTCAAGAAATAGAAGCACCAGATGACATGGGCTTTAGTCTCATGGAGATTTTGAAAGCTTCAGATTATCCGGTTTTGGCTACATGTGGGGGAATGGCACTCTGTGCTACTTGCCACGTGGAGATTTTGGAAGGGAAAGATGAGTTAGGAGAAGCAACTGATATAGAATTGGATCAGTTGGAAAACCTCCCAGAGTATTACCCAACTTCCAGATTAGCTTGCCAGATTCGTATCGGGGATATCCTCGAAGGAGCTGTCATCAAACTCAGAGGAGAAGATCAGTAAGGAATAACTTTCTTAATTATTTAAAAGCCACTCAGTAATGTGTGGCTTTTTCTTATTTTGTATTATTCTCTCTATCTAGGACCTATAATTGGACCTTTTCATCCTTTTAGTAAGGGGTTATTTCCCAAGATGATGTAGATTAGGGAAAGAAACAAAAATCCCATGAAGACCCTATTGACCCTTTTCACCTTCTATTTAATTTTCTCTTTTTCCAGTATCGCCCAAACTTCTAACCATACCAAAGAGGATTCTCAGGCTATTTTAAATCTCATAAATTCCTATTCAAAATCCCGGGACACCAAAGACACCGTCTTGCTTAAGAAAATTCTCACCAAGGACATCGATCAATTAGTTTCTTCCGGTGTATGGAGATCTGGAATAAAGGAAGCGATCGCAGGAATGATGCAAAGCTCTACCAGCAATCCCGGTGAAAGAACCCTTCATGTTGAAAAAATAAGATTTCTTGGAGAGGAAGTTGCCTTGGTGGACGCTCGGTATGAAATCAAAAACGCGGATGGATCAATCCGGAAAATGTGGAGCAGTTTTATGGTTGTTGATGATGGGAAAAGTTGGCGCATTTCCGCCATCCGAAATATGTTGCCTGCAGGTAATTAAGAATAGTTCATGTAGCGATTTTTAGAAATTCCACGTTTTATTATTCAGAATCTATTCTGATATTAAAAAATTAATAATCCCAGTCCTTCTGCTTCTTTCTAGCTGTCAGCTTTTTAATGAAGAAAGCAAAACTGATGATCTCACTGAATTGGAAGAATTATATGAGAAAATAATTTCTATTTCAGAATCAAAGACCTGCTCAAATTCTTCTCAATGGAAATATACAGCCATTGGAAGTAAGCCCTGTGGCGGACCAATGGGTTATATCGCCTACTCCTCAGAAATAAATGAAAATGAATTTTTAGATCTAGTAGCTCAATACACCAATCTTCAAAAAGAATATAACATCAAAAATAATATCGGGTCAGACTGCTATTTTGAAAGTCCTCCTTCTGGAATCACCTGTGAAAATGGAAAAGCAATTCTTGTCTATTAATCGGTAAAAATAGTATTGGAATTATCTCCTGGTTTACCCTGTCCCATTCGTATTCCCAAAGTCAATTCAAGTTCGATGGGTCTGCCTATTTTCTCTTCAATTTCAGATCTGATTTCATCAAAGTCTGCATCATTTAATTCCCCCTCTGAAAGAATTGTAACTGCCAATCTCAAGGGTTGCATATTGACTACTTTCACATTTCGAAGCAATCCATGAGGGATTTCCTGACCACTTAAGGCCTGTATAATACTATTTTCATTGACCATTTTTGAAAAGCTCAATGCTAATGGAGTAGCAATTAATGTCAACAAAATTAAACTGATCACCAATCCTTTCTTGGCCAATCTAAATGGACTAAACCCTAAGGTTAAAAATGTTAAAGCTGCAGCTACTACAATTCCTGCCAGGTTGGTACCTAACAAAAGCATCGCCCCAAAAAACACATTCCAATCTGCCCAACCTAGCCCAATTCCCGCCACTGCCAAAGGCGGCACTAAGGCAACTGATATGGCAACTCCAGCTAAAGTTTTGGCAATTTCTTCCTTACTGTATGCATAAGCACCCGCCATTCCCGAGGCGACAGCCACCCCTAAATCCAACAAATTGGGGCGGATCCTTGCCAAAATCTGATCATTCAATATCTGGAGGGGTGTCATCCAGGTAATAATCATAGAAAATATCAATCCCAAAATCACTCCCCAGAAAATGGTAATTAAACTGTTTTTGATCAACAATCCATCCTGACGCAGCATCCCCATCGCCAATGAAATAATGGGAGCCATCAAGGGAGCCAAAATCATTGCTCCAATTACTACTGGAGATGAATTTCCAAATAAACCAAAGGTGGCAATCATGGTAGAAAGCACCATCAATACCAGATAGGTTCCTGTCGTTTGAGAATTATCCCTAAGTAGTTTAAACAACTCTTTAAACTCCTCAGAAGTAGCATGCCTTACCCATGGTAAGTACCCTCTGGTCAATTCCTCTTTGAGTTTACCTGTCGGCAGTCTATTTAGGTTCTGAACTTCCTTACCATTTCCCTGCTCAGCCTCCAAAATAGTTTTTCCCGGCAAAATATGAACTGGATGTTCATACAACTTTATCTTGATTTCGGAACTTTCTTTTTCAATTCCATCAATAGCAAAGTGCGTTTTCTCTTTAACATTCAGTTGGATTTCTTTGCCCGTGGCATAGCCCACAAATCTTGGTAATTTATTTCCTTTAATCGGGAAAAAGAGATTCTGAAGACCAAAACGGATCAATGAAACCAAACTTTTTGGTGCAAAAATCAACAAATGAATCAACTTATCATTCAATCCCGAATCTTTGATAATTCGCTTAAAAATCACATGACTTTGACACTGAGCCACAGCAATAATCCCCATGCTGGCTGTGGAAATACTTTTATCTTCCTCTTTTTCATCAGGAAAGTTGATTTCCACTTCCTGCAATTTGACTCTTCGGAAAATCTTTATGAATTGGTTGAAGCGGTTTTTTAAACCATCCATAAAACTCGCTGATTTATCTCCGTAAAAAATGCTCAAGGACTCACCGATCACCAAGGAGTTCAAAACCAATTCCTCATTGACAGTCATCAAATCAATCGCCTCAACTTCATGGACTTCCATAATTTCCTCCAAAGCCGATTCCATATTCTTATTAATACCAAATCCTTTCTGCCCATGGTCCAAATCCGGATGAGGTAATAATCCCAGAGCCGTTTTTCGCTCACCAAGATCAGAAATTAAATCCTTAAGTTGGGTATCAGAAATTAGGCAAATCAAAAAATCTGAGTCTTGAATCGATTCTTCATCCAAGTCCTGAACAGCTACCTCCTTGGAAGGCTTGTTCTCAAAAAATTCCCTGACCTTCTCCAGCTCTTCTTTGTCCAACTGGTTATCAAATACAAAAATCTTATTTTCTGCCATACCAAAAATTGTCTTTAATTCCCCTGCTTATGAAAATTGAGAAATAAGTTCTAAAATTTAAAATTGCTTTCTACTATTTGAGGATAAAAATTGATGCTAATTCTGGGAAGTTTTGTCCAAAACATAATTTATCTACACCACTCATTGAAAATATCAAGAAATCACTGTTTTCTAGTATATATTGATACACCAACCAATTAAACAGCATATCTATGAAAAAATTATTTTTCCTTATTCCTGCATTATTAGCCGCAGGCTTTGCCTTTTCGCAGGAAGAAATTGATCTACAAGCAATTGAGAAAATCAAAAACGAAGGACTCAATAATTCCCATGTAGAAGAAATTGCATTTGAACTCGTAGACAAAGCAGGACCTAGACTCAGTAACTCAGAAGGATATAAAAGAGCTACCGACTATGCAGTAAAGCAACTTACAGATTGGGGATTGGAAAATGCCAAAACCGAAGCTTGGGGAGAATTTGGTAGAGGTTGGGAAATGGAAAAAAGCTACGTGGCTATGACCAAGCCTTACTACATGCCATTTATTGCCATTCCAAAAGCCTGGACAGAAAGCACCAAGGGCGAGATCAGTGGAAAAGTAATCTTCATCAATGCCAAAACCGAAGTAGAGTTAATGGCTTATAAAGGCAAACTGAAAGGTGCAATTATCGCGATCAAACCGTCTGGAGACCAAAGCCCGACTTTTGAGGCGGATGCAACTCGATTTACAGAAGACCAATTAAATGAAATGGCTGCACCACCAAGTTCACAGGGAGGTGGAAGCAGATATACTCCAGAGCAAATTCAGGCATTAAGAGCAGCAAGGGCTTTCTCTATGAGAATAAGCGAGTTTTTAGCTGAAGAAGGTGCCGCTTTGATCATAAAAGGCGTAAACGGTCGTCACGGAACTCTTTTTACCAGTAGCCCCAGAGGTTATTTGAAAGATACCCCAATGGGAGTTCCTGAGTTGGAAACTGCTCCTGAGAATGTCAACCTTTTAGCCAGACTTGTTGAAAATGGGGTGGACGTAGAAGTTGAAGCTGAAATAAAATCGAGATACTTGACAGATGATCTTCAGGGCTATAACGTGATTGCTGAAATCCCAGGTACAGACCCAACCTTGAAATCAGAATTGGTGATGCTCGGTGGACATTTGGATTCCTGGCATGGTGCCAATGGTGCAACAGATAATGCTGCAGGTTGTATTGTAATGATGGAGGCGGTAAGAATTTTGAAAGCAACGGGCTTGGCACCTCGAAGAACCATCCGCATTGCACTTTGGGGTGGCGAGGAACAAGGTCTTCATGGTTCCAGAAACTATGTACAAAACCATTTCGCAGATAGAACAACAATGGAGCTAAAACCCGATCATGAAAAGCTCTCCGCTTATTACAACATTGATAATGGAACAGGAAAAATCCGCGGGATCTACCTACAAGGAAATGAAGCGGTAGGTCCGGTTTTCGACCAGTGGTTTGAGCCAATAGATGATTTGATTGAAAATAGAACAATCACCATCCGCGATACGGGAGGTACAGATCATCAGAGCTTTGATGGTGTTGGACTTCCCGGTTTTCAGTTTATCCAGGATCCTATAGAATACCGAACCAGAACCCACCATACGAATATGGATAATTTCGAAAGATTGGAGTTGGATGATTTAAGACAAATGGCTGTAATCGTAGCATCATTTGTCTACAATACAGCCCAAAGAGACGAAAAATTACCTAGAGAAGAACTTCCAAAAGTCGATTAAAAAGACTTTTCCAGCCTCGATTAAAGCCTGATAGAAATTTAGATTCTATCAGGTATTTTTTTTTGTAAAAACACACAAATCAAATTGTTTTTGATTTGATTTTAAGAGAATTTCAATTGAATAAGGTATTTATTAATCGAGTCCAAAAACTATGTTAAAAAAGTGAGCATCCTTGAAGCCAAAAGAGTAGGATAACCTATTTTTATCAACTTGAACAATTTTATTATTCCAGAGAATTCCAGTTTAAAGGAAAACTTTCCGCAGAATTAGTATTCTAAACATCTTACATTCTGCTACGGAAAACAGAGGGATTCATCCGTTTGTTTTCGAATTCCTAATATTTTTGAAACGAGATCTATTTGAAGTTGGAGAAATTGATTGTCAAAAATAAAAGGCTCTAAAAATAGATTTTGAAGATATTTTTCAGGATGATCTCAAAAAATAACATCCTTATGAATCTAGATTTTGGTATTCTGATATGAATTATAGGCAGTAAATCTTTGAGGAGAACCTATTTTTATTGTTTCGTTTTGAAACATTTTATTTTATCAGTTTATTGGATCTTCAATTAACCCAAATTAATCACAATCATTGTTCTAAAACCGATCCTCTCATACCCTAAATCGCAAGAAGGAATGAACAGAAACCTTTTTTACTTATGCTAGCAATCTGGGGTCTCATCACCATTGTACTACTTTTTCTTTTGGTATTAAGGAAGAAAGTTTCGCCAGTGATTGCGCTTATTTTGATTCCGGTAGCAACTGGAATTTTAGCAGGCTTTTGGAAAGAGCTTCCAACCTTTATCGGGGAAGGACTGATTAGCATTGCTCCTACCGGGCTGATGTTTATTTTCGCTATACTTTTCTTTGGGATTCTGTTGGATGCAGGAACTTTCGATCCAATTATTGATAAGCTTTTAAGTTTTGCAGGAAGTGATCCTCTAAAAATTGTAATCGCAACAGCTATTTTGGCCATGTTAATTCATCTTGATGGTTCTGGTGCAGTCACTTTTTTAATTACCATTCCTGCATTATCTCCGGTTTATGACAAAATGAATATGAGCAGGTTGACGCTTGCATCTATCGTGGCTTTAGCTGCTGGAACCATGAATATTCTACCTTGGGGAGGTCCAACTTTGCGAGCTGCTACCGCTTTAAACATTCCGGTCACAGAGCTTTTCAATCCAATTTTAATTCCCGTTTTGGTAGGTTTGGCCACTGTCCTAGCTATTGCTTATAAATTCGGAATGCAGGAGCGGAAAAACATCAACTTTTCTTCTGGTAGCCATTCCACTCCAACCAATCAAAATGAGGTGGAAAGAAAGTCACTGAACCCAATCTTATTTTGGTTTAATATTCTTACAGTTATAGTTGCTATTGGATGCATCATTCTCAGCCTAGCTCCTCCACATATCGTATTTATGGTTGCTTTTGCCATCACATTATTAGTCAACTTTCCCAAGGTCTCTGACCAAAGAGAACGAATAGACAGTCATGCGAAAGAAGCCATGCTTATGGCCAGTATTCTCTTTGCCGCCGGTTGCTTTACTGGTATTCTTAAAGGCACCGGAATGATCGAAGCGATGGCTTCTGAAATCGTCCATCTGATTCCATCTCAGGTAGGCAGAGAGATCCCATTAATCACAGGGATTTTTGCGATGCCAGCAAGTCTTCTTTTTGATCCGGATTCCTTTTATTTTGGAATACTTCCTCTACTTTCAACGACGGCAGAACATTTTCAGGCTTCTGGTTTAGAAGTGGGAAGAGCAGCTATATTGGGGCAGATGACTACAGGTTTTGCAGTCAGCCCTTTGACAGGATCTACCTTTCTCCTGATTGGATTGGCAGGTGTGGAATTGGGTGAGCATCAGAAAAAAACAATTCCCTGGGCATTTTTAATCACTTTGATCATGGTTTTCGTCTCAGTTTTGATCGGAGCTATAAGTATTTGAAAAATGGTAAAGGAAAAAATAAGAATCGGATGTGGCGCAGGGTTCTCAGGGGATAGATTAGAACCTTCAGAAATTCTGGCTGAAAAAGGGAATCTGGATTATCTGGTTTTGGAATGCTTGGCGGAACGCACCATTTCTTTGGCGCAGAAAAGAAAAAAAGAAAATCCTCTACTTGGATATGACCCTTTATTGGAGAGAAGAATCAAAAGATTACTTCCAATTCTGATCAAAAATAAGGTTCGGCTCATTACCAATATGGGGGCAGCAAATCCTTTGGAAGGTGGAAAAAAAATCATTGAAATTGCAAACCAGCTTGGCCTGAAGGTAAAAGTTGCCATTGTCCATGGAGATGATGTATTTAGTCAGTTGAATCTGAAAGAGAAAACTTTAGAATCAGGTGTTCCGCTTTCCTCCTATTCTTCTATTGTTTCTGCCAATGCTTATTTGGGAATTGATGCCATTCTACCGGCTTTAGAGACAGATGCAGACATTATTCTTACGGGTAGAGTTGCCGATCCCTCTTTGTTTCTGGCTCCAATGGTCAAAGAATTCGATTGGGATCTGAACTCCTCTTTACTTGGTCAAGGAACCGTTTTGGGTCATTTGATGGAATGCGCAGGTCAAATCACCGGAGGATACTTTGCCGATCCTGTTGTCAAGCCTGTTCCTGACATGGATATTTTGGGACATCCCATTTTAGAAGTTTCAAAGGATGGAACAGGAATTATCAGCAAGGTAGATGGAACAGGAGGTTTGATAACCACCCAAACTGCCAAGGAACAATTACTTTACGAAGTTTTGGACCCTTTTGCCTATTACACGCCAGATGTCATTGCAGATTTTTCTAAAGTTCAAATTGAGGAAATCGGTAAAAACCTAATTAGAATATCTGGAGGAAATGGCAAACCAGCCCCCCAAACCTTAAAAGTATCTGTAGGTTATGAAGCCGGATATTTAAGTGAAGGGGAAATTTCTTATGCCGGAGCAAACGCAAAAGAAAGGGCTATTTTAGCGGGAGAGATTATTGAAAAGAGAATCTCTAAAGTCTTCGACGAGTTCAGGGTTGATTATATTGGGATTTCCTCTCTTCATGGATTGGAGCTTTCCAAAGGTTACACTCCCTATGAGGTACGCTTGAGGGTAGCAGGTAAAACCTTGAATCCTGCACTTTCCACGCTTGTCGGTGAAGAAGTGGAGGCTTTGTACACCAACGGTCCTGCCGGCGGTGGTGGAGCCAGAAAATACACCCACCAATTAATGGGCGTGGTTTCCATTCTTATGGATCGTGATTTAATTACCCCAAAACTAACTCTACTTGAATCTACTTAATTAATATGAAAACAAAACTCTCTAAAATCGCTCACGGAAGAGCTGGGGACAAGGGGAATACCTTATTGCTTTCATTGATTCCATATGACCCGCTTAATTTTGAAAAATTGGTTAAAAATGTAACCGAAGAACGCGTAAAAGCTCATTTAAGCCATCAGCTCAAGGGGGAAATAAAACGCTTTGTTTTACCGGAATTAAAGGCCATCCAATTTATTTGCCAAGATTCACTGGGAACTGGCGTAACCACTTCAATAGCTATAGATACACATGGAAAATCCTTGAGCTATGCTTTGTTGGAGATGGAAATTGATCTCAATTGACTTCAATATTTTTCTAGCTGAATAGATCAAGAATCCTCTGACTCAGCCATTTCTCTCAGACGTGAAATGCAATGATCCAAAGACCTGTAATGGTGATAAATACTTTTCCAGATATTTCCTTTTCCCACGGTCTTTAATTCAGGTTGCTTATCCAGCCCTCCTGAATACCAATCCCCATTTTCATGGTCAATTAAATAGGCATCCGTATACTCCCAGAGTTTCAGGAATTTTTCAAAGTAATGGTGAGGGTCATCAGGATATAACTCAGCCATCAGCAAAAGCGCATTCATTCCTTCAGCCTGAGCCCACCAGTTTTTGGTGTCATGGGTAATCCGAAAACCATTATTGAAATAATACCCCTCATCATAAAAACCTCCAACTGACTCATCCCAGCCATTTTCCAAGGCATGATCAATCATCTTTTTAGCGATCTCATGGGTCTTTTGATCATTCTCTAAACCGAGCGTTTCTGATGCTTCGATCATTAAAAATCCAGTTTCCACATCATGACCAAAAGAAACATGGTCCAATTGATGATGGGCTAAAATCACTTCCTCCGTAGAATCTACAAATGACACTGGTGTCCAATCCGGCAACAAAAACAAAGTTAAATAGCCTTTTTCTGTTACGATCTGATCACGGATCAACAAAAGCATTTCTTCCAATCGATCTTTCAAAAGGGGATCTGGCCAAACATAGTACAATTCCGTCAATGCCTCCAAAATATGGATCGAGCTGTTTTGGTCCTTATACCCCAAATCAGATGTGGATGGAGTTGAAGAAGGCCTTGAAATAGGCATTCCATCTGCTGTCAAATGTTGATAGTATCCACCATTTATAGAATCATAAGCATGGGTATCCAGCCAATAAAAAGCCTCTTTCGCCAATTCCAAGGCAGATTCATCCTTTGAAGCGTCATAATATGCCGCCAAAGCAAAGATCCCAAAAGCATTTCCATAGGCAGTTTTCATGGAGTTTCCAATTGGATTCCCTTGCTTGTCAACCAACCAATGAAACCCTCCATTTTCATCATCCCACATCTTGTCTTTTAGGAATTCGAATCCATGGGCCGCCCCTTCTTTGAAGTATGCGATATCAGGATATTTCTTCGAAGCTTTCGCATTAGTCCACACATGCCGGGACTGAGTAACAATCATTTTCTCCTGTTTTTCTTCAGGTTGAAAATCGTAGGTAAAATTGCTTAAAAAACCTCCATCCACTGTATCCATTGCTTTAGGATACCATTTGTCCAGAACTTCCATTTTCAAATGAAGTTCCATTTTATCAGCTAGTTCTTCTTTTGAGTGATCCTTTTCGATGTTTTCTTTACAGGAAAACAATAGGACGGCGGTCAGAAAAAGAAATCCTATTGATTGGTTAAATTGTGAAATCAAGGAGATTTTTTTCATTTCTAATTTCAGTCTGCCATCAACTTAGTAAGGATTTTTATTGCAGCTTCGGAAAGTACCGTTCCTGGACCAAAAACATCGGTCACCCCTGCGTTGAAAAGAAAATCGTAATCTTTAGCTGGAATGACGCCTCCTGCTACCACCATAATATCTGGCCTTCCTAAATCTTTCAGGGCCTCGATCAATTGAGGGACTAATGTTTTATGGCCTGCTGCCAAAGATGAAGCCCCAACAACATGTACATCATTTTCTATGGCTTGCTCAGCAACTTCCTCTGGAGTCTGAAAAAGCGGACCGATATCTACATCAAATCCCAAATCTGCAAAACCGGTAGCAATTACTTTCGCACCACGATCATGACCATCCTGTCCCATTTTGGCAATCATAATCCGGGGTCTTCTGCCCTCCATTTCAGCAAATTGATCGGAAAGCGCAATAGCTTTTTGAAAAGATTCCTGATTTTTCACTTCTGCTGCATAAACTCCAGTGATAGATTTGGTCTGTGCCTGATGTCTTCCAAAAACAACTTCCATAGCATCAGAGATTTCTCCTAAAGTAGCTCTTTTTCTTGCTGCCTCAATAGCAATTTCAAGTAAATTACCTTTTTCAGAACGTGCTACCTCGGTCAACTTTTGAAGACTTTTATGGACCTCTTCTTGATTTCTTTTTGCCTTCAATTCTTTGAGCCTAGCGATCTGGGATTCTCTAACAGCTTGATTATCAACATCTCTCACCTCCACATCTGATTCCTCCTCCACTTGATAGCGATTTACACCTACAATAATATCTTTCCCGCTATCTATTCTAGCCTGCTTTTTCGCAGCTGCTTCCTCAATTCTAAGTTTGGGCAAGCCTTCTTCAATAGCTTTTGCCATCCCGCCTAATTCTTCCACTTCTTCAATCAACTCCCAGGCTCTTTTTGCAATTTGATCCGTCAAATATTCCACATAATAAGAACCTCCCCAAGGATCAACAACATCTGTAATACCTGTCTCATTCTGCAAAATCAATTGGGTATTCCTGGCGATTCTCGCAGAAAAATCCGTAGGCAAAGCAATTGCCTCATCCAAAGAGTTGGTATGGAGTGACTGAGTACCCCCCATTACTGCGGCAAGTGCCTCGATAGCAGTTCTTGTTACATTATTGAAAGGGTCTTGCTCCGTGAGAGACCAGCCAGATGTCTGACAATGAGTACGAAGCGCGAGGGATTTACTGGATTTTGGATTGAATTTTTTAACGATTTTAGCCCAAAGCATTCTAGCAGCTCTCATTTTGGCGATTTCCATAAAATGATTCATGCCTATACCCCAAAAAAATGAAATTCTAGGAGCAAAATTATCAATGTCTAAACCTGCTTTTACTCCTGTTCGGAGGTATTCCCAGCCATCAGCCAATGTGTAAGCCAATTCCAGATCTGCAGTAGCTCCTGCTTCTTGCATATGATAGCCTGAGATAGAAATCGAATTATATTTTGGCATTTTAGCTGCTGTAAACTCAAATATATCAGCAATTATTTTCATGGAAGGCTGTGGAGGATAGATATACGTGTTCCTAACCATGAATTCTTTTAGAATATCATTTTGTATGGTACCACTAAGTTCCTCAGGTTTTACTCCCTGTTCCTCTGCTGCCACAATATAAAATGCCAGAATTGGAATCACGGCTCCATTCATTGTCATCGAAACGGACATATGATCCAAAGGGATCTCATCAAAAAGAATTTTCATATCGTCTACCGAATCGATGGCAACTCCTGCTTTTCCAACATCTCCAACCACTCTTGGATGATCAGAATCATAGCCTCGATGAGTTGCCAAATCAAATGCTACAGAAAGACCTTTTTGCCCCGCAGCTAAATTTTTTCTGTAGAAAGCATTAGATTCTTCTGCTGTACTGAAGCCTGCATATTGTCGAATGGTCCATGGTCGCATGCTATACATGGTACTATAGGGACCTCGCAAAAAAGGAGGTAATCCTGCAGTAAAATGAATATGAGGCAGGTTTAATATCTTATCTGGGACAAACTCAGAAGGAACCTGAATCTCTTCCGCTGAATCCCAAACTTCACCCGAAACCTGTTTTTCTCCATCCAAAGAGCTGCTTTGCCAATTCTTTATATCAGGTCTCATATATTTTCAAATTTCTTTCTTTCTAATAAATAAGTAGCTCTTGTCGGCTTCAATTCAAATTCCGTTTCTTCAAAATCCTCAAGGTTTCTACTGATCAAACCATTTTTTGATTCATATTTATTTACCCCAACTTTTATGCATTCGCCTTCCAGAAACAGTTCCTGGACTTTTCTTCTTTCACTCCTGACTAATTGATGAATTTTTCTAGAATTAAAGTTTTTCAACCAGCCTCCCTCATCCTCTAATAGCTCAAGGTGACTTAAAACCTTATGTTTTATTTCATTTATCAAACTTTCTATATAAAAGGAGCCTGCAGCGGGATCCATTACTTTATCAAGAAAACTCTCCTCTTTAAGTATTGGTGAAATATTTCTCGCGATTCTTTTTTCAAGTTCTGAAGCAGTTTTTTCATTTAATGGCTTTACCCAGACAGAATTGCAACCACCAAGAATAGCGGACATCGTTTCATATGTTTTTCGGACTAAATTTGAGTTTTTATCTATCAAAGAATTGCTGAACGTACTTGTCGACACTATTAGGTGAAGGGATTCAAAAGATATCTTCTGCCCCATATTGCTAGCTAACTCCACTAACAAAAGCCTAAATGCCTTCAATTTTGAAGTTTCAGGAAACAATAATTCGCCGGCGCTTGCATGAAAAGCGAAATTATCAAATAACATAGCTGGAGAAACTGCTTTTGATACAAATGAGTCCATCATTTCAATCATCTCTCCTAAACCAAGGTATAGTTGCTGAATACCATTAGCGCCGGATTCAGCGTATTTGGCAATATCTAGTGTCATTGGGAAAAATTCCCTAAAAGGAGAAAATTGTTCGATCATTTCCGCACCAAGTTTAATGCTTTCCGAAAAATCGCTTTCTCTTTGAAATAATTCTGAAGTTGGGGACCATAATACAGCTCCCCTTAGCATAGAAGGCTTGATCTGAAGGGATTTGATCCATTCTAAAACCTGCTCATAAAGCTGTTTTGGAGGACCTAGGGGTATAAAATAAAGATGGATAAATTCAGTCATCACCCCTTTTAAAATCTGATTTAGATTTTCTTCCCCACTTAAGTGAAGAGCAATTGCATCAGCTCCATTATTTAAAGAATAAATAATTTCCTGATTTGACTTCTTCTCATCTTTCGGAAAAAATGAGACCACGTTATTCCAAATTCTTGGAGGAAGCCCAGGTAATTTGGTTTTTTCATGGTACCTAAAGGAATAGCTCGGAGAGCCTAAATCTTCTGCGGAATATAATGGCATTATATCCAATCCTCCCCAAACCTTGGTTAGTAAATTTTCTTCAAAATCTTTGCCTTTCAAGTCCTTTTGTACCTTTTCGATCCAGTCTTGTTTATTGGATTGGGGAAAATTGTAAAAAGATTCTTCTGTCATTATTGGGCTTTCTTTTAAAATCTAAAAATTTATTTATTTCTATTCAAAAATAACCATTTAGAAAAGAATACCAGTAATTCTTGGAGAAAGGATAGGAAGCTCATTTTTCATATCCAAATTATTGATTTATGTATATTCAAAATCATAGTCAGGATAATATTGAACCTGTTTTTCCATAAGCAAAGAGTTTTTAAAAAGTAACGATGATTTTTGAGATCAAAATTTCATTTTCTTATTTTAATGTGAATGGATAAAAAAATCACTTTTTCAAGCCTAATTGAATTTTTTATTTACCTTAATTTTCTCCAAATTTGGTACCCCAATTATCTCAGGGTCCATCAGATTTTCAGAAATCTTCACTAATGAGTTCAGAAGCTAGCGCCGTTTGGAATGAATGTTTACGTGTGATCGAACAACACGTCAATGAGCAAAGCTTTTCAACTTGGTTTAAACCGATTAATCCAGTAAAACTCGAAGGAACTAACCTTACAATTCAAGTTCCAAGTCAGTTTTTTTTCGAGTGGCTGGAGGATAATTATGTGCAGGTTTTAAAACTTGCCATTAAAACGACTTTAGGCCAAGGAGGAAGGCTTGAGTATGCTGTTGTTGTAGATCGTGGCAATTCCTCTAATCAACCTTATGTGGTTTCCTACCCCCAAGGGAATAATGGCAAAAAAGGAGCTACTTCTCAGGCAGAAGAACAAAGAACTCCATTTGAGATGAAATCATTGGATGCAGAAGCTTTAACAAAAAGTAATCTTAATCCAAACTATACTTTCAGCGCATACATAGAAGGTGACTGTAACAGGTTGGCGAGATCTGCTGGATTTGCAGTTGCTACCAAACCTGGTATCACCTCCTTCAATCCTTTGATGGTTTACGGAGGAGTTGGATTAGGAAAAACTCACTTGGTACAAGCAATTGGTAACGAAATAAAAAACGGCCCTGAAGACAAGTTTGTACTATATGTTTCTTCAGAAAAATTTGTAAACCAATTCATGGATTCTATCAAGGATGGAAACGTGAAAAGCTTTACAAATTTTTATATGCAGGTAGATGTGTTGATCATTGATGATATCCAATTTCTTGCAGGAAAAGACAGAACCCAGGAAATGTTCTTCCATATCTTCAATCACTTACATCAAAACAAGAAACAAATTATCATGACTTCGGATTGCCCTCCCAGAGATTTGAAAGGGTTGGAAGAACGATTGCTTTCTAGATTTAAATGGGGATTGACAGCGGACTTGCAAATGCCTGACTTCGAAACCAGAGTAGCAATTATTCGAAGGAAAATGCAGTCTGAGGGAATAATTATTCCTGTAGATGTAGTGGAATATTTGGCATATACTGTCGATACAAATGTAAGAGAGCTTGAAGGAATTCTTATTTCTTTAATTGCTCATGCTTCATTAAATCGAGTAGAGATAAGTTTGGAGCTCGCTAAAACCGTGATGAAAAACATCATCAAGGATATAGAGACTGAAGTAGGTATAGAATATATTCAGAAGACAGTTTCTGAATATTATGGAATTGCTTTAGAAGATTTGAAAGCAAAAACCCGTAAAAAAGAAATCGTGGTTGCAAGGCAGGTTTCTATGTATTTTTCAAAAGAGTTTACGAATCATTCCTTAAAATCCATAGGGTATCATTTTGGAGGTCGAGATCACTCCACTGTAATACATGCCGTACAAACGGTAAATGATTTGATGGAAACTGATAGTTCCTTTAGAAATGCTGTCAATGAATTGAAAAAGAAATTCAAGATGAGGTCTTACTAGAATTTAGATCGAATAAAAAATTACTTTTTTACTACTCCCTCCAATTCATTTAAGTCAAATCCCAGTGTGGTGTACCCAAGTGAATAAGGACCTATTTCATAAGGAATATATATTAATTTCAAATCCCCATCCTCAAAGCCAATAGCATTTGGCAAAAAGAATTCTCCTTCAGGAAGAAAAAACTGGCCATCCTCTGATAAAGAAATGGAATCAGGTACTTGATGATATTCCCGAAAAGCCTTTTCAGTTTTATCCAGTAGAACTTTCTTATCCAGGATAAAATCTTCCTCAGTCATCAATTCACCATTAAACTTATCAAAGGTCAAGAAATTTATGCTTGAATTGGGGTGAGCTCCTCCAGAAAAATTAAACTCCGAAATTTTAAAGCTGATCAAAGAATCTGATTCATAGCTTTTTTCTACTGTTAATTCAACATTCCAATCACCAGAAGCATCAGGGAAATCGTTTTTAAAATCCACATAAGAATTCACAAAATCTTCCGCAGCCGATTGCAAATCTGCGAAGACAGAATCTTGCCTAAAATAAGCAGTCAAATTTGTTAGGATGACTTGATTAATCTTTCCTCCAACTTTATCTTCTGATACCAAAGGCCAGGTTATCTTTACTTCTGCACAACTTTCTTCAACACAACCCTGAACGGAAAGTTCTTCTGAAGACAATGGTAACTCTCGGTTCTTGTTTTCGGGACTGGAACATGCCAAAAGCAAGAAAACCAATAAAAATGACTTTAATCTCATCTGGGTTTATTTAGAGTTATCAAAAAATATTTCAATCAATTCTCTAGCCAAAGCCAAAGGACTTTTTTCTCCAGACTGAACTTTTGGCTTTTCTTCTAATAATTTCTTTTTTATCATTGAATTTTGGAAAAATCTATTGCTTAAGAGAAACTGAAGATTTTCTTCAAGCCACTTAATTCTTTGTTGAGACCTATTTTCTTCCTTAAACCCAGATTCAACAGTAATAGCTTCATATTCTGAAATCATATTCCAAATATCTTCTAGCCCGGCTTTTGTAATAGAAGAAGCTGTTAATACGGGAGGAATCCAGCCACTCTCAGTTTTTGGGAATAAATGCAAAGCGTTCTGATAATTTACTTTTGCTCTTTTTGCTGCAGACATATTATCAGCTTCAGCTTTATTGATCACAATTCCATCCGCCATCTCCATAATTCCTTTCTTAATTCCCTGAAGCTCATCCCCGGCTCCTGCCAAAACTAATAATAGGAAGAAATCCACCATACTTTTGACCGTAGTTTCGGACTGCCCTACCCCGACGGTTTCCACCAATATTACGTCAAATCCAGCTGCCTCGCAGAGTAAAATAGTCTCCCTGGTCTTGGCAGCGACCCCTCCTAACGTAAATCCTGCAGGGCTTGGACGAATAAAAGCCTTTTTATCAGCGGCAAGTTTTTCCATTCTGGTTTTATCCCCCAAAATACTTCCCTTACTTTTCTGACTGCTGGGATCCACTGCCAACACAGCCAGTCTTTTACCTTTTTCAAGTAACAGGTTCCCAAAAGACTCTATAAAAGTACTTTTACCGACGCCGGGGACTCCGGTTATACCGATCCTAATAGATTTTCCGGTGTGAGGTAAAATTTCCTGAACTAACTCAGACGCCAATTTTGAATCTTGCTCAAGCCTACTCTCCACCAAAGTGATAGCTTGGCTTAGTCTGACTCGGTTCCCATTTAAGACACCAGATTTATAGTCCTCTAGGCTAAGTCTTTTCTTCATTCTGGATAGCCATCTATAAATTTAACATCCCCCATAGGCCCTTTTTCATAAGTAGCCAAAACATAAGGCTTCAAGCCTGAAGTGAAATACGGATCGGTTGGGGAAAGGCTGATTTCCTGATCAACCTCATCAGAAAAGAAAAACACCAATGTTCTTCCATATTTGGTATGAGGCTGCATATCTCCGAAAGATTTCATCCATTCTTTATTTGGATCTAACGACTTCACAGAAATAATACGAACTACAGGTCCCGTATTATTTTCATTCCTGAAACTTGACAGCATTTTGTACTTTCCTTCAAACTGATCTAGTCCTGGCTGAGTAAAACTTTCTTTTCCGATCCAAACAACCAGAAAAATGACCACTCCGGTCAATAAATAGAAAATCAATTTTGAGCTTTTCAAGAACTTTAGAGGGTTTACAAGGTTTAGGCCTTAATTTAGCCGAAAATTCTGACAATGAGTTTCGAGTACATCAAGGCCTTACATATCATATTTGTAGTCACCTGGTTTGCAGGCCTTTTCTATATTGTCCGTTTATTTATTTATCAGACGGAAGTAATGGAAAGGCCTGATACAGAACGCGCAATTCTAAAACCGCAATTGGACCTAATGGCTTCAAGACTATGGTATATCATCACCTGGCCTTCTGCGATTATTACATTAATCCTGGGCACTTGGGTGCTAAGTTACCGAATGGGTTATTTAGAATTGGGGTTTATGCATGCCAAATTAGCTTTTGTTTTGCTTTTATATGCTTATCATTTCGGTTGTCATAAAATATTCAAAGAATTGCAATCTGGAAGAACTAGATGGACCTCTACTCAGTTGAGAATATGGAATGAGGTTTCAACGCTTCTTCTCTTTGCAATTGTTTTCTTAATCGTCCTTAAAAATACGCTCAGTATGGTTTGGGGATTGTTAGGGCTGATAGGTTTAGGTATTACCTTAATGATAGCAATTAGAATTTATAAAAAATTCCGAAACAAAAATTCTTGATCTAATGAAATTTAAAGGAATCATACCATTTTCAATTTTATTGGCAGCAACATTTTGGCAGTGCAATTCTAAATCAAATGTTGAATCTGAAGTATTACCAATCCTAGGAAATTATCACGTCGATGAAATTGAAATTGAGGGTAAAATTCTAAAAGATACAGTTTACCATAAAATTGCAGATTTCGCTTTTGTAAATCAGGATGGAGATACTGTTTCAAATTCTTATGTCGCAGGTAAAGTATATGTAGCTGATTTCTTTTTCACTTCTTGCCCTACTATTTGCCCAATCATGAAAAAGGAAATGCTCAGGGTTTATGAAACCTATGGAAGCAATCCAAACTTCAAGATTTTAAGCCATTCCATTGACCCAAGACATGATACGCAAGAAGTTTTAAAAGATTATTCGGTGAAACTTGGGATCCCAGATGCCTCGACTTGGAATTTCTTAACAGGTGATTCTGAAAAAATATTTGAAATTGGACAAACGAGTTATTTAACTACGGCAATGGAAGATCAAAATGAGGCAGGAGGCTTCCTACATAGCGGCGCTTTCTTGTTGATCGATCAAAAAGGTCGAATCCGTGGAGTATATGATGGTACAAAAGCTGATCAAGTAGACCGACTAATAAATGACATCCCAAAAATTCTCGGGGAATGAAAAATTTGATTCCGTTTTTGTCCGTTCTTTTTCTCATCTCCTGCGCACCTAAATCTTCCAATGATGAGAATACTTTGGCAAAAATTTCTAATCCTGAAGTCATGCAATATGCCATTGCAGGCAAGACTCTATATGAAAATCATTGTGCTAACTGCCATCAAAGCAATGGGAAAGGTCTAGGTAAACTAATTCCTCCTCTAAAAAACTCTGACTATTTCAAAGCTGATATTCATAGAGCCATTTGGATTATGAAATATGGACAAAAGGGAGAAATTACAGTTAATGGACAAATCTATAATCAGGAAATGCCTGCAAGCCCTAGATTAACCCCATTGGAACTAGCTCAAATAACTACTTATCTTTTAAATATTTGGGGGTTGGAAGAAGGGAAAATTACTTCTTCGGAAGTAGAAAAATTCTTGAAAACTAAACCTTCTCTTTAGTCAGGAAATACTTGGTTTGACTTAGCCAATACTTCTTTAAACTGATCATTGACTTCGGTCACTTTAATTAATTGCTTGTCAAGATAAATTTTAATTTCTTCTTGGGTTTTATCACCATCTAATGCATCATATTGGTGCATCCAATCAAACATTCCTTCATATGCTGCATCCAAATCAATTGCCAATGCTCTTAACTCTTCAATTCTAGCAGTATCTGGGTTCTCTTCTTGCTGGAGACTTTCGATCTCTTGATTTGCTTTTTTTTCAAGCCCCTTCAATTTTCCCATAAGAGGCATCACCTCATCATGAATCGAAATAATCTTTTTACGCATTTCTAAATTCTCATCCTGAACACTTGGTCCACAGGAGTTCATGAGTAGTAATAACACAATAGTTAAAAAAGGAATATATCTCGTCATGATTAAAGTAATATTTGATGTAAAGGTACTATTTATTCTTTTTTTAATATAAGAATATAAGACTTTTAAAAATTAAGAATTAAAGAAAGTAACCCGTAATTTTAAGATCATAAAAATAAGATCGAATGAAACCATTTTGCTTTGCTGACGGAGAAATAATAGAATCAAAAAACGCTACCATTCACCCGATGGACCTTGGATTAATCCGAGGGTATGGGATTTTTGACTTTTTCCGGTCTGTTAATTACAAGCCTCTATTTTTAGACCATTATTTAGATCGGTTTATAACTTCAGCAGAAAAAACATACCTTCCTTTAGCTTACAATCGGGAAGAACTAAAACAGATTATCAAAGAACTCACTGATAAAAATGATATGGAACAAGGTGGGTTCCGAATGGTATTGAGCGGTGGACTTTCAGATAATCATTTTTCTCCCGCTAAGGGCAAGCTTTTTATTTTTCCTGAAACTCTTTTATTTCCCAGTGAAGAAAAATATAGTAATGGTATTAAACTTCTAAGTTTGGACTATGTAAGACCAATCGCTGATATCAAAACTACTAATTACGCATTATCAGTTTGGGATAGTATACGTTGGAAAAAAGAAGGAGCCGAAGATGCTTTGTACCACAGAGACGGTTTTGTGAGTGAAAGTTCAAGAAGTAATTTCTTTATTGTCAAAGAGGGAAAGGTAATTACTCCAAACAAAGATATCCTATTAGGAATTACGAGAAAGCATATTTTACAGCTCACTGAAAAAGTGGATATCAGACCAGTTACCTTATCGGAAGTGTTTGAGGCTGAAGAGGCATTTATTTCGAGTACAACTAAAATCTTGTTACCCGTAACTCAGATAGACGAACACAAAATCGGGAATGGCAAGCCTGGACCCATTTCTTTAGATTTACTGGAAAAATTCAAATTACTAGAAAAAGAAAACTCCTATTAAAAGGGAGTTTATTATTCTAAGATCAACCTGGCGTCTTTGAGAATATACATCAATTTTTCGGGGTCATCTCCGTTAAGAACTAGCTTTCCTCTTACCTTAACCCGCTTAGATGTATATTTAATCGGATCTGTTAGCATTACTTCCATAACTGTTTCAGGTCCTCCTGAACCGCAAAAGAAGCATTCAGCCAAGGGTAAACTAGACAGAATAATATGTTCTGGCTTAAACATGCCCTCAAAAGGAATAATATATCCATCAGCTTCTACCTCAGTTCCTTCTAGTTTTTTTGATTCCTCAGAAAACACTGGAACATAAAGCTCCCCAAACTGGTCTTCACTTATTTTATAAGAAACATCTGAAAGGCTTTTCCACACATTTTTCTCCTGAGAATACGCATTTGCTGTAAAAAACAAAATTAAGCTAAGTAGCCCAAAAACTATTTTCTTCATCATTTTCCCTTTCGTTGATAATTTGATTGCTATTTAAGCCTTTGTTAGCTGCTTTGCAATACTTGTTTGATAAGCTGTCAAAGCAGGAATAACAGATGCCAAAACTCCTACTACTAACGCATAAGCTACCACCCAAAGTTCGGCTTTTAAGAAAATCCAAGGTTGAAGGCTTACCATAACTCCTGTTTGGTTTTGTGAAATGATTAGAGCCAAAAAGCTATGCCCTATCAAAATCCCAATAAGAGCTCCTAGGAAAGTTAAGATAAAACCCTCCATAAAGATCAATAGAACCAGTTGAATTCTTGAAGCTCCAATAGCTCTTAAAATAGCCAAATCATATTTTCTATCCTTAAGTGAATTGTACAGAGCAATAAAAATCCCGAGTCCCGATATTCCAATTAAAACAAAGGCAAGGCCTTTAAGCATGCTAATTCCTACACCAAATAATTCGAACAATCTGGACATTTCAAAAGAAGGCGAAGCCGCCTGCATATTTGTTCTACTATTCACAAATCTCGGAAGCTGAATAGCAGCCATTGGATTTCTGTATTGAACTAAAAGAGTTGTTAATTCTTTAGGTTCATCCGATTCAGGTAGACCATGCAGAGTAATTTCGCTTGAAATGGATTGGTCCACTTTTTCAGAATCTTCACTTTCCTCATGAGTAAGCCATACAGATTCAATACTTGTCAGTATCAATCGATCCACTACATTTCCTTTGGATTTCAATACACCTGAAACATGAAAATAATTAGCTTCATGATCATGGCTCCCTTCACTTATTCCATGGCTTCCAAGAAACTCATCTCCTTCCTTCAAGGCCAGTCTAGAGGCAACTTCCGATCCTAAAACTACCTCAAAAGCCTTGGACCAAGGCTTCCCACTTTCAAAATCTACCTGATACAATTCAAGGTAGTCTAGATTGGTCCCAACTATTCTGAAACCCTGGTAATTATCGCCAAGAGCCAAAGGAATGGTATTTTTTACCAACCGATTCCTGCCTAAATTTCTAGCCTCTTCCAAATCAATATTCCCTGTGGGAAAATCAATATGATAGACACTAGAAAGAATTAATTGCAACGGGCTCCCTTTGGCACCTACCACCAAATCAATTCCTGCTGCATCTTCATTCATTTTCTTTTCCAGCTGATCTTGCATAAGCAAAAGAACTGTAATAATAGCAAGACCTAAAGCCAACAAAATGACATTCAAGCCTGTAGAAAAAGGACGAAATATCAAATACTTCCAGCTCAGCTTGATTAGGTTCATGAGGATTTGACTTCTATAAATTTTGGAATATGATTTTTCACCCTTTGATCATGCGTGACTATAATCAAAGCAGCTCCAATTTTCTTCGATTGTTCCTTTAACATCTGAATCACTTTCTCAGCATTTTCATCATCCAAGCTTGAGGTTGGCTCATCCGCAAGAATCAATTTGGGTTCATTTGCCAAAGCTCTAGCAATTGAAACACGTTGGGCTTCTCCTTCACTTAATGTCAAGGTGGATGAATTTATTTTTTCAGAAAGTCCTAAATCAATTAGGATTTGCTTCAATTTTTCATTTTTCTTTTTGCTGAAAAAATTTGCCATCCGAAGATTCTCCAAAACAGATAACGGTGCCAATAAATGTGGTTTTTGAAAGACTATTCCAATATTTTGACCTCTAAACTGATCCAATTTTTGACCGGATAAATTAGAAATATCCTGGCCATTAAT
The DNA here is from genome assembly GCF_039563885.1 of Algoriphagus sp. SE2. Classification (NCBI taxonomy): domain Bacteria; kingdom Pseudomonadati; phylum Bacteroidota; class Cytophagia; order Cytophagales; family Cyclobacteriaceae; genus Algoriphagus; species Algoriphagus sp. SE2. The sequence goes on along the minus strand of NZ_JBCLWJ010000003.1, from coordinate 57,596 downwards.
GACTACCTCACCCGTATCCGGTGCTGAGAGGCCTGATAATAAATTAAGCAACGTTGTTTTTCCGCTCCCCGATTTTCCTAAAATCAACAAGCTTTCACCTTCACTGAGTTCTATATTATCAAATCGGATTGCCTTTTGACCTGGGTGAGTAAAAGTTAAGTCTGTTGTCCTTAAAAGCATATCAGTTAACTGGGATTGACACATAGAAAGTTGTCCCTTTATTTTCTTCGCTTTCAAAGGAAATTTCCCCTTTTAAAACCTCCAAACATTTTTTGACGATCGCAAGCCCCAATCCGGAACCTTCTCTGATTCCAACATTGTGGGCTCTGAAAAACCTTTCAAAGAGTTGTACCTGCTCTTTTTTTGGGATACCGATCCCATGATCTGTAAAAGATGCTTTCAATTTTTGATCCTCAAATTCTAAACTGAAATTTACTATATCACCGTCTTTGGAGTATTTGACTGAATTTGATAGCAAATTTTCAAAAACCTGATAAAGTAAATCATAATCTGAAACAATTGTTTTGGGAAGGTTTCCAAGATTTACTTTTATAGAAACATCATTTTCTATTCCTGCCTTTACCGTGTCAAGAACTTCCTTCACAAAAGCTCCCAAATACATCTTTTTAGGCTTAAATTCCATCTTGTCTGCATCTGCTTTACCAAAGAATAAAACACTTGTCAAGAGATTATTCAAGGCTCTTACCGAATTTTCGATTTTTGAAGCATGTTTTGCAATTTTCGCTTTAAATGGATGATCCTTCTCAGCATAAATCTGTAATAATTGGGCAGAGCTTAATATCGAGGTTAATGGAGTTTTGAAACCGTGAGATACATTAAGTACAATTCTGGATTTTAGCTCATTTATTTCTCGCTCTTTTTCCAAGGCTTTAGTCAACTCTTTATTCGCTTCATGCAAATCAGCAGTTCGTTGCCTTACTTTTTCTTCAAGTTCATTATTAAGCTTTTGAAGCTCCTTTTCTTTACGGTCTTTAAAAATGGCAAGTTCAATCACCATATTTAATTCCCGAATATTGAAAGGCTTTATGACATAAGCACTTGGATTAGTTCCAACCACCTTGTTTAAAGTCTCTGCATCAGAACTTGCACTTAAATAAACTACAGGAATATCATATTTCTCATTTACGATCTCGGTGGTTTTAATACCGTCCAATTCCCCAGCCAAGTTGATATCCATCATGACGATATCCGCCATGTTTTCTTCTAAAATATCAAGGGCTTTTTCTCCAGAATCTGCTATTCCGATTATATCATGATTGTTTTTTTCAAGTGCTTTTTTTAATAATAAAGCGGAAACAGAATCATCTTCTACTATGAGAATTTTTAGACTAAACATTCGTGATGGAGGGCTTTAAAAATCTTTTCAAGATCGAAATTACAAATTTTATCATTCTGGCAATGGGATTTCTATTGTCACAATAGTACCTGCATTTTTTGAACTTTGAAGAAGTATTTCTCCATTAAGGAGAGAAACCAAGTTTTTAGTAATACTCAAACCTAAACCAGTCCCTTCATATAATCGCTGGTTACCAGTGCTTTCCTGTTCAAATGGTTGAAATGCTTTTCTTAAAAAGTCTTCAGACATACCTACTCCGGTGTCTTCAATAGATAACAGAATATTATTTTTTCTCTTATCCACTGTTAACTTTATTTCTCCGCTATCTGTATACTTTAAGGCATTACTGATCAAGTTATTTACGATCATTTCCATAAATCGTCTATCTATCTTGCCATAAAATGGGGTTTTGAGAAAAACAGTTTTGACCGACAAACCTTTTCTCATGGCAAGATTTTTCAATGGAGTAATTATAGTAGCTAAAAACTCATTTATCTCTGTATCCGAGTAGACTACATTCATTTTATTTGCCTCAATTTTGGCAATATCTAAAATAGAAGTAATTGTATTTAAAAGCCTCTCTCCACTTTTAAGGATAATATCCAATTGTGAAACCAATTCAGGGTCATCTTGCCTCATCATGATAATATGTTCTGCCCCACCAATTATCCCATTCAATGGTGTTCGAATTTCATGACTAATATTGGAGAGCATACTCGTCTTATATCGGTTTGCCTGCTCTGCTTTCTCTTTGGCATCCCTTAATTTTTGTTCGATAGCCTTCTTTGAAGAAAGGTCTCTGAAAACACTTAGAATCAGATTTTTACCATCAAAATTCTCTTGGATAAGGATAGAAAATACCTCCATTTCCAAATTGCCTGATTTCCATGGAACTACACTTTCATACGTGAATCCGGTAGATTTTCTCTTAATTATACGTTTCAGAAAGGACTTCAAATACTTCGTATAATACTCTGAATAGCTAAATAAATCCACGACCATTGTATTTTCCAATTCGGATATTTCCTTGTTTACTAATTGGGAAAAACTTGGATTTACGGTCACTATTTTTTCTCCATCTAGAGTTAGCATCAACCCATCTTTGGAACTGCTCCAAACATTTTTAAACTGCACTTCCGCAATTTGCTTTTCTTTCGTTTTTTGGTCGAAAGCTGATTTCAATACACCAACTTTCTGTAGTTGCTGGTAAAACTTGTTGATTAAGATACCCAAGCCTATTAAAAACAATACCCATAACAAAATAAACCAAGTTTGTAGATAGATAGGTTTTAAAATAATGAAAGGTTGAGAAACAACGGTTTCGGAAAAGTTTTCGCCTTCATAAGACGCTTTTAATTCAATTTGATAGTTACCGTAAGGGAGGTTTGAAATAAAAATAGAAGTTGTTTTGGGATCTTTAATAACATTCCAACTTTCACTTGGATTCATTCTATAATGCACCCAAAGGTCTTTTACCTGATTAAATCCAATTGCAGAATAATCTATCTCAAAAGAATTTTTTGCAAAAGGAATTTCATGCTGCTCATTGGTATCTAATTTTAATGAATCGAGAATTATGTTATTAAATATTACACTTGGTGCACTTTTAATTTCTGATTTTTCTTCTGGAAAAAACAGAGAGAAACCTTTCAAAGTACCAATCATTACTCTTCCAGAGGAAGCCTCTAACAATGCTCCTCTGTTAATCTCATTTCCTATCAATCCATTCTTTTCATTAAAATGAGTTAGAATGTTGCCCTCTAATAAAAAGACCCCATCGTCTGTACCAACCCAAAGTCTATCTTGACTGTCTTTTAGAATTGCATAAACAGGCCTGTTTATTTCTTGTCCATCAATATAATAAGGTGCTATACTATCCCCTTCAAGAATTTTTAGCCCCGTTTCTGTTCCAAATAAAATCCGATTTGGCTTAAGTTCTAAAAAATCATATCCATCTTTTATGAGTAATTGATCATTCTCATGAAATGGCTTTTCATTTGATGTTTGGCCAGCTTTCATGATCATTAATCTCCCATCCGAAAGCTTGCCAGCTTTTCGCATATAAAAGTTATCATCCTGCAGTAATTCTTCTACAGAACTGTTAATATCATTTGAATAAAGCCTTGAGGTACTACTTCCAATTTTATAGATATATATATTTTTCGGTCCAGTAATTATTAAAGAATCACCCTCAACTTTTACAAATGAAATATTTACATCTGGAGGAGGTGGAAACAGATTTATTTTTTCACTTTCTATATCATATTTTCCAACACCACTCCAATTCGAAGAAAACCAGATCGTGCCGTTTCCATCATTTGCAAAATTCACAATTCTCCCATTTGGGTTGCCATCAGGAAAGGAATCCCTTAATACTGTCTTTACCGCAAGCCTGGAATATTTTTGAATCCCATTATTAAAACCAAAAAGGTATTCACCCTCATTTAATTTTCCGATTGCTGTCACTTCCTCCGCCATCAAAGTAGTTTGGTTTACACCATAATTTTGAAAAGCCAGACTAATGAAGTTTACTAAACCACGACTTGTACCAACCCAGAGTATTCCTTCCCTATCTATCATAGATTTATTAATAGAATAAACACGAAGCTCATCACTTAAATCTATCAATAAAGGAAATCTGTATTGCTTTGAGTATTTGAAAAGCTGGGAGTTAAAATGATAAAGCACGGCCTCTTGATCAAAAAACAAATCATAAAAATCAAGAGAAGAGTATTTTTGTGCGGAAAAATTCTGATCTAAGATTTTACTAGGTGATAAAGGATCCTCTCCTACAGCCAGATATTCCCTACCAAGAAAATAGAATAAATTGCTTGATTCGTTTCTTTTTACAATGAAAGGAGATGATGGAAGTTGAATTCCCCCTAGCTGAACTGGCTCCAGTTTTCCATTAATATCGGTAAAAACCCCATTTTCGAAAAAAAAGAATGTCCTTCCTTGAATAAGCTCGTTGATAGAGCCCAATTGACCATATTTTGCATAAGCTCGATCAATTAATACTTTTTCATTATTTTCATTGGTCCAATGCAATAATTGATACTTGGTATCCAAATAGAATTTTTTGTTTTTACCTTTTCCAATGGTAAAAAAACTAATTCCCGAGCTAAACTTATCCCGAAATTGAACTTCCATATCTATAAATTCCCACTCCCCGTACCCCCCTTTAATGAGACGCGGCATTCCTGTAGAATTATAGAGCCAAACGATCCCATCGTCATCAATATGAATTGAAACTCTATAGTTGAATTCCTTTAAAACAGAGTCAGGAAGTGAAAAAGTCTCTATACCATCAGAAAAGTAAACCCCCATGGGAGTTGAAAACCACATCCTTCCTAAACTGTCTTGATCTATTTGCAAAACATTCTGCACAGGGAGCTTAACACCCCTCAGTTGAGCGTTATATTTGAAATTCTGGGCCCTAGCTAAGTTGGATAAACCAAAACAAATGATCAGAGAAAGAAAGAATTTCATTTTATAGGTGTACTTTTGAAGCCTAAGATATAAAAAGTATTTCGTCGTCAAATTACCTAGATAATGTTCTTCATTTCTTTTGTCAGCGACCTGATTCTTTTATTTTTGTGCCAAACTTTAGAAATCGCATCATGAGTGTACTAGTAAATAAAAATTCCAAGGTGATCGTACAAGGGTTCACCGGGTCAGAAGGCTCTTTTCACGCACAGCAAATGATCGAGTACGGAACTAACGTAGTCGGTGGTGTAACTCCGGGAAAAGGTGGATCCACTCATTTGGATAAACCTGTTTTCAATTCTGTAGAAGAAGCTGTCCATAAAACTGGAGCTGATACGTCCATCATTTTTGTTCCGCCAGCTTTTGCAGCTGACGCAATTATGGAAGCTGCAGATGCAGGTATCAAAGTAATCATTGCTATCACTGAGGGTATTCCTGTGGCTGATATGATGAAAGCTAAACCTTACATCGTAGAAAGAGGAGCCACTTTAATTGGACCAAATTGCCCAGGCGTTATCACTCCAGGGGAGGCAAAAGTTGGAATTATGCCTGGCTTCGTATTCAAAAAAGGAAAGATTGGTATTGTTTCAAAATCTGGTACTTTGACTTATGAAGCAGCTGATCAGGTTGCAAAAGCTGGATTAGGTGTCTCTACAGCAATTGGTATTGGCGGTGATCCAATCATCGGGACTTCTACAAAACAAGCTGTTCAGTTATTAATGGAAGATCCAGAGACCGAGGCTATCGTCATGATCGGTGAGATCGGTGGTAACTATGAAGCTGAAGCAGCAAAATGGATCCGAGAGACTGGAAACAAAAAACCTGTAGTAGGGTTCATCGCAGGACAAACCGCACCTCCGGGAAGAAGAATGGGCCATGCCGGCGCCATAATTGGTGGAGCAGATGATACTGCAGCTGCAAAAATGAGAATCATGAGAGAAAATGGAATTCACGTAGCAGAGTCTCCAGCAGAGATCGGTGCTACAATGGCGAAAGCTTTGGGCGTAGATGCTTAATTAATAAAAGATATCGGATTTTTGATGTCAGTATTTAGATAACCGCTTCGATTAATTTCGGGGCGGTTTTTTTGTTCTCTCAATTTAATCACACGTGATTCTTAAATTATTTTTTCTAATTTCCTTTAAACTTCCAACAGAATAAATTTTCAGAAATTATGATTATTCCTTCCCGATCATTCAACAGGTGCTTATTTCTCTTTTTGCTTCTCTCGACTCCATTTCAGTCATTTTCACAAGAAGAAATACAAGTCAAAAAGTTTGAATTTGAAAAAGGAAAATCGTCCACTGTGATTAAAGGGAAAATAAAAGGGTATCAAACAATAGATTATGTTATCAATGCGAAAGAAGGGCAAACCTTGGATATAAAATTCACTAGTTCGAATTCTTCTAATTATTTCAATCTGATGGCTCCTGGAGAGGATTATGTCGCATTCTCCAATTCATCAATGGATGAAAATAACTTTCATGGGATTTTAGAAAAAAGTGGGGATCAAAAAATCAGAGTCTATCTCATGCGAAGTGCAGCAAGAAGAAATGAAACTGCTGATTTTACTCTTGAAATCTCAGTTAAAGCAGGAAATTAGGAATACCGGTAACTTTTCAACCTATCCTCATCAAATTCAGGATAGCTTTTTGATTTCATTTCTGATTTAAGCTTTAAAAATCTACCTTTGCCGCTTCAATTCATATAATTATGATTTCAGTAGATAACGTAGCGGTAATTCACAGCGGCTCCACTCTCTTTAGCAATGTTTCTTTTGCCATTAATGAAACAGACAAAATCGCTTTGATGGGCAAAAACGGAGCTGGTAAATCGACCCTTCTAAAGATCATTGCCGGTCAAACTAAACCTTCTTCTGGATCCGTATCTGCGCCTAAAGATTTTGTTATTGCTTACTTACCACAGCATTTATTGGCTACAGATGATTGTACGGTAATGGAGGAAACTTCCAAAGCTTTTGCAAGCTATCTAAATATGAAATCAGAAATTGACCGGATCAATGAAGAACTGACAGTGAGAACTGATTATGAGTCCGAGGATTATTACAAATTGATTGAGCAGGTTTCTGAATTGAGTGAAAAATTTTATGCCATTGAGGAAGTTAATTATGAGGCAGAAGTTGAGAAAGTACTTTTGGGTCTTGGATTCGAACGGGAGGATTTTACCAGATTGACTTCGGAGTTTTCTGGAGGATGGAGAATGCGGATTGAATTGGCAAAAATCCTTTTACAAAACCCTGATTTAATTTTACTTGATGAGCCTACAAACCACCTTGACATCGAATCGATTCAGTGGCTTGAAGATTTCCTGATGACTAAAGCCAAAGCTGTTGTTGTTATTTCACATGATAGAGCATTTGTAGACAACATCACAACTCGCACCATAGAGGTGACAATGGGCCGTATTTACGATTACAAAGCTAAATACAGTCATTACCTTGAACTCAGAAAAGAGCGTCGCGAGCAGCAGCAGAAACATTACGAAGAACAACAGAGAACGATTGCTGACATACAGGGATTCATAGATCGTTTCAAAGGAACCTATTCCAAAACGCTGCAGGTGCAATCCCGAGTAAAAATGCTTGAGAAAATGGAAATAATTGAAGTGGATGAAGTGGATACTTCAGCTTTAAAACTTCGATTCCCTCCTTCTCCTAGATCCGGTAATTACCCTGTGATTGTAGATGAAATGAGCAAAAGCTATGATGATCATATAGTTTTTAAAAATGCTTCAATGACTATAGAACGCGGTCAAAAAGTCGCTTTTGTTGGAAAAAATGGAGAGGGAAAATCTACAATGATCAAAGCGATTATGGGAGAAATTGATTTCGAGGGGAAGTGCGAGTTAGGCCACAATGCAATGATTGGTTACTTCGCCCAGAATCAGGCCTCTCTACTTGATGAAACCTTAAGTATTTTTGAAACTATCGACCAAATCGCTGTTGGTGAGGTTAGAACGAAAGTCAAAGATATCTTAGGCGCATTCATGTTCAAAGGTGACGATATCAATAAGAAAGTAAAGGTTTTATCTGGTGGAGAAAAGACACGTTTGGCGATGGTCAAACTCCTTTTGGAGCCGGTGAACCTATTGATTCTAGATGAACCAACCAACCACTTGGACATGAAAACCAAAGACATCATCAAAGATGCTTTGAAGGCTTTTGATGGAACTTTAGTTGTTGTATCTCACGATCGAGATTTTCTTGATGGGTTGGTTACCAAGGTCTTCGAGTTTGGAAATAAGCGCGTGAAAGAACACTTCGAGGATATCAATGGATTTTTAAGAAATAAGAAAATTGAAAATCTAAAAGAGGTGGAACGCTAAAATTCGCTATTAGGAAAACATTTCATAAAGCTCGTTTTTGTGAGAAATTCTAGCAAAAACGAGTACGTTTATTTCAATGAAAAGCCCTATTCGGTAGTTACCTTTTTTTATTCTAAATACATTTTTAAATCCTGCCAATTTTTTCAAGGTTCCTATTTCTGATAAAAACTTGGCCTTTTCACAAACCTTGATCATTTGCGAAATTTCTATTTTGTCCTGCTCATCAGAAATTTGTTCAAGGTCTTCCAAAAATGATTTTAAAAATCTAGTCTTCATGTTGCAATAGCTTCTTTAAAACCTCTTCTTTTGGGATTTCCACGTCACGCTTCACTTTCACCATCAAATGTGAAAGACCTAAATCCTCCTTTTCTTCGGCCGTAATAATTTTATACCTAGCACCCAACTTAGCTAATAACTCAGATATAAAATTGAGTTCCTTTTCGTTTTTAGGATTAATTAAAATGGAGTTCATGTCGTCCTAATTACAAAAATTATTCCTTCATTATCATTTAGTTAATCTTGATAATAGAAGGAATATCAGTGAAGAAATCTAGGGTATTTTCACACAGTTTGGGGGAGTCAGCACCAAAAAACTACAATCCAAATACTCTGGGTAACCAAAGAGAAATCTCAGGGAATATCATGATTAAAACTAAAGCCAAAATCATGGCGAAGAAAAATGGCAACAATGGCTTAATCACTTTTTGAATCGTTGTTTGTGCAATCCCCACTCCTATGAAGAGTACAGAGCCAACTGGCGGCGTACAAAGTCCGATACAAAGATTTAGTACCATCATAATTCCGAAATGAACCGGATCAATTCCTAAAGAAGTTACAACAGGCAAGAATATCGGAGTAAAAATTAAAACTGCTGGAGTCATATCCATGAAAACTCCCACAAATAGTAGCAGCACGTTAATCATGATTAGAATTACAAAGATATTATCACTTAATGAAAGAAGTGAATTGGAAATGCTTTGTGGAATTTCTTCGCTAGACATTACCCATGACATTGCCATAGAAGTAGCAATAAGAAGCATGACCACTGCGGTTGTCTCTGCTGATTTCAAAAGGACGGCTGGAAGATCTTTAATTCCTATTTCATTGTAGACTAGGGTGAGTACCAAACTATAGACTACCGCTATCGCAGATGCCTCAGTTGCGGTAAAAACACCTCCGATTATACCTCCAATAACAACCACCAAAAGAAAAAGGCTTGGAATAGCATGCCAGAAGGTGATAAATAAATGCTTAAAAGTAGTCGTCTCACCTGATGGTAACTTTTTAATTTTAACCATCACCGCAGCAGTAATCATCAACAGTAATCCAACTAGAAGTCCTGGCAAATACCCTGCGACAAAAAGTGCTGCTATTGATACTCCTCCGGAAGCTAAAGAGTAAACGATAAGGACATTTGATGGAGGAATAATCAATCCTGTGGTAGAAGAAGTGATATTCACGGCCGCTCCCAGTTCTTTAGGATACCCCTCTTTTTCCATTCTTTTACCCAAAATCCCTCCCATTGAGGATGCTGCTGCTACGGCCGAGCCAGCAATCGCTCCCATTAACATCGCTGCTATGACATTTACATGCAATAAACCTCCAGGAAGCCTTCCTGTAAGGGCTTTTGCAAATTCAATCAATCGATTAGCAATTCCTCCCCGGTTCATAAGTTCACCGGCTAGAATAAAAAACGGAATTGCCAACAAAGAAAAACTATCCAGACCTGTCCCCATTCTTTGAGCCACAGTGGTAATAGCAGGCATACTTGCTACCGTTACCATCAATGTAAACATGCTGGAAAGACCTAAACTCCATGCAACAGGAACGCCAATACCTAAGAAGAATAGAAAAGATAAAACGAGTACTAATACACTAAGCGTTTCCATTATTCAGCGATTTTAATTGAGTGAGACAATTGAATAATAGAAACGATCTGGTAATAAGTCACCAAAACTCCACTAAAGGGAATTATCGAATATACGTAAGCCAGCGGAATCTGAAGGGTAGCTGATTTTTGCCCCAAAATAAAAGTAATGTATACTAAATTCGATCCGCCAATAACCATTACAACTATCGCAAAAAGCATAATACAAAAACTGATCAGAACCATTAATTTATTCTGAGCTTTTTCCTTGAGACTTGTCAATAAAATATCAATAGCCAAATGCTCATTTTTCCCAGCGACATAGGCTGCTCCAAGCATTCCAACCCAAATCATCATATACCGGGAGAGCTCATCAGTAAATGAGCTGGGATCTTTAAAAATATATCTTGAGGCAACTTGCCAAGTCACATTTATTACCATCAAAGCCATTAAAATGACCAACATATGGGAGATAATTTTATCGAGTTTGGATTTTGTATTTAATGAAAACATGTGAATCAATTTTTTGGGTTTAATTTATTTCACTTCCCGAATCGCTTGTACTATCTCATAAATTTCAGGTTGGTCAATTTTCAGTTGATCATAAACACCTTCTACAGCTTTTCTGAAAGGCTCTTTGTCAGGATATGTAATAGTCACACCGGCTTTTTCTAATTCCCGCATCGACTCAGCTGAAGATTCTTCCCAAAGTTTATATTCATAAATAGCGGATTCATCTGCCGCTTCTTGAACCCATTTTTGTTCCTCTTCCGTCAAATTATCCCAAACTTTGGTACTGATAATAACCACATCAGGAAGTGCCGTATGCTCATCCAAACTGTAAAATTTACAAACTTCGTAATGCTTTGAGGTGTATAAACTAGGAGGATTATTTTCGGCTGCATCTACAATTCCTTGTTGCAAAGCAGTATAGAGTTCCCCATAAGAAACGGGAGTAGGTGAGCTTCCCAAAGCTTTCACCATGTTGGAAGCAGTGACACTTTCCATTACCCTTACTTTAAGTCCAGCTAAATCTTCTGGAGTTTCTACAGGCTTGTCTTTCGTGTAAAAGCTTCTTTTACCTGCATCATAATAAGTTAATCCTCTAAGCCAATACTCCTCTCCGTCAAGTAACAATTGCTTTCCAATTGGACCTTCAAGAACTTTTCTTTGATGCTCATCATCGCGAAATAAATAGGGCATCCCAAATACCTGCATAGTCGGGGCAAAACCTTCCAATGCCGCTGCAGAAACTTTTGTCATTCCCAAACTTCCAATTTGAAGCAGTTCCAAAAGCTCTCTTTCTGAACCCAGCTGCTGATTGGGATATACTTTAACTCTAATTTTTCCATCCGATTTTTTCTCAATTTGCTTTGCCATAAAAAGCATGGCTTCATGAACTGGATGACTTGTAACTTGAGCATGCCCAAGTTTGATTACTTTAAAACCAAGTGGGGATGTACAGGAATAAGACACAAGTCCTAAAAAAATAAGAATAAGTAAAATAGGAAAGGTTCTCTTCATGGGTCTATTGTAACTAGTAGGTATTTAACAATAATAAGTCTTTCCTGACTTAGATACCTGATGATTTACGGAATCGTTTTAAAACTCCTGTTACACGGGTTATTTCTTATTCAAAAACCTAAAAAATAATTCAGGATTTATCTTTAAAAGGAAAATCAATTTTCTTTTCCAATTTTGAAGAGTGGTACATTGCCCGAATTAACTCCACTGATTTCCTGGCTGTTTTACCATCTACTGTCGGTGTTTTATTTTCCTCAATGTCTTTTAAAAAGAGTTCCCATTGCTTTAGATGTAATTGGTATCCTATAGCATTTGGATCAGAAGAACCTGAGCCTGATTCTGAATCACTATTTATTTCTGTGGGCTTTTCACCTTTGATATTCCAAGCAGTAATCTTTCCGGCTTCTAAAATCGCACTTCCTTCTGTACCAAAAATCTCCACTCTTTCAGGATATCCGGGATACAGAGAAGTTGCAGAGCTGACATTACCCAATGCTCCGTTTTTAAAATTCACTAGTCCCAAACCTAAGTCTTCCCCTTCTATAGGGTATAAAGTTGTTTGAACCTGTGCAAAAACGCTTTTGACATCTCCCATTAAATCTAAAAGCAGATCTATCGTATGAATTCCCTGATTTATTAAGGCTCCCCCTCCATCCGCAGCTAAGGTACCCTTCCATTTACTGGTTGAATAATACGCTGCATCTCTAAACCAGTTTACGTAGACATTTCCCATGATCAACCGACCAAATACACCTCTATCCACAGCTTTTTTGAGTTTTTGGTAATCCTCAGAAAATCTATTTTGGAAAATTACTGCTAACTGAACCCCATTCTCCTCACAGACCTGAATCAGTTCATCGGCTCTTGAAAGAGTGATTTCAATTGGCTTTTCTACCATGAGATGCTTACCAGCTTTTGCAGCAGCAAGGCCTGGCTCTAAATGCATTCCACTAGGAGTACAAATACATACAATATCTAAATCTGACAAATTTAAAAACGCATCAAAATCGGATAGAACGGGAGCGGGAAACTTTTCTTTTGCCAGCTCAGCACTTTTTTTATTTGGGTTAAAAAGAGCCACTAATTCGGCATGCTTTAATTCATCAATAGCTTGAGCATGCTTGATTGCAATTGAACCTGTTCCGATTATTCCTATCCCGTACTTTTTCATGATTCTAATTCCTTTAAAATTTGATTCCACACTTTTTTATCTATTGGAATCCCTTGTATTTTATTTTTCTTTCTGGTATTCAACACATTTTCCCCAGGGTAAAAGATCTTTTGTCCTTCAAATACTTTTGAACTTTTAAGATTCTCAATGATAGCATCGCATGTATGGTCGATCCATTTGTCCATCCTAAGTTTCAAAGGATCAAAACAAAGGAAAACTTGCGAAACACCGATTTCTGAACCTGTTCGATTTACCTGATGTGTACTGTCCCCTCCTGAAAGTGTCGCTGCTAGCATATCCAAAACCAAAGATAGACCAGCACCTTTCCACAATCCTGCCGGCAGAGCCATATCATTTTTTAAAATAGATTCAGGATCATTTATGAGATTACCATCCTCATCAAAACCTGCAGGAAAAGGTGCTTTTTTATTAGATCGTAAATAATTTTCAAGCTTTCCATATGCAAATTGAGACATAGCCATATCTAAAACTACAGGACCATTTTTTCTTGGGATTGCTATTACTAAGGGATTGTTCCCAAGTACTGGCTCACTCCCACCCCAAGCGGGCATATTAGGTTTGGTGTTAGTAAAGCAAATCCCGATTTTACCTGAATCCACGGCTTGCCAGCCAAAATTACCTCCACGCATCCAGTGGTTGGAATTTTTCAATGCTACACAACCGATTCCAAATTGTTCCGATATTTTGATAGCCCGAGACATAGCAAACTCAGCATTGAGATTTCCAACTCCAAGAAGGCCATCCCAACGTTCAAAAACACCTATGCTACCTTCCAGCTCTGGTTCATTGCTCGGATTAACATTCCCTACCCTGATAAATTCGATAAATTTGAGGAATTTATTTACCCCATGAGACCTGACTCCATCCAAATCAGCTTTTGCAAAAAGTGTTGCACAGGCTTCCGCCCGTTCGGATGATAATCCGTAAGATCTCAAAATAGTAGTTAAACTTTGACATATTTCTGAAAATGGAATCAGGATATCGCTCATTCTTCTTTTGCAAAAAGTAATAGAAAGTTCTCTACAAGTTAACTGGGCAATTCGAATTACCCAATTCCAAATTTAAATCATTGGATTAGCTCTTTTACAAAGCTGTAAACAAATACCCCATGGATCTCTAAGCATTACAAGATGAGATCCATCTTCCAATATATCATCTGAAAATTCAGTGGCCCCAGCTGCAATCAACCTAATTTTATCTGCCTTCGGATCTTCTGAAACTAAGGCCAAATGAACTGCAAGGGGGTGTAGTTTTTTAAACTCAAGTGTTTCTCCTTTAGGATTGCTGTAAAGTTCCAGCATCACTGTGCCACTATCATCTGCCAGAAAAGTCATGAATGGAGATTCTACCATTTTCTTTTTTACAGTAAGTCCTAAATGCTCTTCATACCAAAGAGCAGTAGCTTGGACATCGGGAACATTAAGGGCAAAGTGTTCAAATTTCATGTTGTAGGATTTTTTAATCAAAAAAAGAAAAGGCAATCGGTTGTATATTGAAAATATCGAGATAAGTAAAACTTAAAGTCACGTTTAATTTAAAAATCATTTTTAATCAATTAAAAGTAATGTGATTTTAATCAGCTTAAAGCCAAAATTATCTACAAAAAATGATTTTTTATATATCTTGTGCAAACGATTACACAGATTTTAAATGTCTATTTTAATAAAGACCAGATATTCATCACATCCAGAAGACTTCAAAAAATATCAAACTTCCGAAATCCGTGAAAAATTTTTAATCGAGGATTTATTCATTCCTGATAAAATCAGTGGGGTATATTCGATGGAAGACAGACTTATAGTTGGCGGGGTTCATCCAGTCAATTCTCCTCTTGAACTTAACTCTGTTGATCAGCTTAAATCTGATAACTTTTTGGATCGAAGAGAATTAGGGGTCATTAATGTTGGTTCAAACACCAGCATAGAGGTTGATGGAGAAATCATAGAACTGGCACAAAAGGAAGCATTATATATTGGAAGAGGAATAAGAAAAGTTGTTTTTCACCCATCCAAAACAGGAAAAACTTTTATTTATTTCAATTCTGCTCCTGCTCACAAAACCTATCCCACTAAAAAAATAAGCAGAGATGATTCTGAAGTAGTCACGTTGGGCTCATTAGAAAACTCGAATCATCGGACTATTTATAAACTTTTGGTGAATTCGGTTGTGAAAACCTGTCAACTTCAAATGGGAATGACTGAATTAAAGCCAGGCTCAGTATGGAATACGATGCCGGCTCACACCCATGACAGACGAATGGAAGCTTATTTTTATTTTGACCTGAAAGAGGAAAATGTAGTTTCTCATTTCATGGGTCAAGCTGAGGAAACGAGACATATTTGGATAAAAAATCACCAAGCAGTCATCTCACCTGTTTGGTCAATTCATAGCGGTTCAGGCACATCCAATTATTCTTTCATTTGGGGAATGGCTGGAGAAAACCTTGATTACAGTGACATGGATACGGTAAAACCTTCAGATTTAAAATGAAGATGAAGAAAGGAAAAACCACCATTCATGACATTGCAGGGAAGTTAAACGTGACTGCTAGCACAGTTTCCAGAGCATTAAATGACAATCCAAGGATTTCTGCCGCAACCAAGAAAAAGGTTTTAAAGGTTGCCAAACAATTAAACTACCAGCCAAATCATATCGCTTCGGCACTGAGAAGCGGTAAAAGTAGATTGATTGGTGTAATCGTACCCACAGCAAATAGGAATTTTTTCTCATCTGTTATCAGGGGAATTGAAGAAATAGCTACCACGCTCAACTATAGGATTGTCATTTCTCAATCCTATGATGAATTTGAAAAGGAAGTTCAAAACGTTGAGACATTATTGAATGCTCAAGTAGATGGGATTATAGCTTCAATAGGAAAAAGTACCGAAAACATTGAGCATTTTAGAAAAATCATAAACAAAGGAATTCCATTGGTTCTTTTTGATCGCGTTTCAAATAAACTAGAAGTAAGTCAGGTAATAATTGATGATTATTTAGGAGCATATCAAGCAGTTTCCCATTTGATTGAAAATGGAGCACGTAGAATTGTTCATTTCTCTAGTTCACAACGGATAAACATCTACAAGGAAAGAAAAAGAGGATATGAAGATGCGCTCAGAGACAATGGTATAAAAATAGATCCAGAGCTTATTTTGTATAGTAATATGCAATTAGAGGACGGGAGAGAAATGATGGAAAGGGTAATCAGCGAAGGGATCACATTTGATGCAGTTTTCTCCTCTTCAGATTATTCCATCATGGGAGCCATGCAAGTACTTAAAGAGCATGGTTTTAAAATACCACAACAAGTTAAATTAGTAGGTTTCGGGAATGAGCCATTTACTTCTTTTACTGACCCAACGATTACCACCGTAGATCAAAAAAGTATTCCAATGGGAAAGATTACTGCGGAGACATTTTTCGAATTAATTAATGATGAAAATTCTAATCCTATGACTAAAAAAACGATTTTAAAACCTGAATTAATAATTAGGGGATCTTCTCAATAGAATTAGGATTAATAAATTATCGAATTTGATTCAGAAAACCAGAATAAACGCTAATTATCCTAAGGCAAATTATTCCTCAATCACTAAATCAAAAATTCACATGAAATCACTATCAAAATCAGAAGTCCAAAAAAAAGAAAGGCCCGTAAAAATCCTCCAGTTTGGAAATGGGAATTTCCTTCGGGGTTTTACTGATTATATGATAGAGCAAGCAAATGATCAAGGTGTTTTCGATGGTAATATTCAGGTAGTTCAGGTTCACTCCCAAATCGCTGATCCAAAAATGATTCAGCAAGATTGTCTTTTCCATGTTTTGATACGGGGTTTGAAAGATGGGAAAAGAATTGACGAGGCAAAACTGATCACTTCAATTTCCGGTATCAGCAATCCAAATGAAGATTATCCATCCTACCTTCAGCTTGGTGAAAATCCTGATTTAAGATTTATCATTTCAAACACCACTGAATCGGGTATTCAGTTTGATCCAACCGATATAGACCCCAGTAGGCTTCCGGATTCCTTTCCTGCAAAAGTAGCCGCATTACTATACCGAAGATTTCAATATTTCAAAGGTGATCCTTCAAAAGGTTTGATTTTTATTCCTTGTGAATTGATAGAAAATAATGGAGGTAGCCTAAAGGACTGTATTGATCGATATGCAACACTCTGGAAACTCCCGAATTCATTTACTGAGTGGCTCTATTCTTCATGCATTTTTTGTAATACGCTGGTCGATCAAATTGTCCCGGGATTCCCAAAAGATTCCATTGAAGATATCCAGAAAAAAATAGGTTTTGAAGATAAGCTTGCGGTCATGGCTGAGCCCTTTCATCTTTGGGTGATTGAAGGCCCTGATCTAGTCAAAGAAGAGTTTCCATTGCATTTAGCCGGCTTGGATGTGAAATTTGTCAAAGACCTTAGTCCCTTTCGAACTAGAAAAGTTAGAATTTTAAATGGTGGGCATACATCTATGGTACCATATGGCTATTTATTAGGCATAAGAACTGTAAGGGAAGCGGTAGAGGATAAGAAAATAGGAAAATTTATGAGAGAAGTGATCTTCCATGAAATCATTCCCTCGCTCGATATGCCAGAGGAAGAACTCGTCCAGTTTGCAAATGATGTGCTAGAACGATTTGCCAACCCATTTATTCATCACGAGCTGATTTCAATCGCTTTGAATTCTATTTCAAAATTTAAAGTAAGAGTCCTGCCTTCTTTACTCGAATACAAACAAAAAAAGAAGGAGTGGCCTCCGCTTTTGGTAAAATCATTAGCGGCTTTATTAGTCTTCTATAAAGGAGAATTCAAAGGAGAAAGCATTCCATTGAAAGATGATCCTAAAATTTTACAAAACTTTAAAGACGCTTGGCAATTAAAAACGGTAGATGAAACGGTTCATAAGCTGCTTTCAACCGATGAATACTGGGGTATGGACTTGAGTAAAATGGGCGGACTTTCTAAACAAGTTGTTGATGAGGCAAAAATCATTCTTGCCCTTTAACCCAAACACGTGGATCCTGCCTTAACAGACGAACAATCGTAGCATACAATGGTGGATTATAATTAAAAAACTCAAGTGGTCTTTCAAAAAAATTCTCTAGGGCCACCGCAAAAAACTCGTGTTCATTAATTCCTCCAGCCTTTCTAAAAAAAGAAGGCTGGTTTGAAATGAGTTTTTCAAGTTCTTGTTTAGCAAGTAAACTATATTCCTTGAATGAAACGGGATCTAGGAAATTGCTTTCAGCATTACTTTTTATCAGGTTTTCTAATTGAAGCGCATGGGCAATCTCATGGATACCCAAGTTCACCCCATCATGATCATCCGAAATCCCTTCCAAAAAACAGTTCCAGGAAACTACAATGATCCCAAGTTTTGGATTAACTTCTCCCCTATGATAAGTCTTTGAAATTGTGCTGTAATAAGCATTTGGATAAACAAGAATTTTTTTGAAATGGGGAAGTCTTATTTTTTTCCATCCAAAAGTTACCATGACAATAGTAGCTCCTATCAGAATTTCCATTTCCTGGCTCACAAGACGAATTCCCCCTCTTCCGATAAACTCCTTCGTAGTAAGAATCATTTCAAGCTTCTCACAAAACTCTCTTTTATGTTTGTTGGAAAGCCTGCTAAAATAGGAAAATTTATTTTCCAGAATCTCTAAATCAGATTTTTCAAGTTTTCGTTTGAAAACTTTAAACCTAAGTTCTTCTAAAACCCATATGGCACTCCTAAAACTGTAGATCATTTTCGACTCAAAAAAAATGGCAGAAACCTAAAAGTAACTGCCAATTTAATTATTCACAATAAATTTTATCTCGCATAATTAACTGCTCTCATTTCACGTATCACAGTTATTTTAATCTGACCTGGATATTGCATTTCCTTTTCGATTTTCTGAGAAATATCGAATGATAGTTTGCCAGCTGTAGAATCATCAACATTATCTGCATCCACTAGCACGCGTAACTCTCTACCTGCTTGCATCGCAAAACATTTATTCACTCCATCAAAACTTAAAGCAAGCTCTTCGAGCTCTTTCAATCGCTTTATATAGCTATCCATCACTTCTCTTCTTGCTCCCGGTCTAGCACCTGAAATAGCATCTGAAGCTTGGACTATTGGGGAGATCATGGAAGTCATCTCGATTTCATCATGGTGAGCTCCGATAGCATTACAAATTTCCGGATGTTCTTTATATCGCTTGGCAAGTTCCATCCCTAATACTGCGTGAGGAAGTTCTTGCTCTTCCGGCCAAACTTTTCCAATATCATGAAGCAAGCCTGCACGCTTAGCCATCTTCGCATTTAAGCCCATTTCTGCTGCCATCGTAGCGGATAGCTTGGCAACTTCTCTTGAGTGTTGAAGAAGGTTTTGCCCATAAGAAGATCTGAATCTCATTCTTCCGACCATTCGGATCAATTCCGGATGAAGACCATGAATACCTAAATCGATACAAGTTCTTTCGCCTATTTCAACGATTTCTTCTTCTATATTTTTCTCAGTTTTGGCAACTACCTCCTCAATCCTGGCTGGATGGATTCTGCCATCCTGAACCAATCGATGAAGTGATAATTTGGCAATCTCTCTGCGAACCGGGTCAAAACCAGAAATAATAATCGCTTCGGGTGTATCATCTACTACAATTTCAACGCCTGTCGCTGCTTCCAATGCTCGGATATTTCTTCCTTCCCTACCAATGATTTTACCCTTGATATCGTCACTTTCTATATTGAATACAGAAACACAATTCTCAACGGCATGCTCAGTGGCAGTTCTCTGGATAGTATCTAATACAATCTTTTTTGCTTGCTTGGTAGCTGTAAGTTTCGCTTCATCCAGAATATCTTTGATCTGGGAAGAAGCCCTCGTCTGTGCCTCCTCAGTAAGCATTTTGACCAGTTGATCTCTTGCCTCTTCTCGAGTTAATGCTGCTACCTTTTCCAAATCTGCAATTCGCTGATTTGTTACTTTCTCGAGTTCTTCTTTTTTGACCTGAACAGCATGTAGCTGAGCGCTTAAAACCTCCTTTTTACTATCTAGTTCCGCCTCTTTCCTTTTTACTTGTTCAAGCTCTTTAGAAACCTGTTGCTCTCTTTGTTTGACTTTGTTTTCATTGGTGATGATAATATTTTTCTTATTACTCATCTCCACATCAAAATCAGATTTTAGCTTTAAATACTTTTCCTTAGCTTCTAGGATTCTGTCTTTTTTAATGGATTCGGCATTGATTTCTGCCTCTCTGAGCATGGATTTGATCCGCTCTTTTGTCTCTTCTTCGAGTTTCTGGTTTTTATTCTTAATCAACAAACCCGCTATTGCGGCTCCAACGCCAATCCCCACCAGGGCGGCCAGGATTATGTATATCATCTCTCCCATAGGTTATTTTATAAATGTAATTGACCTACGGAGAAGCTTAAAGTTCCTGAAATAAGTGGGTAAGAAATAATTACAAGGCTTTGGAAAGTAATGAGTTTAATTGGGCTAAACTATTATTGATATGTTCACTATCTTCTGCATTTACTTCGTTGGTCTCCAATGACTCTACCATACAGTCAAAAGCAACCATTGCTAGCAAATCCTGATTATCGTCCAATCCAAACTCCTCTTTATACCTTCTCAATTTTTCATTTATCAACTTGCCTGCATGCCTAATCTTGGCTTCATCCTCAATTTTGACGCGCATGGGATACTCTCTATCCCCTATTTTTACTTTTATGGCAAGTGTCTCCATATCACTCGGATAAGTAGGTGATTAAATGGTCGATTTCTTGTATATAATTATTGATTAATTCACTCATTTCGGCGGAATCTCCAGAATTCTCCGGTCGGTTATCCACAATGTTACTAATTTTAATCTTATTTTTAAAATGTTCGATTTCCTGCTCTTTTTTACCTAATTCACCTTCCATTTCTGTCAATCTTGACTTCAATTGATCATTTTCTTCAGTCAGATGAAGTAATTTCTTACTGGCTTGGTGGACCAGTTTTTCCAATTTATGCAGTTCGTCGTGGATCATTTTCTAAGTACGGATCAGTGCACCAACTTCTTTTTCAAAGGCTTGAATCAATTTACTCATAGTTTTGTCAATTACCTTATCAGTCAAGGTATTTTCCTGATCTTGTAAGTGAAAACTTAAAGCATAAGCCTTTTTACCTGCATCAATCTTGTCTCCTTGATACACATCAAAAACGCCAATTCGCCTTAATAATTTTCCTCCAAACTTAATTCCTACAGATTTTACCTGATCGAAGCTTACAGATTTATCAATGACTAAGGATAAATCCCGTCTAACTTCAGGGAATTTGGAGATTTCCTGATAGCGATTAAGCCCACTTGCCTTTTTGCATAATAAGTTCCAATCCAATTCTGCGAAGAATACTTCTTGCCTTACTTCTGCTAGCTTCAGGATTTTATCATCCAATAATCCTATCGTCCCGATCTCTTTTTGCCCCAACATTAATTTCAACCCATAAACAAAAGGGGCTGTTTCGACCATGTTGATATCACCAACATTTATGTTTAGCTTTTCTAGTACCTTTTCTACTGTAGAATAAAGATCTGCAAAAGTGAATGGCCTAGCAGGTTCTAACCAACTTTCGGATGTTCTATTTCCTGAAAGAAATATCGCCAATCTTCTACCCTCTTTATAACCTTCTTCAGTTTTGTGATAGACTGTTCCAAATTCGAAGGTTTTTAAATCAGTTTGTCTTCGGTTGATATTTCTGGCTAAAACTTCCAACCCGGTAAACAACAAAGTTTGACGCATCACACCCAAGTCTTCGCTCAGCTTGTTATAAATCTCTACACTTTTGGATGCATCTAAGTGTCCTGATTTCTCAGCATAGCCCGGCTTCGTCAAGCTGTTTGTGATGATCTCAAAATATCCTTGAGCAGAAAGTATTTCCGTCATCCGATATTGAAGTTTGTTCAGGTCTTTTACTGGATGCTCTGCAAGGTAATCTGTTTTAAGATTTTCTGACAGCAACACCTGATGGAAACCATGGATTCTTAAGATCTCTTCAATGATATCAGCCTCACGAGTCACGTCTACACGATAAGGTTTTGCGATAGCCGTGAAACCAACTTCAGTTTCATTTTTAACCTGGATCTCTAAACTTTCAAGAATAGACTTTACCTCAGAAGGCTCAATCTTTTTCCCAATCAGTCGATTCACATGACCGTATTCCACATCAATTACAAAGTCTTGAATAGGATTTGGGTATAGGTCCACAATTTCAGAAGCAACTTTACCTCCTGCTATCTCCTGAAGTAATTTCACTGCTTGCTTCAAAGCATAAACCGGCATATTTGGATCTATCCCTCTTTCAAATCGGAATGAAGCATCCGTTTTTAATCCATGAAATTGGCTTCCCCTACGAATAACATCAGGGGAGAAATAGGCAGATTCAAGGAAAATTGAAGTGGTTTCGTCAGAAACTCCTGAACCTTGTCCTCCGAATATACCCGCAATACAAAGCCCTCCTTTTGGATCTTTGATCATCAATTCTTCACCAGAAAGCTTTCGCTCTTTCTCATCCAGTGTGATGAACTTAGTGTCCCTAGGAAGTTTTCCAACAATTATTTTACCTTCCGAAATCTTATCCGCATCAAAAGCATGCAACGGCTGACCTAGATCATGTAAAATGAAATTGGTGATATCCACCACATTGTTGATCGGTTCAAGATCAAGAGATTTTAGGAAATTTTGAAGCCACTGTGGAGATGGAGCTATTTTTAAATCTGTAACTACCACTCCCGCATACCGAGGACAGTCAATTGAATCTTCAACCTCCACGGAAATAGAAGGGCCAGAAGCTTCAACGGACAATTCATTTTCGGCAGGCATATGGATTTTTCTTCCCAGTAAAGCCTTCAAATCTCTTGCTACTCCCAAATGAGATGCTGCATCAGCTCTATTCGGGGTTAAACCGATTTCTAACACTTGATCTTGAGAGATTTCTATGTATTCAGAAGCTGGAGTACCATTTGGGAGATCCGTATCCAAAACCAAAATACCTGCATGGCTTGTACCTAAGCCTAATTCGTCCTCAGCGCAAATCATTCCCTCTGAAACCTGACCTCTGATTTTTGCTTTTCTCAAAGTCAGTGGATCTCCTGAAGTAGGATAAATTGTAGCTCCAACTTTAGCAACCAATACTTTCTGGCCTTTAGCTACATTTGGGGCTCCACAGACAATCTGGGCAGGGTATTCTTCTCCAATATCCACTGTTGTCAAACTTAACTTATCTGCATCAGGATGCTTTTCGCAAGTCAGCACTTCACCGATTACCACTCCTTCCAATGCCCCTTTAATGGACTCAAAATCCTCTATTCCTTCCACTTCCAATCCGGATCTTGTAAGTAAAGCGGCAATCTCATCCGGACTTTCTGTTAAGTTCAGATGAGCCTTGAGTCTATTTATTGAAATTTTCATGAATATTTTCCTGTTGCTATTGAATCTGAGATTCGACTAGATAAACAAAAAGGGTTCGAAAACCCCAAATTGATTAGAATAAGGTACAAATTTAAGAGAATTGCTTTAGGCTAAAAGGCTATTTATCGTAATTTTTCTCCCCAACTGGAATCGGAATATCCATGATGTTCTCTTTTGGTGGAATCGGGCATGCATAATCGGGGTTATAGGCACAATACGGATTATAGGCCAGATTAAAATCTAATGTGATACTGGTTTTCCCATCTTGTCTTGCATTGATATATCTCCCTCCTCCATAAGTATCTAAACCACTGGTTTCATCAGCGAAAGCCAGAAAGAAATTTCTTTTATCAGGTTCATCCATCGACTGCATCAATAAAAGTCTTTGAGGTTTTCCCCCTAGCTCAAATTCTGCCCATGAATGTTCAATATACCGCTCTTTTGAGCCATCCGTTAAAGGAACTTCTCTCACCTTTCTATTTTCCACCGGTACCATCAAAGCTTTAACTTTGTATGCAGGATCAATGGGATAAAAATTTAGGGTTTTGAAGTTTTGCTTTTGCTCCTCGGATAAGGGAGAATCGATATTGAAACGAATGTATTTAAACTGTCTTTCTCTTTCTGATTCGATTTTTTCAATATATGCTTCGGGGCTTTCAGTCCCGGTCAATGTATAAGCAACAGCCGCTATTACTACAGCCACTACAAATAGTGTTAAAATATTTTTTGGTTTCATGTGTTTAAATCTGTCTTTCAATCGTTCTTCTCAGCTATCGGTAGAAATCTCCCACTCGCTAAAATCATTCCTCTGTGTCAGGCTAAGTTTCG
Organism: Algoriphagus sp. SE2; assembly: GCF_039563885.1. Lineage (NCBI taxonomy): Bacteria > Pseudomonadati > Bacteroidota > Cytophagia > Cytophagales > Cyclobacteriaceae > Algoriphagus > Algoriphagus sp. SE2. The sequence goes on along the minus strand of NZ_JBCLWJ010000003.1, from coordinate 33,549 downwards.
ATCGATCTCATTCGATTAGATCATTCCTTCATCAGCGAAGCTAAAGTAGCCAACATCTGTAAAAATAACATGATCAAGCACAGGTAAATCCAATTCTCTTCCCACTTTGACCAATCTTTCAGTCAATCTTTTGTCTTGTTCGGAGGGTTTCAGGTTGCCACTTGGGTGATTATGAACCAAAATCATGGATTGAGCAAGGTGTTCCAAGGCCGCTTTAAACACCAATTTGGTATCTACGACTGTTCCAGCTGTGCCTCCCTGAGAAATCATATGCTTCTTCAATACCTGATTGGATCTGCTTAAAAGGATTAAATAGAAATATTCAATTTGTTCATCCTGCAGCTCAGGTTTCATCAACTCGTAAATATGCTGGGAACAGGTGATTTTAGGTTTAAGGATTGGCTCGGAATCCTTCCTCCTCCTACCCAACTCAAGTGCTGCAATGATTGATATGGCCTTTGCTTCACCGATACCTTTAAATTTTTTGAGATCCTGAATATTTAGTCTTGCCAAAGAATATAGGTCATGATTTACCGAAGAAAGAATGTGTCTTGATAGATCTACCGCACTCATGGAGGGAGTACCTGAACGAATCAGAATAGCAATCAACTCTGCATCGGTTAATGCGGACTTCCCTTTTAGCAAGAGCTTTTCTCTAGGCCTATCTTCTTCTGCCAGTTGAGAAATTTTAATTGAATAATTATTTTCCATGATAACGGATAAAAAAGTTCAACTAATAATACTAACTTAACAGTAATAAAAAAACCCTGACAAGCAGGGTTTTAAATAAAGATTAAATCTTTAAGGATTAACCAAGGGCACTAACAAATTTGGCCAATCTTGATTTCTTGTTATTAGCGTTGTTTTTGTGAATCACATTCTTCTTCGCCAATTTATCCAACATAGAAACTACTTTTTTGTAAAGCTCAGTTGCTTCAACTTTATCAGTAGTAGCTTTCAATCTTTTGATGAAAGTTCTGGTTGTTTTGGCTTGGTATCTGTTTCTCAAACGCTTTGCTTCGTTTGCACGAATTCTTTTAAGTGCTGATTTGTGATTTGCCATATCTTGTTATTAAATAAATCTTTACGTTCCCCTATTCCGAATTGGAGTGCAAATTTATTGGAAATAATTCACACTGCCAATTAATTTCTAAGATTACTCCGAAAAAGGCATGCTTACCAAAACTGTAAAATTGTACTTTTTCAACTAATCAGGCCCAAAGATAGGCTTTTTCCTAAGATTTCACAGTGAAAAATATTAACATTTTTAGTTATGGTTTTAAGATTTATTCTTGTGATTTCTCAAATATTTTATTTTTATCCATCAGAAAATTGGGGCTTTTACGCACATTCTTTAATAAACCGCCTTGCTGTTTACTCCTTGCCACCTGAACTCATTGGATTTTACAAGCCTCATATTCAATTTATTACAGAGAAAGCTACCAATCCTGATCGTAGAAGATACGCTGTAAAAGGAGAGGCTGAAAAACATTACATCGACCTGGATGAATACGGAGAAAATTGGTCGGAAAAACTTCCTGAATTTTGGTTTGATGCAGTAGAAAAATTTTCTGAAGACAGCCTAAGATCAAGGGGAATTGGGCCTTGGTCTGCCTATTTAACCTTTCAGAATCTGACAAAAGCTTTCGAAGAAAAAAACACAGATGCAATTTTAAAACTATCTGCAGATCTAGGTCATTATCTAGCTGATCTGAATGTACCCTTGCATACGACCAAAAATTACAACGGTCAACTAACTGGACAGGAAGGAATTCATGGTTTTTGGGAAAGTAGAATCCCTGAGCTTCAAGCTGCAGACTATCAACTTTGGGTTGGAAAGGCAGAATATATAGAGAAACCTCAAAGCGCGATTTGGGATGCTGTAAAGGGTGCTCATGCTCAAGTTGATTCGGTACTGACTTTTGAAAAGATTTTAACAAATGAATTTTCCCAAGATCAGAAATATAGCTTTGAAGAGAGGAGCAGCTTGACGGTTCGGGTTTATTCTAAAGAATTTTCAGAAGCTTTTGCACAAGCTCTGGATCATCAAATAGAACGCCAAATGAAAAACTCGATCAAGATGATTGCAGATTTTTGGTTTACAGCCTGGGTAAATGCCGGACAACCTGATTTACCAACCATCGCTAATATGCTTCCTGAGGAAGATATTGTACCTGATAGAAGGATAAAAGTTAGAGAACATTGAAAGTCAGAATTCTAAATTATGAAAGCTAAAAAAGTACACCATCATGGGTAAAGACCTCAAGCAAAGAACAAAAGTATTCGCTTTGGAAGTCATTAAACTTGAAATCCAGAGGTAAGTGGTCAGTATTGAAACGTCAAAGCGAGGGAGGTATGACGGTTGTAATCTCAATAAAATTGGTACGTACTTTAACTGGACTGCCGCGCTTCGCTCGCAGTGACGGAAGGCCAGTTAGACAGGAAGAAGCAAGTCTACTGAGGTTAGCTAGTCAGTTTTAGAACGTCATTGCGAGGGAGGTAAGACCGTGGCAATCTCGAAAAAAATGGTGCTTTCTATAGCTGGATTGAATACTGCAACGGCCTACTAAACAACGACTTCCGATTTCAAATACCTCTCAATAGCCTTCCCCAATCTCCTAAATGTATTCTTAAAGACTTCCTCATTTTCTTCCAGAAGTGTCACGCGAAATCCTCTTAAATCAGAACAGAAAGAAGAAATAGGTACAACGCATATCTGCTCTGCCGCCAATAAATTATAAACAAATCGCTTGTCCAGAGGCATTTCCTTTTCTTCTAACCAAGAATCCAATAAGCTTTGCAATTTTTCATCTTCAATAGGTAAAGATTGACGCTTAGATAGGACTCCTTCCTCAAAAACAATTGTATTGTAGAATGCCCCTTGGGTGGGATTGAACTTGATCCCAGGAATACCCCCCAATATCTCACGCATCCAATCACTTCGTTTTCCAATCTGTTTATTGGCTTCTTCCCGGTATTTGAAATAGGCAGGATGTCTCATGATTTTTGGGATGGCTAACTGCGGTAAAATGGTAGAACAAACTTCTATCATCTTAGCATTCTCCAAAGTCTGACATAGCTTCGAGAATTCTTTGGATGATTCCCGATTGTAGAATTCCATCCAGCCACAGCGTGCTCCTGGCCATGGGAATTCCTTTGATATTCCTTTCAAAGAAATCGCGGGTCTATTACCTATTACTTCTGCAAGTGGAACAGCAGTGATACCGTTATAGGTAATATTCTGATAGATCTCATCTGTAATCAAAAGCAGATTAAACTCTTCGGCAATCTTTACAAAGCCCTCCAAAACTTCCTTTGGATAAACCATCCCAGTTGGATTATCCGGATTGATAATCAGGATGCCTACAATCGATGGATTATATTTTACTTTTAAATACAGATCGTCCATATCCGGAAGCCATTGATTATCCGGATCAAGTTTATAGGTGATAGGAGCTGCATTTGCATGTGCCGCCTCAGCAGAACTGTGAGTTGAGTAAGCTGGTGATGGGCCAATAATCCTAGCAGTTGGAATTAAAAACTGGTACAGCTTTGCAATAGCATCCCCAAGACCATTAAAAAACAAAATATCCTCAGCACTGATTTGAGTCCCTCCCTTTTCATTATTCAGGTCCGCAAGAAATCTACGGGTTTCCAAAACTCCTTTGGAATCGGCATAGCCGTATGTTTTGTCTTCTTTTAATAAATCGGCAATAATCTGTTTCATCCAATCTGGAACATGATTGCTCTTTTGGATTGGATCACCGATATTTTCCCAAGTCATAGAATATCCCAATGCTTCAACTTGACGAGCTTTCTTTACGATTCCTCGAATCTCATAGGTCAACTCTTCTGCTCCGGGTCTTAGGAGTAACTGTCTCATAGGTTTGCTAGGCTGAATTTCAACTAATTCGGGTGTAAAGAAACAAAAAAGGTTTTAAATCTTCGGATCAAACTTCAAGATTACATGACCATTAACCCATGGTTGAAAATATGGGCTATGGATTTGGATAGCAAAAACATAGCCTCGAATTTTAACCCGAGGGTTAATGTAAAATTCCTATTATCCTAAGAATGGCTTTAGCCATTTCGGATTCATTAATCAGGACCATTTTTTTTAATAATTCTTACTATTTCTCTGGAGCCTAATTCTTTTGAAGATGATTCTGCTGATTCACATAATGGGAGCTACATCTTTTGGTTTGCTTGATTAATCGGAAATTGATTTCTGGGGGTTGAGTAAAAATTAAGCATGAATATGATCTGGCATACCATTAATATTCCGAATAGGACAAGCCCTTGAAATTAGTTAAGAGATTTTTTTACCCAAGATCGGGCACTGCTCTACAGTTCAGTCCAAAGGTTTTGCAACACTTGTGAACTTCTGAGTACAACCCATTTAATTTTTTTAGCATGGGTGTTTTGGCCCTACCTTCAACAGAATAGAGATCCGTTGGAGGGAAATATATCAACGAGCATGTACTTGCTACTTAAATCTTTTCTGCAAAATTATATAATCTGTGCCAATCATTCTATATCAATAAATATAGGATTAGAATAGAACCATAATTCATCCCACGGACTTTCGCCTTCTTCATCTTCTTGAGGTTCCAATTCATTACTATTGGTACCTCTGATACGGATATAACTTTCATTACCCAGCTCCGAAATCGTGTATCTTATTTCCCTATATTCACCATTGACTATCCAGTCAGACTCGGTAAAACGTGCAATAACCTGTGTAGTAGGATTGCTATCGTCATTTCGATCGGTAACCGGCCCTGTTACTTCTCCCATTATCAAATCAACACGGGTAACCTCAGGGTTTTTTCCCCATGAATTCAGGGTATCAGGGTCTTTAAAGCGTATGGTAACAGTTACATCTTCCCCCTGGGCAATATGAATTGCACCTCCGATATCAGCAGTATGATGGCCTCCTTCTACACTAAGATAAAGCTCTGAGATTAAATCTCCCAGAGTTACAAAAACACGTCCATTTCGAATGCCATCTATAATATCATCATGATTTTTTTGAGCGAAAACATAGGTTTTGGAATATTCGCCCGGCCAGAAATCGCTACCACCTTCCCTCCAGTTAACATGTGAGTCGGAGTTTGCGGTTATCCACCACCGACGACCTTCGCCCAACATTGAATCCCAAAAACCGCCCAGTTTAGCAGTCATCTGATCAAAACCTCCCATAGTAGGGAATTGTCCATATCCTCCCCGGGAACTTTCACGAAAAGTACTGTCGGGATTTAAGGTAGCAGCTTGGTGACCAGGTGCTCCTGCCATACCAACGGCAATGTCAGGGGCTGTATCATTCCAGTCCCGAAATTCGGCAGGATCATCTCTTCCATACACACCCAAATCTGATGCAGATCGGGAAGGGTGATTAGCAATAACCACCGGTTTTGTGGCCATTTTATTCATGAATGCCAATGCTTCAAGCATTCTTGGTTCGGTATCCCAAGTTGAATCAGATGGGTAAGGTTCTCTTTTACTGAATTGAGATTCTATGCTGTGTAATTGGGTAGATTCATCATGCGTATGCGGGACAATTAAACTGGAGTGATCGGCTCCGGGAGTATCGAATTCCATCCCATAAAACTGAATCACTTCTGAAACAACTTTTCTGGAATACAACAATTCAGGATAAGCCATTTCAAGATTTACTTTACTGTGATTGGGGCCGCCATGATCGGTGGTTACCATCCACGAAAGTCCATAATACTTAGCCATTAAGGCATTCATGGGAGTTGGATAAATGGCATCACCTCCTATAATAGGGCTAGGAGGATCCACTTCACGATTCCAGCCTACACTATATCTGGAATGAATATGATGATCTCCTGCCAGCCATGTTCGGTTGGAATTATCTTGTGCTATAACTGGATTCTGAAATCCAAGCATTAGAAACAGAATTAATAGATAAACAGAGGGGGATGGGAATGTAGTTGAAAAAAGACACATGAGATGGATAGATAATTTTGAGTTTAAATTAAGACACTAAGATAGTATTTTGTTACGACAGGTACTTTACCACACAATTAACCTTCATGGCATTTCTGTACTGGGTATAGGAACTTATAACGTAGTTCTTTTTCCTGAATCTTCAGATTTTGGAGAAACTGGTTAAATTGTTCTGAATATTAAAGGAATCATAAATCCCCGATAATAACATTTGTTGTCGGTTGTTGTCGAAAAAAAATTAATAAAAAACTGTTTTTCAATTAGTTAGAGTTACCATTAACTCTACTGTAATAAGAAATATATTCGCAATTGCGAATATGCAAGTGTTGTGCTTCATCCCGAAAGTTATCGAAACCAACCAATAACCAATGATAAAATTCTTTAGAAAAATTAGATATAATCTCATGAGTGAAAACAACACGTCAAAATACGTTAAGTATGCTATTGGAGAAATCGTCTTAGTGGTTATCGGAATTTTGATTGCCTTACAGATTAACAATTGGAATGAAAGCAGAAAATAATAAAGAAGAAGAGGTTATTCTAATAGCATTGAAAAGAAAGTTTACGGAAAATAAAGAGATACTTTCTTCCGAATTAAAAAGGCATAAAAAAGTTTTAGAATTATTGGCCGAATTAAATGAAGAGATTTCTCCAAAACCAAAAAAGTTAGATGATCAAAAATTAGACTCTCTTATGTTCGGAATAGGTTGGCTACCTCAATTTACACCAAAAGACGGTGTTATTAATTCGTTAGTAAATTCTGGTAAAATTTCATTGATAAAAAATAATGAATTAAGTTCTAAACTCTCATCTTGGAATAGTCTCATTAACACCTATTACACAACTTATAAATGGACCGAAAATGACGTTTTTGAACAAGTATTACCTTATATTAAAACTAAATATCCGTTCAGGAGAACACTTAGATATTTCGGAAATGCAAGTACAGGGAACAGTAAATTTGAATATTCAAAAGATGATTTATTATCGGATTTAGGTTTTGAGAGTATTTTGTCCAATAGAATAATCAATGCTAGAGATATACTCGATGCGGCTCAAGAATTAAACATTTTTCAAGAAGAGGTCTTGAATTTAATTGAGACTGAATTAACAAAATAACGAAAGCACAACTACGGGTATAGTCCATATCCTTCGGGACATTCATCGTTCCTCTGCTGTTCAGGATTTGCAATCAAGAACCTAGATCATAGGATATCAAATCCGGGTAATTGAGAAATTAACTTAAAAGAATCGAGACTAGTTTGATTATTAAGATTGTAAATCTTTGGATACAGCTTCGAGATTGCAAATCTCGAAGAGCAAGTGAGTCAAGCGGACTGTTCCCTACGGCAGTGTCTGCAACTAATTGTACAAAACCGTTCTGCCTATCAAAACCATAAATCCGAAAAATCACAATTTTTTTTCGGACCTCGAACTTTTAATTCTTTAGTCATTATTTCGAGATCCCCTACATTTCATCACTTCCACATTACCATGATTCACAAATACTTGCATTTTTTAAAACCATTGAACTGTTTTAATCCGTACAAGTTTTAGTTTAGTAATCCTTTATAGAAGAAAAGCGATTTGCCAATCTTTATGAAATTCCTCTCTTAAATAACTTCCTTAGCTAGTGATTGCAATCCTAATTCGTATTCTAATCTTCCTCCTTTTTGTTTTCTTTATCGACTGGTATTCCTACCAAGCTTTTAAAACTCTTTTTTCAAATCAAATCTGGATTAAAATTGGTTATTGGGTCTTTTCAGTCTCCATATACCTCTTTGCAGGCTATGTTTTTCTGACCTTCACCCGGGGTGATGTCAGTTTAAACTTTGGAAGGTTTGTTTCCCTTTTGGTACTTTCTTTAATTCCGAAGCTAATCATCCTGAGTTTGATGTTTGGTGAAGATATATTCCGATTTTTAACAGGGATTTTCCAATCTGTTTCTGGAAACTCTGAAGGCGATTTTTTGCCCGATCGTAGAAAATTTATAAGTCAAACCGCATTAGTGCTTTCCGCCATTCCTTTTTTAGGGATCCTACATGGAGTGTTAATTGGCAAATACCGGTACCGCGTAGTAAATCATACCCTAGAGTTTGATGACTTACCAGAGGCTTTTGACGGCTTTACCATCACTCAAATTTCAGATATACATTCAGGCAGTTTTGACGACAAAAAGAAACTGGAATACGGGGTGGATTTAATCAACAAACAGGAATCCGATATTATTCTATTTACAGGGGATTTGGTTAACAACCATTCAAAAGAAATGGAGCCTTGGATCGAGACTTTTAAAAAGCTCAAAGCTCCCATGGGCAAATATTCCATTTTAGGAAATCACGACTATGGGGACTATATGTCTTGGCCTAGCAAGAAAGCCAAAGATGCGAATATGCAGCGTCTATATGAGATTCAGGAAGAATTAGGTTTCCGCCTTTTGCGGAACGAGAACGTGAAGCTTGAAAAAGCCGGCGCACGCATCGACTTGATTGGAGTGGAGAACTGGGGAAAGGGATTTGGGCAATACGGAGACTTAAACAAAGCTGCAGCAAACCTCAGTGATCAAAGTTTTAAAATTCTGATGAGTCATGATCCTTCTCATTTTGATGAGGAAGTAAAAAAATTCTCTCAATTTATTCATCTTACCCTCAGTGGCCATACGCATGGAATGCAGTTTGGAATAGAAATCCCGGGTTTTATCAAATGGAGTCCTGCGTCCTTCCGCTACCCGAAATGGGCCGGATTGTACGAGGAACTAGGCCGCTACCTCCATGTGAACCGAGGCTTTGGTTTCTTGGCTTTTCCAGGTCGAGTAGGGATTTGGCCTGAGATTACGGTGCTGAAGTTGAAGAGGAAGATAGCCTAATTCCTTAATCCCATTCACCAAACGTAACTCCAGCTTTAACGAGCACCATTAAAGTTAAAACAGCAAGGCAACCACTCAGCGTATTCCCCTTAATAACTCGCTACAAGTTCAACCAGTAAGTCATCTTGAATACCAAAGCACGGGATTTGGATCCGCCAAATTGAATAAAGCCTTCCTGCGTTTCTGCAAGGTAATTATCCGTATACACCAGGAAAATATCAGAAACAGGTGCAAATCTCCATTGCAGTCGGGAATTGATATTTACATTATCGATTTGGCTGTTGTATTGGACAAAGGTTGTCCAAAAAAGTTTTTTGCTAAAGGTGAAATCAAACCTTGGCCCGATCAGGAAAAGATTTGCATCATTATAGGGGGCAGGCAATCGGATGCCATTGTATGCGAAATCAATACTGGTAAAACCTAGCGGTTGATAGCGCCACTGAATGCTTCCCTCAAGGTTCCAACGCATCCCATTGTAATATTCTCCAGAGCGGGTGCTCAGCTCAAAAGATATTTTTTTTCGTGCGTCAGATTGATACCGGGCAATCAACAGATTATTGGTGTACTCGGTGTTTGCCTCCAAGGGAAGTCCGCCTGTACCGCTGGGATCAAAGGATCTAAACAGATAAGTGTATTGCCTACGCAGCCGCATGGAAAATTCAGCAGATGAGCGCCAAGTGATATCATACAAGATATTTACATCCCAATCAAGGAAACCATAGGTTTGGTTTCCCTTCAAGTCATAGTCAAAGCCAGGACCATGTCGTTGCACTTCTCCACTCGTGGGAAAGAAACGTTTCCGGTAGGTCATGGCGAGTTGCTGCAAATCTGTCCGTCGAACAAAGCCCACTTCCGGTGCATAATTCGCACCGACCATCTGGGCTCGCATATTAAATTCCCATTCCGGCACACTGTATTGAAGTTCCATCCCGGTAGCAAAGGCGCTATCTACCTTTACCTGGTTGATATTTTGATGGTAGAAAAACTTTCCTGTAATTTTATTGTCTGCCGAAGCCAGGTTGTAATCAAATCCAAAGGTCCGGTCCCACTCATTGTACAAACTATCGCTGTACTCTTTAGGGTCTTCAAAGGTTTGCTTATTCACCAAAAAGGCCGAAATATTCGATCTGGAAAAGACTTTTTGCTGAAGCGAAACCATGGAATAATTGTAGGAAGGCAATTGTGCAGCCTCGTTATCCGACACCTGCATGCTCAATACTCCTACCCGAAGATTGTCATTGGCTTTCCCGCTCAACCTTAATCCCAGAGGAATCCGGGATTGAATATTCTGGCCGGTGTTTTCATCCCGGGAAACTCCTATTCTTCGGCTAAAAAATGGGCGGGTATCTCTCAATCCATAATTGGAAAAAAGGTCTGCATTTTCTAGAAAAAACTGCCTCCGTTCGGGAAAGAAAATCTCAAAGCGGTCCAAGTTGGTTACTTGCTGATCTACTTCCACCTGAGAAAAATCCGGATTGACCGTAAGATCCAAATTCAGTCCAGGAGTAATCCCGTATTTAACATCGAAACCCGCACTGAGCCCTTTATTAACATCTAGCTCTTCTGCAAAATTTTGATTGTAGTTACCTGACAAATAGGGAATAAAAGAGAGATTCTTGCCACTTCTTTTAGTCGGTTGTTCCCATTCTGCCACCCTTGATGAGGCCAGATTATAGAGACTGAAATTTCGTTGAATGGGTGCCCAAGTGGATCGTTCTGCGCTTTCACTATCCACTCGGTAAAAATTGATATTCCAAAAGTCCTGACCTTCATTAAACCGTAGGGAATTCAGAGGAATGGCGATTTCAGCCACCCAGTATCCTTGATAGCGCTTGGCCTCTCCCCTCCACACATTATCCCAGTCAAGGCTAAATGAATCTCGGCCACTTCCTCCATTGGCCACCAAACCTTCTCTTCGAACCCCAAATGGATTGATCCCAAAAGAAAATGCATTCGTTCGATCTTGAAAGGTGTCCAAAACTACCGTAAAATTATCATTGGCAGCCCCTCTAAAATCCCGTCGGAGAGAGGGAGTCACATAGGATCGATCATTTGTAGCATTGTACATAATCCCAAGTACATACACATTCTTATCATCGTAAAGCACCTTGGCTACCGATTGATTCACTGCCAAAGATGAATCATAGGGGAATTGTTGCATCCAATCATAGGCAGAATCTGCCTCCGCCCAGATTTCATCAATTTCTCCATCGATTAAAATTGGTCTATCAACTTTCTTAAATACAATATCCTGTGCGATAGTTGCACCGGTGCATAAGAAGAGTCCCAAAAGGATTAATGCCTTTTTAAACATATTACAAAACTAGTCTATTTAGGTGACCACTATGATGGATTTTTATCAGAGGTTCCCGTTGGTTGGTGTTTAAATAAACCTGAGTAAAGTGAAACAAGTTTATTCCAGAATGATATTTTATGTGAGTGGCTTACAAAGAAAGAAAGATAGTTAAACAGGGGTTTAAGTTCGGATAAGAGAATTTGAGATTGGGGTATTTTTCTCAATTCATCTTGATAGCTAGGGTAAAAGGAAGTTTTCTACTATTTTATTTTTATTGCAATTCTAATTAGGGAAAAGAGCACCTTTCCCCAAAAATTGATCCAGTGCTTAAATAAAACTTACTGTTTATTCAAAGCTTGCGATTGGTTGGAAATGAATTGTTTTAAAACCCCCACCTTTATAGGTAGGTGCAAACCGTTTTAAGCTATTCGTGCAGAAATAGATTCATAAGAATAAAATAACATTCATCATGACGACATTGGTAGTAGGTGCAAGTGGAGCAACAGGGAAACATTTAGTGGAGCAGTTGCTAAATGACAAACAAAACGTAAAGGTGATTGTCCGATCCCCAGAAAAATTGCCTGAATCCTGGAAAAACAATGAGCAACTCTCCATCATCCATGCTAGTGTATCAAATTTATCCTTGACCGAAATGGCAGAATACATCCAGGGTTGTCAGGCTGTCGCTTCCTGTTTAGGCCATAATATGAATATGAAAGGCTTATATGGAAAACCACGTAAGTTAGTAACAGATACTGTCAGCCTCCTATCTACTGCTATAAAAAAAAATGCTGCAGAAAAGCCAGTGAAATTTGTTTTGATGAATACTTCTGGTAACCGCAACAGGGACCTAAATGAGCCCATTTCGATGGGTCAAAGATTCATAATAGCATTACTAAGATTAGTATTACCTCCTCACGTAGATAATGAAAATGCGGCTGACTATTTACGGACAAAGGTTGGCCAAAAAAATGATTTCATTGAATGGGTAGCTGTTCGTCCGGATAATCTGATAAATGAAGAAAAGGTTACCGAATATGAGGTTTACCCTTCACCAATAAGAAGTGCTATTTTTAATGCTGGTACTGTCAGCCGAATTAATGTAGGACATTTTATGGCTAAGCTTATTATAGATCATGAACTTTGGAATAAATGGAAAGGTCAAATGCCAGTCATTTACAGTAAATCTGTGTCAAAGGAATAATTGAAAGCTCAATCAATCTGTATAAAAAATACTTTATCTCGCTATTTATCAATAAATTAATATTCATCTCTTGAATTAAGCCAAATAACCCTATTGGGTTTATGCGAATGTTATAGTGCAATCACAAAAACAAAATTGATCAATTAATACACTGAAAATGGAACCAAAAGATTTAGTGAAACTGTGGTTTAAGAAGTGGGAAAAATTGCGATTATCTGAATTAACAAGTATCAGAAGACTTCAAACATACAAGTCCTTTTGGATCGATTGACGGAAAGAGCACATATCTTAACTTGGTTAAAGAAAATGAAGATAAATTTCTTAGTCAGACTTTCGTTTTGCCGAGGCGATTTATGATAGAGACAAAGCCGGTGTTCTATTTACTGCAAAAAAAGGAAAGGATTTTTCTTTGAATGTATGTGAGTGGTATTATTCAAAGGATAATCTAATCAAAGAGATCGTTGCATATTACCACATAGGCGAAATAAGGGAAGACCGACAAATCAAAATTTAGGCAAAGATGAACTATTTAGAATAGACAATATGAGTTGTTGAAAGGTGTAGGAGCATAAATTATCTTTAAAAGCAAGATTTATGAAAGTAATAATAATACTATTTACTCTGTTTGTTATTTGTTCTTTGCAAGTTCAATCGCAAGTACAAAATCCAGACACCAATTTGCATTTAGCTATCCTTCAGGGGGATATTGAAAATGTTAAGAAAGCCTTGAAATTTGGATCTAATATTAATCAAAAAGATCAGTACGGATCCACTCCATTGATAATTGCAACGACGTTTGGTAAGACAGAAATTGTTAAGATACTACTAGAAGAAGGGGCAGATTTAAATATACCAAATAGTCAGGGTTCGACCCCATTGCACATAGCGGCTTTCTTTTGTTATAAAGAAATTGCGGAAGCGTTGCTTGTTAAAGGAGCGGACAAGTACTTGAGAAATAATGATGGCGCCACTGCTTTCGATATTGTTACCGCACCTGTTGAAATTGATCTGGAAACATATAAGCAATTAGAATCTGCATTAGGGCCAATGGGATTAGTAATTGATTTGAGCATTATTCAAGCCAACAGACCTGTTATGGCAGAAATGCTTAGAGGAAAGGTTTCTGAGTACGAGACAATTAACTATACACCCTTGAATCTGGAAGATTGGGAAGTTTCAAGTCCTACGGCGCAAGGATTAGATAAAAATCTTGTTGACGAACTTTACTATGATGCTTCTCACTTAAAAACATTGTATAGCTTATTGATTGTCAAAAACGGCTATCTCATAGGAGAAGGATATTTTAATAAAGGTTCGGTAGATCAATTATCACAACGCGCATCGGTCACCAAAAGTTATATGTCGGCTTTAATGGGTATTGCAATCGAAAATAAATGCATTTCAAGCATCGACCAAAGGATGTTGGATTTTTTCCCTGAAATTGAAAGTAAAATAACTGATCCCCGAAAGAAGAATATAACAATTAAACAGCTGTTACAAATGAGAGCTGGTTTTCCCTCAGAAGAAATTGATTCGGCTTACTGGGATGCTTTATGGTCCGGAAAATATTTGGACAAAATAGATGCTATTCCACTAACCAGTGATCCAGGAACTACTTTTCAATATAGCAATTTGACATCTAACTGGCTTGCGATAATTATAGCCCGGGCTTGCAACACCAACTTAAAATCCTTTGGTCAAAGAAACCTGTTTGAACCTCTAAAAGTAAAATTGGGTGATTGGCCTGAAGACCTTGACGGTTATAATATAGGCGCAGGTGATATTCAGTTTACAGCAAGAGATATGACCAAATTTGGTTCATTATATTTAAATGAAGGACGCATTAAAGACAAGCAGATAATTCCAGCCGATTGGATCAAAGCATCATTGCAAAATTATTCAGAAAATATAAATTCAGTCGGAGTTAAATCCAGTAGACTGGGGCGCTACTTTCACGATGTTGGATATGGCTATCAATGGTGGTCTGGAAAAGTAGGTGAGCATCAATTCAGTTTTGCATGGGGTCATGGTGGACAATTAATTGTTTTACTAAAAGACCTAGATATGATCATTGTTACTACCGCGGATCCATTTTACGGAAAAGAAGAACATTGGAATTCCTGGAAATATGAACAGGCAGTGATTAATGTCGTTGGGAAATTCATCAAATTGTTATGAATTCATCTTTCTTAGCGAAGATGAATGCTATATAAGTTTTCCTGATCATAATTAGTTTTTTGGAAGTTTATTGGCATAATACTAAAGTTCAGAATCTAATTGCGTTTTTTTAATTTATTTCTTAATTCTCATTGGTTTTAGAATAAAGCTTGAAAAACTTTCTGAGTAACTGACTTTATTATTCTGTTATGTTTTTTTCAAGGCGTATAAGTGATAAAAAGAAGTTGTAAATATGTAATGAAGGTTAGTTTAAAACCTGGAGGATTGTGAGATAAAATCCACAACGCACTAATCGTTGTCTCCCACAAAAAAAAGCGTAAAATGATAAATAAATTTGTCTGTCTTTTATATGAAATATAGAGAAAATGACAACTAACTTCTATGTGAAAAAAATTATAAATATGAAAAACCTATTCCTAGTATGCTTAATATTTTTTAGTATCCTTTTTATAGCCTACCCACAAAGCAATGAAGGGAAAGTATTAACAGACACGATTTATTCAGAAAATCTTGAAAATGATTTTGGAGAGAATCCTAACCGCGCCGTTTCAGTATATCTTCCCCCAGGATACGATGAAAGCGAACAACGCTATCCAGTGATCTATTTTCTTCATGGATTTTCCGGAGATAATAGAATGTTAACTCCAATGGCTGGGTTATTGGATTTTGCCATTTCATCAAATAAAATTCGACCTTTTATACTCGTTATACCCGACCAAAAAACAACCTATGATGGGAGCTTTTATAGTAATAGTCAGATTTTCGGTAATTGGGAAGATTTTACAGCTTTCGACTTAGTAGAATATGTGGATACTAATTTCCGTACAATTGCCAAAAGTGAAAGTCGCGGAATTACAGGACACAGTATGGGAGGGTACGGTGCAATTAAAATAGCAATGCATCATCCGGAAATATTCAGCAGTGTATATGCATTAAGTCCTGGAGCATTGGCAATTGTCAGAGAATATGGACCAAACAGCAGTACATATAGGGATTTTGCCACTGTAAAAAATCAAGAAGACCTCAATAAACTATATTTTGGTAAAGTAATCGTGGCCTTTGGTAAATCGTGGTCTCCCAATCCAAACAATCCACCTTTTTATTGCGATGTCCCTTTTGAATACAATGAAGGAGTGCTAGAAGTGAACCAGGAAGTACTGGAAAAATGGTATAAAAATATGCCCTTTTATATGATTGATGATTACCTGGATAATTTAAATAAACTTAAAGCCATAAAATTTGATTGGGGAAGAAATGCAGGTGACCGGTTTACAATACAATGCAAAATGTTCAGCCAGAAATTGGAAAATGTAGGGATTAAACATTATGCAGAGGAATACATTGGGACCCATGTTAATAACATTTATACAACAGATGGGCGTATTCCTAACCAGATGTTACCTTTTTTTGATTTCTATTTAGATTTTAGTCAGGAATAAAAAACTAAAAATCGAGTTCTTGAAAAAGTCTTTTGTTAAGGCGAACAAACTATATAACGGGTAAGTAAATGCAAGAAAGTGTTAATTATTAAAAATAGAATTGCAGAAATATTCTATCAAAACAAATTACAACTGAAAGTAAAAAAAATTGAAAAGCCTATTTACACTAAACGTTAGCTTACTTTTATGAAATAATGAATCTAAGAAAAATATACTCTACACTTTTTGTCCTGACTCTGTCTTGCAATTTATCATTTGCTCAATGGCCAATGTCAAACGACTCAGAATTTAATTCTAAGGTTGAAGCGCCAACATACGAAAAAGGAAAAGGGCCAAAAATTCTTTTAGATGGGGCTCATCATAACTTTTTCATTCAGTGGGATTTCATTAAACCCTTTTCTGATCTCGCAAAAGCCGATGGATATCAAACTCTAGTTGATAGTTCGGAATTCACGCCTGAATACTTAAATCGCTTTGATATTGTAATTATTGTAACAGCACTTCCATTCGACTTTACGACAAAAAAAGAAGTCACTGATGAATCAACATTCTCAACAGAAGAGATAAATAGTTTGTATGACTGGGTAGATAATGGGGGCTCGCTGCTTATTTTTAGTGAACACGCACCATTCGACCAAGCCATTAATCCTTTACTGAATAAATTTGGTATTACATCAAGTATCGGGACAACAATTGACACCTCCCATTATGACCAAAATATAGGAAGAACTGGTTGGATTGAATTTTCGAATGAAAATGGATTACTAAATAGTGAACATCCAATTATCACAGGTCAAAACCCATCGGATCGTGTTAATCGGCTTCTAACTTTCGGAGGAAGTGGCCTTTCGGGTGAAGGCTATTCAAATTTATTGATTTTATCAGAATCATCTGAAAACGTAATGCATCCAACGGGAGTAGGCCCCATTGGAATGGGTAATTCTCAGGGATTAGCTGGAACAAAAGGAAAAGGGAAAGTGGTGGCGTTTGGAGACTCTAACGGTTTTACAGCAATGATTTTTGAATTAGAAGATGGTTCTAAACAAAGAGCTGGATTGAATCTTGAGGGATATGATTGGAAGCAATTTGTAATCAATACGTTACATTGGCTTTCCGATAAATAAAAAAACGTATTGTAACCTAGTCTTCCTTGATCTATTATTTTGGGTACTGTTGCTAAAACGAATAAGATTATTTCAGAGGAATAATAAATCATACTGCTAGAGCGGTAGGCGTTATAGCAGGACAGTTTCACTTCATTATAAAGAAAATTTAATGATAAAATTCTTTAGAAAAATTCGCCAAAAGCTACTCTCTGAAAATAAATTTAGCAAGTATCTACTTTATGCTATTGGCGAGATTGCATTAGTTATGGTTGGGATTTTATTGGCTCTTCAGGTTAATAATTGGAATGAATCCAGAAAAGAGCGAGTTCAAGAAATCAAACTCTATGAAAATCTATTGGTAAGTTTGACTGCAGATTCTACAGATGTAGTAACATTTAGTGGACTTATAAGAGCTGGAATGGAAGCTCAAAAATTTTTCATCAGCAATTCATATCAAGAACTTGTTGAGAACTATACAATTCAACAGCTCGAAGATTCTATTAAAAAAGCTGGACAAATCGGCGCCAGTTTTTTTCCTAGATATAGCGCATATAATCAATTGTCAAACGGTGGTTTCCATGCACTTCTCCAATCTGAAGAGATAAAATCCAAATTGTTAGAGCTATATGACAGAAGATACCAACGCTATTTGCATATAGACGCAAGCATTGATGAGAAATCGGAATTTCATATCAAGCCAATTATTAAGGGAGATCTTCAAATTTTTTATGACCGTAATAATATACAGCCTGCAAGCGTATTCGACATAAAGAAATTCGAAAGATTTTACCCTAAACTTGTAATAGAATTAAGTAGTAGTATTAGTACAGTTAGTAATGCTCTTGATTCCCTTCAGAATTGTCAAGAGGCTATCAACGAACTATTGTCTCTCATTCGAGACGAACTCGAACACTTGAAAAGTTAGGTTTTAAATATTTAAAAAATAACGAAAGCAGAACAACGCTTTCCTTGAATAATAAAGCGTTCATTTTCTAGCATTTTTCCTTGGCTTAATCTGTTTTTGATCCTCTTGAGGCGGACTGGTTTTGATTGCTTACTTTTTGGCCTGATTGGAAGAAGTCAAGATTGGGTAGTATGTGGACTTGGATGTGGATTATGCAAATCGTAATTAATGAATAACTTAAGATAAAATAGGTCGTCCATGATCTATTCTTTTTGGTTCTGTTTGTAAAACAAACTGGATTATACCAAGAGAAGAAACAAACCTGCTTTTCAGAATCTGTAATACTGAACCTGTTTCAAATGACTATAAAACCAATAAACGATTGAATAAAGCCACATCATAATTTTTCTAATCTTCCACCCAGGATAAAAAATACCCAATACTAGATATTTCTATATAAAAAAATGGCTGACGGTCTTATTACTTCGCTTGAAAAAGGTTGAAACTTATCTTTTGGAATAGCAAAGTTGAAAAAAAGGTAATTTCCGTTTGTTGTGGATAAAACCATTTTATCTCACTATTTATCGGTAAATTAAAAATTCAACTCTTTATTAAAATCCGATTAGACCTAAACGCTATAGGGTTTATAAAAGTGTTAGCTTTCATCATTCCCAACCAATAAGCTAATGATAAAATTCTTTAGAAAAATTAGACATAATTTACTGACAGAAGGTAATACTGTCAAATATCTGAAATATGCTCTTGGTGAAATATTGCTAGTTGTTATTGGTATTTTGATTGCATTAAGTATTAATAATTGGAATGAATTAAGAAAGACTCACAATCAAGATAATGAGTTTCTAAGAAATCTGAAGGTTGAATTAACCGTAGATATTTCCTCCCTTTCGAGTAGAAAAACTCAATATCAAGCAATAAATTATAACATAGCAAATACAATTAAACTTTTTGATAGAGGTGATGAAAATCTTACTTCTGCTGAACAGCAGGTAATTGTTTCAGCTCTAAGTCAATTTCAAATGTTTTCTCCAATTGATAAAAATATCAATCGAAATGATCTAATTATCGCACAAGGTACAATTGATAGAATTGACAAAGAGCTGAATCAAGAATTCCTTAAATACCTTCAAGAAACTCTTGAAATTAATGCTGCTATTACAAAGTTGGGGGAAACATTACAACAGCTGGAAATTCTTAAGATTCATCCAAATGTCGATTACAATTATATAGATCCCAATACCAATAAACTTGATTTCAATTTCAAAGAAATCGCTAATAAAAGAGATGTAAGAAATGCATTACAAAAATCATTTGGCTATCACAAAGAATACATTACTATTATGGCTGAAAAAATAGATGAAGCCGAAAAGCTAATTACTTTGATTAATAAAAACTTGAATAGATCAGATTAAGAAATGACGGAGGGGTATCAATGCCTAAAATGTTTATGGCTCCCATTCCTTTGTCACTCCTTTCATACAAGCAGTTAGCCTTCATTAAAACGCGGAAATTCCAATGATAAAATTCTTTAGAAAAATAAGACAGAATATAATTACAGAAGGCAAAACTGGGAAGTATTTACTCTATGCCTAAGGAGAAATATTGCTGGTGGTTATTGGAATTTTGATTGCCCTGAAAATTAATAACTGGAATGAACAACAGAAATTAAGGAAACTGGAACTCAGCTATTATAAAATCTAAAAACTGATTTGGTTAAGGATTCTTTAGAGTTTGAGTTTAAGAGCAGGAATGCCCAACAAAATATGATGAAATTGACCAATATCTTAAACTTTATTGATAGTGGTTATGACATTACGCAAACTGAAATTTCAAATGTCGAATGGGGCCAAACCATAGTTCAAGATACCGCAGCTTTATGGCTATCTATTTCACAGGCAGGCTTTGTGCAGTTTCCTCATATTTTTGAAAATACCATTACCGATTTAAGAGCGACCGGAAATATTAAATTGCTCACCAATATCGAACTTAAAAATGAATTGACTAATTATTATAACTTCCAAAAAGTGCATAACGACTGGAATCAATCTTACCTCCCAAACAGAACACAGGTAGATTTGGCAGTTAACCATATTCTACCCCTAAAAGCTAGAACTGCTTATAATCAAGTTGATTTGGATAGTATTTATGAAAACCTCAACGATTTTTCGGAATTTGGACAATTTATAGAATCCATTAAAACTCAAAAAGATTTTAAGGCTTTGCTGGTTGGCATGTACCATATTCAAACACGCATTGTCAAGCAATGCTATCAAAGAACATCCATCTTAATTGAAATTAAAGAAGCAATAGAGCAGGAAATTAAAAACTTAACAAAAGATTGAAAAAAGAAAGTTTTTTTGGTCGAAATCTAATTGTTGACTTTCGAGAAAATACGAAGCAACAAATTTCCGTATTTGCTTATTGCTATTTTTTAAAAAATGCCTAAACAAGCAATATTAATATTTCATAATTAATCAAACTCGGTGCTGCAATAAATGTAGCTTTTTAACATCGATATTAATGAATAACTTAAGATAGTATCGGCCTTCCTTGATCCCTCTTTTTGGTGCTGTTTGTAAAATGAAGCCGATAATATCAAAGAAACTATAAATCATCCTGCTAGAGCAATAGACCTTACCCTCAGAAATGTAGCCCTCTTTAGAAAGAAAAATCGATAACCACCATTTTTTCAATAAAATATATTACCCCACTATTTATCAGTAATTTAAAGATTCAACTCTTTTTTGTAATCCTTTTAGATATAAATGCTATTGGGTTAATAAACATGTTATACAACCTTAGAAATGAAAAAACTCACCTTACAATTTTTACTCATTCTTTTTGCTGGTTTTTCCTACGCCCAAAGTGAAGTAGCATACCTACTCAATCATACTCCTAATTCTGATAAAATTGAAGTGGTGTTAGAATTTGAGACGTTACCATCTAGTAGTATCAAATTAGTAATCCCAAGAAGTGCACCCGGAACGTACGAGCTAACAAACTATTTTGCATTTGTTGATCAAGTGAAAGGATATACTGTTTCAGGTAAAACATTAAATGGTATAATGGGAGATGGCTCCTATTTTTTATTTGAGGAGAGTGATGAATCGGTAAAAAAGATAAGTTATGAAGTAGATGTAAGAAAAATGGAATTGGATTTATTAGGTAGCTATGCCAGTTCTAAAATGAGAGATAATTATTTAGGGATTCTTGGTTATTCTGTTTTTGGTTTTGTGGAAGGATTAGAAAGTAAGCCAATTGAGTTAACAATAAACACAAACAAGGACTGGCCTATTTTTAGCACGTTAAGACCTTCTATCGAACAAAAAAAAGGTACTGATTTTTATGAGGTGGATAACTTTTCTTTATTAGTAGATGCGCAGTTCCTATTAGGAAAAGCGGTTCAAATTTTTCAGGTCAAGGACGCTGAAATTCCTTTGTTTGTTGCTGCTTATTCTGAAACGCCCATAAATATGGAAGAAATTGGTAGAAGAGGTTTGTTGTCCCTGAATGGGCTAGCTAATTATTTCGGATATATTCCCATGCCTCACTATACTATGTGTTATGAGTTTCTCAAGCCTATTTCCAGATTACATGACTATGGGTTTTCGATGGAGCATCTTAACAGCATGACCGCCAGTATGGATACTTCCAAAGCCATTCTGGCGTATCAGGAAAATGCCAACATTGGGACTATTGTTCATCATATAGGTCATTCCTGGCTTCCTTTGCGCTCATATGGAACTGGTTATCGTCCCTTTGAATGGCAAACAGCACCTATTATAGAGACCATATGGATGAATGAAGGTTTTATGTGGTACATATCATTTTATAATGTATTGAATGATAAAACCATTCCATTCTATTTCTTCAATAAAAATATGGATGAGGCTCCTGATTACATTCAGGAAAAATCTCTAAAAGATTTGTCAATACTTGGATCTACACAATATGGATTGGACTTTAGAATTGGAAAAAATTTATTTTCAAGAGGAGCTCTTTTAGCACATGATCTTGATGTAGTAATACAAGAGAAGACAAGCGGAGAGAAATCATTTAAAGATGCTATTTTGGGATTATTGAATTGGACTAAAGAAAACGGCAGAGCATTTGAATATGATCAAATAGAATCTATTATGTCTGAAGCTACGGGAGTTGACCTAAAAGATGTTTGGGACGAATGGCAAAAGCCCAGAAAAAAATAGAAATGTTATGTAACCCTCCTATACTTTTCTGATTATGGTTATTTCATCTTCCACCAGAAAAAAATCAAGTATCGGACAGTTCAATAATAAATATAGCTGGTCTCCTTTTTGCTTCGCTTAAAAGGAATGAACCCTTCCTTTTGGAGTATCCAGGTTGGAATAACTGAATGAAAACGTTTGCCGTCGTCATCAGAATTTTATTTCGCTATTTATCGGTAACTTAAAGATTCAACTCTTTGTAAAATCCTATTAGATATAAAGGCTATTGGGTTTAAAAAGGTGTTGTGATTCATTATCAGAAATCACTAACCAATGATAAAATTCTTTCGGAAAATTAGGCAACAAATGCTGACTGAAAATAAAGTCAGCAAATACCTTGTTTATGCCATTGGAGAAATTGTGCTTGTAGTCATTGGAATTCTCATTGCTTTACAGATTAATAATTGGAATGAATCGCGTAAAAGCAGAGTTGTCGAAATTGAGTTACTTAAAACTATAAAAACTGATTTGGACAGAACCTTAATTGATCTCAAAGATGACTATGAGTATCATCTGGAAAGTCAAAAATATGGCAATAGATTTAAGCGCTTCTTATTGGGTGAGAAGATGTTAGAGGATTCAATATTTCTGCACTTTAGTTACCTAAGTCAAGACCGACATTTTTTCCCAAATTCAGTAGGTTATGAATCATTTAAAACCTCTGAAATGAATATAATTTCAAATGACACACTTAGATTAGAAATTGCCGAACTATATGAACTTACTTTCCCGAGGATAAAAGAATGGGACGAATCGAATCCCAGATGGGACATTAGTATGGCCCTTCATCCTTATGTTAATAAGCATTTCATTATAACAGATCAATTAGTGGAGAATCAAATAAGTTATTCTCGATATCCTGAATATAAATTAATATTAAAATCACTTGATGAGATTAGAAATGATAATGGATTACAAATTGATCTTCAAGAAACATTTCAGATTAGAAGGCGGAAAATTAATTTGAATTTAACCGGTATTGAAAGAATAGAATCGGTTCTTTCAGATATAAATAATGAACTTGAAAAATTAATATCGGATAATTGACTATTTCCAAATGGGGAAAATAATTAAGGAGTGTAAATAAAAATAACCAAAGTCCATAAACAGATAGGATCGGCATAGCCAAAGCGTATTGTTCTTTATTATCAGAAACCGCTAACCAATGATAAAATTCTTTCGAAAAATTAGGCAACAATTGCTGACTGAAAATAAAGTCAGCAAATACCTTATTTATGCCATTGGAGAAATTGTGCTTGTAGTTATAGGAATTCTCATTGCTTTACAGATTAATAATTGGAATGAGTATCAAAAAGAGCGGAAAACAGAGTCCAAGGTATTAAAAGAAGTAGCCGAAAATCTGGAAGCGAATATTTTAAGGTTGCAGTCATTGATAGAAAGGGGCAATATAGATAACCAAGCATCTGATGTTATTACTTCTGTAATTGATAATAATTTATCCTATTCTGATTCATTAAACACATACTTTTATTTTGCACTGAATCCAGTTGATGAAGGATCATTTTTGTCCTACGTTGGGTTTGAATCCTTGAAAAATGAGGGGTTCGAAATTATTCATGATGACCAACTAAAAAAAGAAATAATCAATTTGTTCGAGGGGATTTATAGGGACTTACAAGCCAAGTACAATCGTACGAATTTGATATCAACTCCGGATTTAAATAATTTTAGAGAACAACATTTTCTTTTCCAAACAGATTCTGTAAGACAACAAATAGGTCACATGCCTTTGGATTTTGACAATTTGATTAAAAACAAACATTTCAAGAGTAAGTTGGCTTCGACTAAAGCAATTAGACTCTGGATTAACTCGTCATTACTTCAGAGTCTTGAAGAAACCCATAGAATACTTCAACTTATAAAGGCTGAATTGATGAAATCTGATTGATTGAATTAAAGAGATATATTAAGAATTTAAAAATAACGAAAGGCTAAAAAACAGCTAGGATCGGCATAGCCAAAGCGTGTCGTTCTTCATTAAGATACCGCTAACCAATGATAAAATTCTTTCGAAAGATTAGGCAACAATTGTTGACTGAAAATAAAGTCAGCAAATATCTACTTTATGCGATTGGCGAAATTGTGCTAGTGGTTATTGGTATTTTGATTGCCTTGGGAATAAATAACTGGAATCAAAATCAAATCGCAATTGAAAAAGAAAATAGAGCTTTGGCTAATCTGATTTTGGATTTAGAGGAACAATCAAATCAGCTAGTCGATTTTATTTCAGGAGAAAATGAATATTATGAATCTGGGATCTATTTATCCGAGCATTATGCCAAAAACAAGGAATTTCAAATTAATGACACACTTTTTTCAAAACTAAATATTCTGGGAGCAAGAATAACGTTCAAACCCATTAATACTACTTTTCAAGAACTAATATCCACTGGAAATATAGGATTAATAAGGAATGAAAAACTTAGAAGAAAATTAATTCAGTTTTTCAATGAGATGGATAGAATATCAGAAATAAGCGCAAAAAACAATACCAATATTGTTGATGCACTATACAACCCTTTATTGCTTAAGTCAACCGTATTTATACACAAATACGAATATGAATCAGATTATACCAAGACAGTATTTAAAGACATATCAAATGATCAAAACAGAA
Source organism: Algoriphagus sp. SE2 (assembly GCF_039563885.1). Taxonomy (NCBI): domain Bacteria; kingdom Pseudomonadati; phylum Bacteroidota; class Cytophagia; order Cytophagales; family Cyclobacteriaceae; genus Algoriphagus; species Algoriphagus sp. SE2. The sequence goes on along the minus strand of NZ_JBCLWJ010000003.1, from coordinate 8,683 downwards.
TATTCGACTCAGAATCATTAGAAAATTTATACTCGGCTTCAAGAGATGTTTTAGAAAAACCAGAGAATGCGCTAAACCTATTTAATCTTATTCAGATTAGAACTCAAATGGCAAACGTGCAATTAATAAAATACAATGAATTGAATCAGGAAATTGAAGCATTGATTAAGGAGATACAATTAGAACTGGAAAAATAACGAAAGCACAACAACGGATATATTGCATGCTCTCCAGAAAATGTAAGATCCACTTCCAGTTATTCTCTCCCAGAGTGCTAATAGAATTTTATAAGTCACTTTTTATATCTCCGGATGGTTAATTGGTTAGTCATTAAACTCCTTGAAACCTTTTAATAATACGCTGATTTCGACTTATCCAGCCTCCTTCCAGCACGAAAAACACCCTTTACTGTTTAATCTGATTAAGAAGTTAGCTAACATTCTTTTACTTCACTTAAAGAGAATTGAAACTTTTCTTTTTGAATGGCAAGGTTTAAAAAAAGGTTATTTCCGTTTGTTCTGGGTGATACCATTTTATCTCACTATTTATCAGTACCTTATAAATTCAACTTTTTATAAAAACAGAATGAGGTATAAATGCTAATAGGTTTATACAAGTGTTCTCTCCAACTAATAAAAAATTAAATTTTCAAAATTATCTAATTAACTAATAAATAAAGAACTATGGAAAATGCAGGATATATATTAACGGAAATTTGGAAAGCAAGGCCATCTTGGGTAGAAATGACAGATGTTCAACGAAAAACCTATTTCGATGATAAAATTAATCCTTTGTTAATGGAAATGATTGGAAAAGGAGCTGAATTATTAGGCTGTGCAGTAAATAATAACACCGGAAATGAAAGAATCGATTATCAGTTTATGGCAATTTGGAAATTTCCAACTAAAGAATTTTCAGATAAGCTTGAAAAAGCAGCAAAAGAGGCTGGTTTTTTAGATTATTTCGAACAAGTTAATTTTAGCGGAGACTTAATTACACCTCCCATGTTGAATGACAGTATGATTAACCTGTAATAACCAGTAAAGAGAATAGAAAGCCGGCAAGAACAGGCCTTACTATAGTAGCCATAAAGGAATCAAAAGTATCTCTGTAGTAGTTCTTATATTAATCGAGATTCTTTTGTATCTCCCAATAGACTTATTAGGCGTGTACACCCAACAAACAATTGAATAACAGCCTTCCCAGGATTTATTTAATCTTTCATCCAATACTGCTTATTGCGATAAAACAATTAGCTAACATACTTTTTACTTCGCTAAACAAGAAATAAAACTCTCCTTTAGAATAGCAAGGTTAGAAATACCAATTGTAAAAGTTTGCTGTCGGATTAAAACCAAATTATCTCGCTATTTATCAGTAACTTAAAAAATCAACTCTATTTAAAAAACCTATTAGAAATAAACGTTAGTGGGTTTGTATATGTGTTAGATACAACATCAAAAATTTCAAAACCATGAAACCGTACTTCGCCCAATTTATCTTTTTGTTTTTATTAGGTTCTTTCAGTAATCAAATAATAGCCCAGGTATCGGACCCAGAGCTAAAAGAAAGATTTAGAACAAGATCCATTGAGCTTGAAAATAAGGGCTTGGCAGAACCATTTAAAGGAATTACAACTGATGGGAATGTTAAGGAAGGTCTCTTCGGACTTCACTCCACCGGAGTCTCTACCGAACCTGTCCGTAAGGCAGCTGTCGCGTTCCTGGAATCTCTGGATGCCGAGCAGCAAGAAAAAATAAAATTCTCAATCAATGACGATGAGTGGCGAAAATGGATGAATCAAGACTTCTATGTTCGGCAAGGTGTTGGTTTCGTTGACATGTCAGATAAGCAACGTAGTGCTGCATTTGAACTTATGAGTGCTGGGCTTAGCGCAAAAGGATTAAAATTGAGCAAAGACATCATGAAGTTGAATTATACGCTGGGAGAGATCAACGAGAACTTCGACAGATATGGTGAATGGCTTTATTGGATAACTATTATGGGAGAGCCCTCTGATACTGAACCATGGGGTTGGCAAATGGATGGACACCATCTGATCATCAACTATTTTGTTTTAGGTGATCAAGTTGTAATGACTCCTTTATTTGTTGGGTCAGAACCCGTCATTGCTGAAACAGGAAAGTACAAAGGAATTTCGATCCTGCAGGATGAGCAGGATTCAGGCTTAATGATGCTAAGGTCATTAAATGACAAGCAAAAGAGTGAGGCTGTAATCGAGCTGTCCAAAGAAAAAAGTAATAACCTGACAGAGGCTTTCAAAGATAATGTGGTGTTGGACTATGCGGGTACTAAAGCATCTTCATTTTCAGCGGAACAAAAGGCACAGCTACTCCAACTTATAAAACTTTATGTCGACAATATGGACGATGGTCATGCGAAAGTAAAAATGGACGAGGTAGAGAAATATGTGGATGACACCTGGTTTGCCTGGATCGGAGGAGACGAAGACAATTCAGTCTATTACTATCGGATTCAAAGTCCTGTCATTATCATTGAATTTGATCATCAGCCACCAGTTGGTACAAGAAAATTATACGGAACTGAAGTCCATCGACAACATATCCATGCAGTTGTGCGAACACCGAATGGCAATGATTATGGAAAAGATCTACTTAAGCAGCATTATAAAGAACACCCACACAATAAATGATCTGATGCCATATTTCATGTTATTTATCAGGACGATATCGCATATCGTTTTCCAAAGTTTAATACCACTCCGATTATAATTAGTTATAATATTCCTACCGAAACAAAAAACACCCTTTACTGAATATTCCGATAAAGAATTCAGTTGACAATCTTCTTACTTCGCGTAAAAGGAATGAAACTTTCATTTTGAAATAGTAAGGTTGAAAAAACCAATCTTAACCATTTGTTATCAATAAAAATATTTTATCTCATTATTTATCAATACCTTTTAAACTCAATCCTCTATAAAACCCTATTTGATATAACCCCTCTTTGGCTTATACAACTGATGACAGTGATTTTATAAAATGCATGACTAGATCGATTTAAAAACAAATGAAAGAAGGTTTAATAAAAGACACTTACGAATTGGTGTTAAAAGAAATACAGACAATTATTACTTTATCTTATATTATTGTCGTTGGAATAGGGATGCTTTTTAACTTTCAGAAATATTCGGAATTTGGAATAAATATATTTGATTACTCGGATGTATTTGACTTTCTCATTGCTCCTTTTTCTGATTTCTATATACTACTTTTTGCTGTCGGATCAATAACAATTGTTTTTATTTTAATTAAAATGGACTCGTTTTGGGAAAAAAAGTGGCCAAAATCTTATGCGAGATTGAACTTTGGAGGCAACAAAAAATCTTGGTATAAAACATATAGAATTATTGTATTCGGAGTAAGTTTTATTCTTTATTTATATATATCTGCTGATTTTTATGGAACATATACAAAGGATAAAATAAATAGTCTTGAAAATACTTCAATAAGACTAGAAGACAATGAAATTAGGTCAGGAAAATTAATAGGCAAAACGAAAGATGTGATTTTCATACTTAATGACGAAAATGTTTATGCTATACCTATTTCTTCATTAGTTAAGGAAATAAAGATAAAATAAAAATCCTTCAAAATATTTGGCTTAATTAAAAAATTAATGATCCAAATGAATAACTTATTCACAGTAGCTATCTTTTATTCCAAAGAAGAAAAGTAAAAGTATAGATGACAAGTTTCAATAACATATTGATTCCATTTATTATTGATTCAGTCATTAATATACCATTCAATGGAAAATCTAAAACCATGAAAAATGTAACAACATCCCTACTATTTATCATGCTGCTGGTTTCAAGCTGTACCAATAATCAGGAAAAAGACATCAGTATTGATAAGAAGAGCAGCTATTGGGATTATTCCAACAGTGAGGATCAGCTTACCGGTGGTATTAACATGATCCCTATTGAAACACCAAAAGGAACATTCAATGTATATACCAAACGCATGGGAAACAATCCTAAAATGCGTTTATTGCTTTTACATGGAGGCCCTGGCCTAACGCATGAGGAATTTATAAATTTTGATGGATATCTGCCCGTTGAAGAAATTGAATACATCTATTACGATCAACTTGATTCCTACTACAGCGATAAGCCCAACGACTCATCCCTTTGGACCATTGAGCATTTTGTAGAAGAAGTAGAGCAAGTCCGCAAGGCTTTAAACCTGGACAAAGATAATTTCTACCTTCTTGGGCAATCTTGGGGTGGAATTCTTGCGATGGAATATGCCCTTAAATACCAGGATAATTTAAAAGGGTTGATCGTTTCAAATATGGTAGCCAGCATTCCTGAGTACAATAAATATGCGGAAGAGGTCTTAGGTCCACAATTACCCGAAGATGTTTTAAAAGAAATAAGGGAAATCGAAGCCAATAAAGACTATGGCAACCCAAAATACGAAGAGCTTCTTATGGAACATTTTTACACGGAGCATACACTACGTATGCCTTTAGAAAAATGGCCCAAACCCGTAGAATTACTTTTTCAGCATCTTAACCCAGACATCTATGTATATATGCAAGGTCCAAGCGAGTTTGGAATTACCGAAGAAGCAACGCTAAGCGATTGGGATATTTCCGACCGGTTAAAAGAAATAAAAGTACCCACACTCATGGTGGGTGCCACACACGACACCATGGATCCTGAATATATGAAATGGATGGCAACGCAAGTTCAAAAAGGAAGAAGTGTTACGACCAATGGTAGTCATTTATCGCAATTGGATGACCCTGAAACGTATTTTAATGGGATAATCAAGTTTATTAAAGATGTGGACTCTGGGGAATTTAAATGATCAATCAAATGAAAGGTAAATGATAAAATTCTTTCGGAGACTCCGATATAACCTCATGGAAAAAAACAAAAACGGAAATCCTTCTTGGCCAGTAGGCAGGTATCTGAAATACGCTATTGGAGAAATTATTCTTGTGGTTATCGGAATTTTAATCGCGTTGCAGATAAATAATTGGAATGAAGAGCAAAAAGCCATTCATAAGCAATCATTGGTTTTAAAGGAGCTACTGAATTCAATAAACAACGATTTCTATGAATATGATAGTTATTTAGATCCCAGGCTTCAGATAAAAAAAAGTGGAATCGATAGTCTTGATGCTTACATGATAGATAACAAAGGAATTAATGATTCTCTTTTTATTAATTTTTACAACATGGCAAGACAAGATGTTCATTTTCGATATGGCAATGGCCCCTTTGAAGCACTTAAATCAAGTGGTCTGGATTTAATAAGAAATGATTCTCTGAGAACACATATCAACAACAGCTATACATCTGGATTACCAACATTGGTTCTTTTCGCGAATGAATATTACTACGAGACCAAACCTAAAATTGATGAGTTGTTTTATAAGCTTATAGGAATAAGGCAGCAAAATCTTCCAAACGGCTCAAGTAATCTAGTTAACAATCTAAAAGTGGATGATGTCCTAACTAATGAAGATTTTCTTTGGGCTCTTCAATTAGAGAAAGATAAATACGAACAATATACCTCACGATTAATTCAAATAAGAACTACTTTATTAGATTTAAAAACAGCAATAGAAAAAGAATTGGAGGAATAAGGAAAGTACAACCAATTGGAAGAAGCTCTTATTTAGGGCCAGATTAATATCATGGATGTGATCCAGGTAACCTTTGAGGTTTTTGAAACCTCAAAGGTTTTAAATATTCAGATCGAACTTAGAGTTTACGTCATTGGAGCTCAGGAACATGAAGAAGCGTTGTTCCCTCGGTTTGTAAATTTTAGAAAATCAAACCATTTAATCATGGGAATTAAAAAATTCAATGATACAATCGATATTTGGATAGAAGAACTAACTCGATTCAATATTGGGCAACTTCAGACTAAACCGGATGACAGAAGTTGGTCTCTTGGACAGCTCTACCAACATCTGATAGAAGAGACTAGTTGGTACAACGATCAAATTCTAATGACTCTTGGTAACGAAAAGAATATTGAAAAAGAGACTTCAGATAGTGCTAAAATTCTTTTGGATAGGGGTTCATTTGAAAACAAACGATTTCAAGGCGACCCACTTATTTCGGAAAATATCAAACAGCCCACCAATAAAGCTCAATTAAAATCAGAATTGGAACGATTAAAAAAGAACACCAACGTAATCTGGGTAAAAATGACTGGTACCTCAAAATATGGAAAATCAGAACATCCTGGAATTGGATTTTTGAATTGTTTCGAATGGATTCAATATTCAGAAATGCATATGAGGCACCATTTAAAACAGAAGAAGCGAATCGAAAAATTTTTAGAATCAATAAAATAACTCCTAAGAACAGTAGCTTCCATGAATAGTCAAAAGTTCATTTTCTAGTTTTTTTCTTTGTTCCTCCTGTTTTAGATACTCCTGAGCCTTACTGGCTATACTTTTTAGACTGATTGGAAGAAGCTCCTATTCAGGGCCAGATAAACATCGTGGATGTAATCCGGGTAACCTTTGAGGTTTCAAAAACCTCAAAGGTTTTAAATATTCAGATCGAACTTGGAGTTTACATCATCGAAGTTCAAGGTTCTACCCTCTTTATGATAGTCAAACGATATACTTTTTGGGTTTCCCATTATGCTTTGTGGTTAATCGTTCAACCCCAGGGAACCTATGAATAAAAGTTTATTTTCTATTTTTAGGGTTTCAAACCCGATCAAAAAATATCCAAAACTGGGTATTTCGATTCAGAATTAAATTGTCATTCTTATCACTTCGCTTAAAATATGTTGAAATTTCGATTTTGGGAAATTGATTATTGAATATTATTATCGTTTTTCTTTGGATAAGAATATTTTATCCCAAAATTTTTATTAAATTAAATCAAAATTTTGAACTAAAACATACTAAATATTAACGCTTTTGGGTTTATAAATAAATGTTATAATCAACTAAAACAACCCATTTGAAGAAATACTATTTAGTATTCAAACTAGAACCTTTGTTAATTTTTCGACAAATAAAATTAAAAGGACCATAGTTGTTTTTTAATCTTCCGAAGATTAAAACTCCCAATTGAGTGATTCTGTAAAATCGACTCTTTTTCTAGCAAAAATTACAGATGAATTTTGCTCTACGCTAATATAAATTTCAAGATTTAATTGTTATTAATCTTGAAAATAGAAACAAACCTACTTAAAAAGACTAAGACAAATTTATACTTAAAACAGAATAAATAATATATATTATAAAGACCCTTTCTTCCTTTCCATTTTCTTGAAATGAAAGTTTTTATGGGTATTGATTTTTAATTGAAATTTTTATTAACTCAAAAACCAAATAAATTATGGCAGAAAACAACAATCCACAAGAAGTAATGGATCTCAATGCTTCAATGGACCAATTACAGGGAGTTTTAATGACTGGAGATTCTCCCAAAGGCGAACTTTGGAAAGCCTGGCATTTTCTTCAGGTTTATTCTACATGGGGATTAAGGCTACCACACACTGACGGTACACTTAAACAAACACTAGGGATATCCGACACAGGGCCTTATCAGTTTTACCCTTCAATGCTACAGGGCTATCAACAAATTTTTGAAGCATCTGATCATTTTCAAAAAAAGGTTTTTCCCGAAGTAGTTGCCATGGGTAATTCCCTTAGGCGATTTGCAGAAGCAGCTAAAACAGGTGATGATGGCACTTTTGATGCCATAAATGAATTAATAGATGCTGGTGATGCTGATTCTCTTGCTGCCGTTTTAGAATTAATTGAAGACCTTCAAAGTCAAGCGGCTAAAAATGTTTCTGATGCCGAAAATGTGGGGCTATTACTCGCCGACTATTCGGCTAAACTAGTAGCAGCAGAGTCAACAGTGAAGGCCACGCAGCAAAAAGTAGAATCTGATGCAAACGTTTCTAGTACACGAATAAAGGAATTAAAAGGTGGAAAAGAGATGACTGGGTCAATTGAAAATTTCAAAACACTCATGAATACTTTTCAAAAAGAGTATGACCATAATGTTATCGTGGCATCTACTTCCCCTACCTATGCCTGGGTTTTTCCATTTGGAACCATTGCAGCGACAGTTGTTGCCGGGATTTATGGAGATAAAGCAGTACAAGCACTGAAGAATTTCAATAAAATGAAGGCCCAATTTGCAGCAGCAAAAAGCGAACTTGAAGTTGCTACTAATGCACACAATGTTCAATCACTTGCAAACGAAGGTTTAACAAAAGCAAAAGATTTGACCCAAAAGGCAATTAATGATACCAATACAGTAAAAAATGCTTGGAATTCCCTTTCAAGTAACCTGACAGTTGTGAGTAATAAAGTGGAAGGAATGACCAATGATGCTGAAGATAAAAAGCTCAAAGCAAAGGCTCTTATTAAACTATATTCAAAACAAGCTGGGAAAGCCTGGGCAAAACTTTGGCCTGCCATTCAGGAGTTAACGACTGACCCTTATATTACAATAGAAAGCACGGACAAAGGAATTGATGATCTCATTGCAGCCATTTTGACAAACTTAGATAGCCCTGCAACAAAAAATTAATCATCTTTTCAGAACAATCGGGTAATCAATAAATTGAATTCATTATTTACTCGGGTAACGTTCAATTATTACTACCAGGCCTTGCTTCTGAAGCATTGATCTGGTAGT